>JAIDTL010000099.1 GCA_029060725.1 Muribaculaceae bacterium | reverse complement strand
GCCCCACTCAAACAGAAAAAGGGTCTTGGCGTACGGAGAGCCACGGCTTGCGCGACGGGCAAACACAGTATTTTTAACAATATTTCGGAAAAACAAAAATGCAAATCAACGGTATCACAGTTAAATTTGCTGAACCTGAAGATGCAAAACATGCCGAACTGATTGTGAAGCTGATATATGAATCAGCCCTTCAGCGCGGCACAGGCATCGCCAAGAGAACTCCCGAGTATATCGCTCAAAAGATCACGAGCGGTAAAAGCGTGGTAGCTCTGCATGGCGAAAGGCTCGTAGGGTTCAGCTACATCGAAAGCTGGGGGCATGGAGATTTCGTTGCTACGTCCGGACTGATTGTCGATCCAGAATACCGTCATCTTGGCCTTGCCGGCGCCATCAAGACGAAAACCTTCGAGCTGGCTCGACTTCGCTTTCCGTTCGCGAAACTTTTCTCTATCACTACCTCACTTCCAGTCATGAAACTCAATTCCAGAATGGGTTACAAACCGGTTACATTCTCGGAACTGACAGACGACGAGGAATTCTGGCAGGGTTGCCAGGGTTGCAAAAATTATGACATCTTGCAGCGAAACAACAGACGCATGTGCTTATGCACCGGCATGCTTTTCGACCCCAAACAACCACTTCCTGCCGACCAACAGGCCAACCCCTATATGATTAAGGTAAGAAACCGTATCAAGCGGCTCCTCCACCTAAAAAAATAACTATGGAGTGCAGCCTTTCCAGCCTGCCATAACAGAAATCATATAGGTGTTATCCCAACCAGCCGGTCTCATCACAGGGAAAACAAATATAAGTCTCACGAATAGAAATCAAAGTATATAATATGTCAGAAAACAATAAAAAGAAAGTGCTTCTCGCATTTTCAGGAGGTCTCGATACCTCATTCGCAGTGAAATATCTATCAGAAGATCTTGGTTATGAAGTGCACACCGCTATTGCAAACACCGGCGGTTTTTCTGAAAAAGAACTCGAAGAAATAGCCGACCGCTCTAAACGTCTTGGGGCAGCTTCTCATGCCACTCTTGACGTAACAAAAGATTATTACGATAAGAGTATAAAATATATGATTGCAGGTAACGTTCTCCGCAACGGCACCTACCCAATCTCGGTAAGTTCTGAACGAATTTTCCAGGCTATCGCTACTATCGAATACGCTAAAAAACTTGGAGTGGATGCTATCGCCCACGGTTCTACAGGCGCAGGAAACGATCAGGTTCGTTTCGACCTTACTTTCCAAATCCTCGCTCCGGAAATCGAGATCATCACTCCGACCCGCGACCTCACACTTACGCGTGAATATGAAATCGACTATCTGAAGAAACACGGCTATGAAGCCGACTTCAAAAAGATGGAATATTCTATCAACAAAGGTCTTTGGGGCACATCAATTGGCGGCAAAGAAACACTCCATTCTGAACAGACTCTTCCGGAACATGCTTATCCTTCACAAGTGACCGCCACCGAACCGGAGAAACTGACCATTTCTTTCAAAGAAGGAGAAATCTCAGCAGTCAACGGCAAGGAATATACTGATAAGATAGAAGCTATCCGCGAAGTAGAACGTATCGGTTCGCGCTTCGGCATAGGCCGCGATATGCATATCGGCGATACTATCATCGGAATCAAAGGTCGTGTAGGGTTCGAGGCAGCAGGTCCTATACTCATAATCGCCGCCCACAAGATGCTTGAAAAGCATACTCTTACCAAATGGCAACAATATTGGAAAGACCAAGTTGGCACATGGTATGGCATGTTCCTTCATGAAGCTCAATATCTCGAGCCTGTAATGCGCGACATCGAAAAGATGCTCGAAAGCTCTCAGCGCAATGTGACAGGCACTGTCGAGCTTACCCTTCGTCCCTACTCTTATACTCTCGTCGGTGTAGACTCACCGTTCGACCTGATGAAGACTGACTTCGGCGAATATGGTGAAGTCAACAAGGCATGGACTGCCGACGATGTGAAGGGATTCACCAAGATCCTCGGCAACCAGATGAAGATATATCACAACAATCAGGTCAAAAACGGAAAATCAGAGTGAAAAAAATAGGTATAATAGGAGGCGCCGGCTACACCGCCGGCGAACTCCTCCGCCTGCTCATCAACCATCCCGAGGTGAGCATTGAATTCGTGCATTCCTCAAGCAATGCCGGAAAACCAATCACAGAGGTTCACGGTGGTCTGCTTGGAGAGACAGACATTGTATTTTCTGATTCCCATCCTCTTGAAGATATAGACATTCTTTTCCTTTGCTCAGCCCACGGCCAAAGCAAAACTTTTTGGGAAGAAAATAATCGTCCTGAGGGTCTAAAGGTAATTGACCTTGCTCAAGATTTTAGAGATGAATCTGAAGGGTATGTATATGGCTTGCCGGAACTCCAATTTGATAAAATAGCAGCTGCTGAGTCTGTGGCTAATCCCGGTTGCTTCGCTACTGCGCTCCAACTCTCTCTACTTCCTCTCGCCAAGGCTAATTTACTTCCGGAAAATGGCGACATAAATATCACAGCTCTCACCGGATCAACAGGTGCCGGTGTAAAACCGGGAGCAACTACTCATTTCAGCTGGAGAAACGACAATATATCTGTCTATAAACCTTTTACTCATCAGCATCTGATTGAAATTTCAGCTACTCTGAAAAAACTGCAGCCAAATAATACTGCGACAATCAATTTCGTGCCAATGCGTGGCGACTTTCCTCGTGGAATCTTTGCCGTGACTACTCTTGATTGTCACCTAACTGAGGAAGAAGCTTCAAAGCTTTATAAAGACTTTTATCAGAATGCCCCTTTCACAGTTGTAAGCGACCGCTCTATTGATCTCAAGCAGGCTGTCAATACCAATAAGGCTATCATCCATGTTGAAAAGCATGGCAAAAAACTTCTGGTGACTTGTGCCATTGACAACCTTCTAAAAGGTGCTTCAGGACAGGCTGTGCAGAATATGAACATTATGATCGGAATTGATCAGACAACCGGTCTTCATCTCAAACCATCAGCTTTTTAAGAGTATGAAACTATTTGATGTATATTCTCTTTACGATATTGAGCCTGTAAAAGGTTCCGGCAATCACGTCTACACCGAAGACGGCACAGAATACCTTGACCTTTATGGTGGACATGCAGTAATTTCTGTAGGTCATGCACATCCACACTACGTTGAAGCCGTAGCCAACCAAGTTGCAAAACTCGGTTTCTATTCAAATTCTGTGATCAATTCGCTTCAGGAACGTCTTGCAGAAAAACTTGGCAAAACATCCGATTACGACGACTATGCTCTGTTCCTTTGCAATTCCGGAGCTGAGGCAAATGAAAATGCCATGAAGCTCGCCTCTTTTGCTACAGGAAGAAGCAAAATACTTGCCTTCGGACACGCTTTCCACGGTCGCACATCGGGCGCTGTAGCAGCCACTGACAATCCCTCTATCCAAGCCCCTTTCAATAAAACTGAAAATGTAACTTTTGTTCCCCTTAATGACTTTGATGCGATGAAGGCTGCTCTTTCAACAAAAGAATATGCGGCTGTAATAATTGAAGGAATACAAGGCGTGGCAGGAATCCACGAACCTACGACTAAGTTCATGCAAGCTCTTGAAAAGGAATGCAAAGAAACAGGAACTCTCCTTATTCTTGACGAAATCCAATCAGGTTATGGACGCTCCGGAAAATTCTTCGCTCATCAGCATCACGATATTAAGCCCGATATAATCACTTGCGCAAAAGGTATTGCAAATGGTTTTCCAATGGGTGCTGTCTTGATTTCTCCTTCAATTGAAGCAAAAAAGGGAATGCTCGGCACTACTTTTGGTGGAAATCATCTTGCATGCGCTGCAGCTATCGCTGTTCTTGACATCATTGAAGAGGAAAAACTCATTGAAAATGCTGCATCAGTCGGAGAATATCTTATTGACGAACTGAAGAAAATTCCTAAGATTCAAGATGTAAGAGGTAGAGGTCTGATGATAGGATTTGAAGTTGATGGTTTCACCGGTCCTGAACTCCGCAAGAAACTCCTTTTCGACCACCATGTATTCACCGGTGGTGCAGGAAAGATGACCGTCAGACTTCTTCCGGCACTCACTCTTTCCCAAAAGGATGCGGAAAAATTTATCACCGAACTAAAGAAAGCTATTACTCTTTAGTAATAATTGAACATACGACATGAAAAAATTCACTTGTGTAGAAGACATCGGAGCTCTCGATAAAGCTCTTGCTGAAGCCGCTCTCATAAAGAAAGATAAATTCGCATTCACCGGTCTTGGACGCAACAAGACATTGCTTATGATATTCTTCAACTCCTCGCTTCGCACTCGCCTTTCTACTCAGAAGGCTGCCATGAATCTTGGTATGAATGTAATAGTTCTTGATGTGAATCAAGGGGCTTGGAAACTTGAAACAGAGCGTGGCGTCATTATGGATGGCGATAAGGCAGAGCATCTTCTCGAAGCCATTCCTGTCATGGGTTGCTATTGCGACATCATCGGTGTCCGCTCATTTGCCGGTCTAACCAATAAAAAAGATGATTACGAAGAAAAAGTAATATCACAGTTTATAAAATATTCCGGTAAACCGGTGTTCAGCATGGAGGCTGCTACAAGACATCCTCTTCAAAGTTTTGCAGACCTAATCACGATTGAGGAATACAAGACTAAGGAACGTCCGAAAGTTGTAATGACCTGGGCACCACACCCAAAGGCACTTCCCCAAGCAGTTCCAAACTCATTTGCAGAATGGATGATAGCTGCAGGTTACGATTTCGTAATCACCCATCCACATGGATATGAACTGGATCCTGCTTTCACAAAGGGGGCAAAAATCGAATACGACCAACGCAAGGCTTTCGAAGGAGCTGATTTCATCTACGCAAAAAATTGGTCGGCTTACGAAGACCCCAATTACGGAAAAGTCATTTCTACAGATCGAGACTGGACTGTAGACGCTGAAAAAATGTCTCTTACAAACAATGCTTATTTCATGCACTGTCTGCCTGTAAGAAGAAATATGATCGTCACTGACGATGTAATCGAATCAGACAGAAGCATCGTTATTCCGGAGGCTGCTAATAGAGAAATTTCTGCTCAGGTAGTAATAAAGCGTCTTCTTGAAGGCTTAAATTCTTGAATGCTGAAAAAATATGGAAATTAAGAATATAAATGTAGTAAAGATCGGTGGGAATGTCATTGACGATCCCACCGCTCTCGCTACTTTCGTCGATATCTTCTCAAAACTTGAAGGGCCAAAGATTCTTGTGCATGGAGGAGGCAAGGAAGCTACACGCTTGAGTAAGGAAATGGGTATCGAGACTATTATGATCGAAGGCAGACGAGTAACAGATCGTGCCACTCTCGATATTGTCACTATGACATACGCCGGACTGATCAATAAGCGCATAGTAGCTCTTCTTCAAGCTGCCGGATGCAATGCCCTTGGGTTCTCCGGAGCTGATGGCAATATCATAAAAGCTACCCGTCGCCCTGCAAATCCAATTGATTATGGGTTTGTCGGAGACATTGATCCAAAAGATGTCAACGATACCCTCATCCGTATTCTACTCGAAGCCGGAATAACTCCCGTTATTTGTGCAATATGCCATGACGGCAACGGAACTCTACTTAACTGCAATGCCGATTCAGTCGCATCTGCAATAGCAATCGGTGCTTCACGAATTGCACCAACTGTGCTTACCTACTGCTTTGAGAAAGCCGGAGTCCTTGCTGATGTCGATGATGATAATTCCGTCATTCCCCTAATCACAAAAGAAAACTTTGGCGATCTAAAAGAAAACGGGACTGTTGCGAAAGGTATGATTCCAAAACTCACCAACGCTCTTGACTCTGCTGCCAAAGGAGTAAAAGAAGTTAGAATCTGCAAGGCTGAAAATCTCCTGAATAATTCCGGGACAATAATCAGGTGATTTGTAATGAGTGCAGACTACATTTCTTTATTGCAAAGACTTATCTCGACACCTTCTTTTTC
>JAIDTL010000098.1 GCA_029060725.1 Muribaculaceae bacterium | reverse complement strand
GGACTGAATGACCAACTCGATACCATTCTCAGCGCGTACGGCTATGGCTGGCATTATGAGGCAGGGATCCAAGTAATCCGAATGATACTTGCCGGGGTCTTTGAGAAATTCCCGACACTAAAAGTGATCTCCGGACACTGGGGAGAAATGGTGCCGTACTTCCTTTACCGCCTCGATCAGATGTTCAAACCGGAGGTTACCGGACTTTCAGACACGATTTCCAACATCTATAAGAAACACGTATGGATCTCGCCTAGCGGTCTATCTGATAATGACGCGCTGCAATTCTGCGTAAACAAACTTGGTATCGACAAACTTGTTTTCTCAGCAGACTGGCCCTACGTTCCGATGACGGATGCTCGAGCTTTCGTCGAAAACGCACCGCTTTCTGACACAGACAAAGAGAAATTCTCTCATCTTACGGCTGAAAAGTTGCTACATATCACGCAATAATAAAACTAAGGATAATCATAAAAAAGCATAGGCAAAGAATCGGAATCCGAATCTCTGCCTATGCTGTATAATGATACTGATGAATCAATATCTACTTCCCTTCTACATTCTATTTTGGGGCACTCAGATTTGTATTAAAGAAATCCGTGAGTAAATGTCGTGTTTAGCGAAGACTTTGACGGAATGGTGGTTTTATAACTCTCTGCCGGTTGCTGTTTATATTCTTCACTTACTATCATTTACTTTGCATTTTATCTTTTCAGGCCCTTATGTGAATTTTCTGTTCCGTCAAGTTCTTTTTCATGAAGGTATAAGGAGAACCGTACTGCTGATTATTATGCTGACAGACTCTGTATTGAACCACATTACCTTACGGAAGTATGCCGTAGATTCACACGTCAGCCGGCATCTTACTGGATAGATCGCTTCACAATTCGGGAACTTTCCTCTCTTATGGCAGATTCCGAACTGAGAGAAGCATCTTGGAATCACCCCCTCACAATTCAGATTATGACTTTCGCGTCAATGCCTGTACTTGGGGTCGAGTGTGAACCGAATATCAGCCTAAAACGATGACTTACCTACAACGAAAATCCAGTAGATCTATTGTGACATCAGTGGCCGTTAATCTGTTTAGAGAGCCAGTCGGATGCATATAATGCAGCTTCTGCAGTGTTCTTGGTGAATGAATGATCTTCTTCGGGAATGAGTTTCAGAGTGCAGTCCTTATAACCTTGCTGATAACGCTCGGCATAAGTGTATGGTACTATTCGGTCGTGAGTCCCTTGGATCACAAGTACCGGGCCTGTGTAACGCCATGCCGTCTCATAAATGGGAAGATTGACGGCTGTCTCGACATATTTTCGTCCGAGCTTAAGCCCACGGCCAGGAAGCTCGACATAGTCTCCCTTGAAGTTCCAAGGGTCATATTGCGCTCCCTGGGTATTGCCACGGATCGCGTCATCACGAAGGACGGCTGCCGGGGCCATCAATACGACATTCTTGATGACCTTGTCGCCCAGTTCCCCGGCTGTCATGCTCACTACGACGCCGCCCTGTGAGTGACCGAGAAGTGAGATGTTTTCAACCCATGGTTGAGACTGTGCCCATGAGATCACATCCTTCAGGTCTTCGATTTCATTGAGCACAGTCATATTCTGAAACTCGCCCTCGCTCTTGCCGTGACCATTGAAGTCAAATCGCAATGAAGCTATGCCTTGTTCTTGAAGGTCATTGGCAATGTCTGTCAACAACTCAGTGTTGCAGTTCGCAGTAAAACCGTGGCAGATGATTACAAGCGGTAGTTTCTCCGCTCCGGTAACAGGTTTCTGTAACTCCGCATATAAATTCCCTTCCGATCCTTTAAGTGAAAGAATTTCTTTTGTCTGAGCATTGCCTGTCAATATTGCCGCCAGGGACAATGCTATTGACGCTATTGCTTTATTCATAATAATATCATTAATTTTAGTTTTCACAATCTTACTTAAAGTTTAAATCTTTTAACGAGATATATAACACTCAACTTTCTTTTACGAAAATTGAACTAATTATAATACAAATTTTCAAATAGTAAGTTCATAAGATTAGATTTAGTAAAGATATGTTGGTAATGAATGATGCTCGGCGATATATAGTAGGCTCTGACTATTCGATAAAGGAAATTGCCTCGCACATTGGTTTCTCAAACTTCTCATTTTTCTGCAAGACTGTCAAAAGATATTTCGGTATGACACCTCTGGAAATGAGAAATCAACCTTTAAGGTCAAAATTGTCAAGTTAGTTTCCAGCGGTATATCAAATATAATAGGGTATTGAAATCGAGACTGCAACGAATACTTGCCCGGTCTTTGTCGGCGATAGACTAAGGCTTATGGCTGATCGACTGAAATAATTTGAATATTATGGCCACATAGTGAAGGCACGGACTCACGTACAATACTTAATCCTTACCGCAATTTTCCAATGATGAGGCTCATATCCTCTGCAAATGAAATAGTTCTGCCGGAAATCTCACTCGCTACATGAGGCCAACTATCATTCATGCGTATTAGGGTTGCCTTCTTATCAGAATAAGTTATCCTTTCAAAAGGATATCTGATGATTGACGGCGTATTCATGCCAACACCCAGTTCAAGCAAGACAAGCCTGGAGTTGATATGTTCGGTTACAAACTTTTCATATCGTTCAGCAGATTCATGCCAATGTTTATCTTCAACGAAATATTGATTTATACGCAGATTCACATCCATTGTTCCGCCACACACGGGGCATACGGGGACATACTTCCGGTCAACCGTCATGTTATGAGCATGAGCATTGATCGCGTTAACAACTTCCGTATCATCGTAGGTCTTATCATGACAGGCTACCGAGCATTGCATCCTGCCGTAATCCCCTTGCACTTCAAAAAGACGGTCTTTGGGAAATCCGGCTTTACGGAATTGTTCATCTACATTTGTTGTGATAACGAAGAAGTCTTTCCCTTCCACTAACTGCAAAAGGTCTTTATAAAGCGGCATACCCTCTCGGCTGAGAAGCGTAAAACGAATATGACGTGCCCAGCGGGTCCAACGTTCCTCCTCTGTCGGAAATTCATAGAAACCGGATGAGTAGAGGTCTCTGAAACCATATCTCTGAATATAATCTGCAAATTCCTTCCTGAACTCGAGTCCCGCATAATCAATTCCGGCGGCTGACGATAACCCTGCACCGGCGCCAATGAGTATTGCATCTGCCTCTTTTATTTTAAGCCGGGCCTGTTCTATTCTATCATTCAAATTCATTATGCAATAACTTTTTGTAAATATCGTAATCTATTTCTTTGAAGACATTAAAGACCACAGTAGTAATCGTAGAGTCGGGATGAGTCTCGAAATAGCTTTTTACAGTACTTAAAGCGACTTGTGCCGCCTCTTTGTTGGGATAATGAAACTCACCTGTCGATATGCAACAGAAAGCTATGAATGCAAGTCCGGTTGCTTCTGCACATTCAAGGCAACTGCGATAGCATGAAGCGAGTAAGTGACGATCTTTAATTGTTGGTTCAAGGGTGTAAACAATCGGACCGACCGTATGAATCACATATTTGGAGGGCAAATTGAAAGCAGGGGTTATCTCCGCCTCGCCAGTCGGTTCGGGGATTCCTTTATTACGCATCAGGCTGTCGCACGCGAGCCTAAGTTGCACCCCGGCAGCTGAATGTATGGC
>JAIDTL010000097.1 GCA_029060725.1 Muribaculaceae bacterium | reverse complement strand
GTTCGGATATTTGCTTTTCGGAAAGACCAGTGTAGAGCATTATATCGCCTAACGACATGCCTCCCTTTTTCATTTTGCGAGCTACCTCAAATTTTTCTTCTTTTCTTCCTTCTTCTCTTCCTATACCTATTCCTTTTTCTATTCCTAACTCTATGCCTTCTTCTTTTTTGAATTCGAGTTCGGATTGGCGCTCCATCTCTATCATGATGGAGTTGCGATACTCTACGATGTCTTCGGCGGCCATAGAGGCTCGTTTGAATCCATAGTCGGAGCGTAGCTTTATGAAGGTCTTTTTAAGAAGATCATCTGCTGTTTCTTTCATTTCCAGTTTGTTTTGGGAGGTCTAAATTAGCAATTTTTTGGGATAGATGCAAATTTATTTCGGTATTTTCTTCTTCGGAGCCGCGAGCGGCTCGTGCGGGGGACAAACCGGCTGTTGGCGGGGTTGTATTTGGGGAGGGAGGACTACCGCTATATCGTGACTGAGTGCTTCTCCCTGCGGCGGAGCGCCGTAGAGAAAAGCACATCAATTATTTGCTATTACTGATATTCGGATTCATTACTTGTCCATTACCGGGCGGATAGCCATTCCAAATGCAGGTCCGGTCTGTTCCATCCGGATGCGGGTGTATTCGGACTCAGTTTCCCTGACATTGCCATTAACTTCGCGCTCAAAGTTTTCAGCACAGAATTTCATTGCCAAGTCCTTTTCATTGACCCAATATCCACCAAAATGATTATTGATTCCGCCTGTTTCATTGGGGCTAATAAGACCGATCGCCTCATAATCTCCTACTGTATAACTTTGAAATGCAGGTTTACCCATACTGATTGGTCTGCAAATAACCGTATCCCATGTACTGCTTCCAAAGACATAACCAGTATAGGGACGAATTCCTCCTGTGAATGGGAACTTACGAACTACCTTGTCAAAAACATGCTGATTCCAGAATATATCAGTAATTTGATCTACCGAAGTATAAGTTTCATCCACTACAACCGCTTCGATTTCAATGTACTTATTGGTGTTTACATAATTCCATCGAATAGCGTATTTAATTCCTTTTTCTGTCTCACGCAACTCAGAATATTTGTTTAACATATCGGCGAGATTTCCATTCTTATCATACAAGCCATTTTCCGGAATGATTTCTCTCATTTCACTTTCTGTTGGAAGACGCCATCCGTCGGGACAAGGATTCTCTTTATCGGCAGTAAATCCTTGTGCTTTTGCACGAGCTGACCAATTAGAGCCACCAACACCGAAGTCGTCTACCCAATAGTCTCCAGAATTTGAGAATTCCTCAATATATGCAGGTAAATAGCTCCCATGCCTCTGTAAACTAAGTGACTTATCGTGGATGCCATTCATATAATAACACGGCTGATCCGTTACAATATGAGACTTAGAATCGTAAAAATGAGGATAATCAAAGGTAACCTTCGAATTAAACCAACCTATATAAAAATAATTCATTCCAGTGACAACCGCGACTTTTGACATCATAGAGAGGCCATCATTAAATTCAGGATTGGAGTACATATTGGATCCGTCAGGATCGTATACGCAATAATCCCATATATCGTTATTATTATTGACGCTTTTGGATCCAAGAGCCTCTGCGAATTGTGTATATGTTTTAGAAGATAAATTGTATTTGCCAAATACAGTATTATCATTTCTATCTATGAATCCGTAGTAGCGTCCCCACTGGTATAGAGCGCCATAAGCGTCCTCATTTTCTACAAACACATTCAAGTTATCCTCACCGCGAGTCAAGTTGTATTTAGCGAATTTGTGGAGAGGGTTGCGGGGGTCTTCGTTTTCGTAGCCTTCGTAGGGATTGTTTTCGGATGTCTTATCTGTCATATTCAGGACGATTCCTGAGAAAGTACCGTCCAGATTGTCCTTGCGTACAAACTTCGAAGCTTCCCATTCCTTCTGTGCAAGAGTGCATGAATATGTCTTGCCGTCGATCGTAACAGAAAAAGTCGGAGTGATAGCAGCGGGAAGTACGGTCAGATAGAACTCTGTGGAAGAAGTTCCTTCCGGTCGGGTGATAACAATATTACCTTCTTCGGAGAATGTCGCATGGCCGTCGGTCATACTGATTGATGCCTTCGTGTTGAGACCTTCGCCGGAAACAGTGATAAGCTGACCTGCATAAGTGACACCAGCGGGAAGCTGCATATCAAACTTGCCGAAAGAAATCTGACGAGAAAGAGAGACACTTTCTACGGAAATATAACTATTGGTGATTTCTACATTCTCTGAACCTGAGAAGAAATCATTCTTAGAAAGCCATTCTATCGTGCCGTTTTGAGCGGAGTAATCGAGCACGACGGGATTTGTTAGAGCATCAAATTCTTCAGCGGACTTAGATCCAAGATAGAGGAAATTAAGGTCGGTTGCGCCCACTGCATCAGTAGTAATCTCACCTACGAAAGTGGCGGATTCTTCACCGGCACCATTCTTAAGGCTTAAAACACCAAGTTTATTACCGCTTCCATCCACAACAAGGATAAGATCTTCAGCTTCCCACGTACATTTGAGGTCGCCTTCGTTTTCAGTGAGGATGGAGCGTGTATTGTCTCCGACGCGGCTTATGTTTACAGTCATCGTCACGTTCCGTCCCTGCCCAGGAGTAAGGTTGGCTTCATCCGTACATGAAGCAACCGTCACAGCCATTCCAGCCAAAAGGAGGCAAGGAAAAAAGTGTCTCAGTTTCATGTATATTTTTAGTTTTAAAGTTGTTATTTCATGGTGATTCGGAGGGACAATCAAGCCCTCCGAATCTATACTATATAATATTAATCCTCTACTTCTACCATCAGACGGACAGAATTCTGCGTTCTTCTGGTCTTGCTTACACCGTTTCTGCCTACTACCCAATGGAACTCCGAAGCGGAACTTGACTTTCTGAAGAAGAAGCTGTAGCCATTTGCATCTGAGGAGCTACCTTTTGCACCGTCTTTGGTCCAATAATTACCGCAGTCCGTAGAAAGCTGTTGCTTACCACTCATCCAATTGGATGAGCCAGCAAGAGCAAAGAACATAGCGCCGAGTTTCTCAATGCTTTCATAGTCTGGCAATGTGATTTGGAAATCGAATCCGGCGTTGTTGACGCTGACGTTAAGTTTCTTAAGGTTCTTTACCGAACCGCCGACAGCCTCGATCTTATCCTGAGCTTCTGCAGCAGTAGTCACACCAAGAATGATCAAAGCACCCTTTACGTCTTCACCATTGAGACCGGCACCTTTGACCGTGCATCCCTGAGAGAAGGATCTACTCTGGTCGCAGATATAGGCGTATGCGGCGAGCGGAGCCGTAACGTAAGTCTTGCTGTCTCCTGCGGGTCTTCCGTTTTGCATGTAGGCATAACCGAAGTCATAGATAGGATCCTCAAAGGTATACAGTTTCCATAGGTCAGTGATGTTAGCATTGCCGTTAACATCCATTGTATTAGTATTGTAGGTTGGCCAATTTGAACCTGCCCAGGTTGATTCACCTGCAGTACCCTGTCTTATGACATCGGGGAGCTTTGCACGAGCTGTACTTGATGCGTCTCCTAAACCGGTTGCTCCCCATGCGAAGAGGTCAATTATATGATTGCTGTCGGATATTCCTTTGCCATTTATTCCTTTCTGATATAGATTGATCTTCTCGTAGAAGGAACTTGTACCGGCAAGAGTCGCAAAATGAGTTTCCTTCTCATAGAGATGCCAGGAGGCATCGTTCATGTCATAGTAGAGGTTGCCCTTTACAAACTTATATTTCTTGCCATCGATTTCAATTACCGGTCCTACGGTATTGTCTTCTCCTGTATCTACGGTAGGAGGTGTCATTTCTAATTTTATTCCGGAGAAAGAGCCGTCGCCGTTGGCAGCGCGGACGAATTCGGAAGCGGTCCATGTTCTTGGATCGAGTGTGCAGGAATATTCGGTGCCGTCGATGGAGACTGAGAATGTCGGTTCAATCTGTTCGTTACTGTTAGGAAGAACAGTAAGATAGAAGGATGAGGAGTATGAGCCGTCAGATACTGTGACCGGCTTAACGGTAATTACTCCGCCATTCTCCTCGGTATTAGAGAATGTTGCAACTCCGCCCATTGTTACTGATGCCTGAGTATATATGCCGGTGCCTGATACAGTAATGTCCTGACCTTCATAATTGACACCTTCAGGAAGCTGGATATCAAATTTACCGAAAGCCAACTGACGGGCGAGCGTCACGTTCTCAACACTCACATAACTATTGGTGATATTAACCTCTTGAGTACCGGTGAAGAAGTCATGACTTGAAAGCCAGTCAAGAGAGCCGTCCTGTTTCGCATAGCTAAATGTGACGGTATTGGGGAGTTCATCGATCTCTTCCTCTGTCTTAGATCCGAGATAAAGGAAACCGAGCTTCGTTTCGCCTTCTGCAGCAGTGTTAATTTCGCCTGTGAAAGTGGCGTTGACTTCACCTGCGCCTGATGTCAAATGAAGGACACCTAATTTATTGCCGACGTTGTCGACTACGAGCACGAGGTCTGAAGCTTCCCAAGTGCATTTCAGGTCGCCGGCTTCTTCGGACAGGATGCTTCGGGTTGCATCGCCCATGCGGCTGATATTTACGGTCATCGTCACGTTCCGTCCCTGCCCCGAGGTGAGGGTAGCTTCTTCTGAACAGGATGCCATGGTCACAGCTATTCCTGCAAAAAGGAGGCAAGGATAAAAGTGTCTCAGTTTCATGTTTTCTATATTTAAACGTTGTAATTTTTTTATGGTGATCCGGAGGGACACTCAAGCCCTCCGAATCTGTGAGTCCTAGGTAGGGACGCACGGCCCGTGCGTCCTATACTGTATTTAGTCTTCGTAGATGCAACGAACAGCCAAAGCATATTTACGAGGCTGTGCTCCCGTAGCCAATTTAATGGTAGTTGGATTGCTTGAAGAATTAAATGTAAACGAAAAACATGCTGCGTAACCAGTTTGTGTTCCTGCGGGACAATCTTTAGCCCAATAGAATCCACGAGTCTTATATTGAAGAACTCCGCTATTTGTTCTATAACCGTTAGCAGAGAAATTCACACTAACCTCAGTCTGCATGGTAGTCTCATTCAACTGATCTTTTGTAAAGAGACCATCAAGTCTGCGCACATCAAGATAGTTATTAGAGGAAGATGTCATTATGCTCCATACGACAGTAGTACCATCTTCGAGATTCTTTACATAGAAAGGCTTAACAGTGAACTCGTCTCCAAATTGATCAGATACTTTAATGGACTTTCCAAATACAGTATACTCTTTATTTTCTCCCTCCGGTAAAAGATTTTCAAAATCGCTCTTTTTGGGAAGGTCGAAACCTAAAGGCATTACGGAATATCCATAAGTGCTAAAACGATTACCCCATTCTGTACGCCCTGTATTGCTACACCAATCGTATGACACATTATTGGTCGGATAATAATAAACATCAAAATATTCTATAGCATTACTCATTGTGCTTTTCGACTCTGAGTATTGATAAGCGTAATTCGTTTTTCTAAATCCAGATGGGAGATTGGTATAATTAGGCAAACGAGTTATAGAATAATCATATGCATCGTCTGAGGCTATGAAACCAAAATCTCTATCCCATTGATAATGATAAAAATATGGATTATTTTCTCCTACGAATTTATCTTTATCGCCAGAGATGTAATCGAAATCACCTAAGCCTTGTTCTACAAAAGGAATTTCAGGTATATAAGTAAAGGTGGATACTGTTGAATAAGAGGGACTTGCATCTATATAGGAACGGCTATTTGCAGGAGCCCACTTCAACCCAAATAATTTACCGTCGTCGATTGGTTTTTGTTTCTTTTTCATTTCGACAGTTACGCCGCTTTCGGTGCTGTTAGTTGTGTCGAATGCGCGGACATATTCGCCGGATTTCCAGTTGTGCTCACCAAGAGCTGCTGTGTAAGTCTCACCGTCTTTAACAACAGTA
The DNA here is from genome assembly GCA_029060725.1 of Muribaculaceae bacterium. Lineage (GTDB taxonomy): Bacteria > Bacteroidota > Bacteroidia > Bacteroidales > Muribaculaceae > Lepagella. The sequence continues at coordinate 10,100 of JAIDTL010000097.1, read as the reverse complement.
AAAGTCGGAGAAACATTACCGCAAGGGAGCATTGTAATATAAAAGTCGTTGCCGGCCTCAGCTTTGGTTACAGTAATGGTGGTGGAGCCACTATAGTTTGTGAGTGTCGGCACGTTTCCGCCATTCTTGAAGTTAACCTTACCTTCGGAACGAAGACCTTCTCCTGCGATGGTGATAACGTCACCAGCAGCAAGAGTCACGTCGCTACCAAAGTCAAGGGTAAAGTGACCAAAAGCAAGCTGACGTGTCATCGTGATGGTAGTCTCGATAACGTTTCCTGTCGGGAGGAAATTCTGGTCATCAACTTTTGCCTCAGCTGTAAGAACATCAAGCTTTGGGAGTGATGAAAAACTACCGTCCTGCTTGGAGAGGTCGATCGCGATATTATTAGATTCGTAAGACTCTGCATTACCTGCGTTGCCAAGATAAACGAGAGATAGAGCCTCTTGACCATCAAGATTCACCTTACCTTCGAAAGTACCGTCAGGTGTACCAACTCCATCGGTAATAGTAATGACACCGAGTTTTGTTCCCTTACTGTTCTCGACAACCAAAAGCTGATCACCTTCGCTCCAGTTACAAGTGAGGTTACCGTTGCCGTCGTGCTTGAGGGTTGTACGAGTCTCGGCATCGCCACGGTTAGCAGTGACGCGGAGGAGGACCTCCTTGCCTGCCGGGGTGCCGATCTGTTCCATCTCGTTCTGACAAGAAGTCAGAGCGATGCAAGAGAGGCTCAGAAACGCAGCCGCCGAATATATATATTTATTCATATTTTAAGCTGTTTATTGTTATTAATAGCCTGAGCCACTTGCTCCGGGAGCAGTGATGTGGCCGGTAGATGCGTCCTTCTTCCAGATAGCGTAAACCTTGATGGGATCGGGAGTTTTGAATGTAACTGATTCGATAGCCTCAGTAGCATCTGCAGTTGCACCCCAGCCCATGAACTTGTAACCGGTTCTTGTAGGTTCGTCCAGATTATCTAATGGTGCTTCAAACGGCAGAGTCTTGTTGTGGTTTGTATCAATTGAGTACTTGTCCGAACCATCGTTATGGTAAGCATAAACCTGAAGGTCGTAAGTAGCCTTTTCCCACTTGGCGTAGATAACTGGATTGAGATTATCCTTAGTCAGAACTATCTGATTCATATTCCAATTTCCGGAAGCATCCTTCTCTATTGCTTTGCCTTCATATTCCCAGCCAACGAACGTATACCCTTCCTTTGTTATATTGTGCTTATAATATTGAGGATAGTTATTTTGATCCTCATCGGGGAAAACTTTATTCAATACTACAGGAGATACTGTCGTAAATCTTGCAGTCTTATAAGTTACCTTATCAGTTTCGATTTCAGGACCATCAATCCATTTTACAACATAATTATATTTGGTCTCAGTATAAACCGGAACGAGAGTTACCTGAGGTTTTTCCTTAGTAAGATTCCATTCATTCTTTGCAACAGGTTCCTCAGTTCCTTCTTCCTTCCAACCTGTGAAGTCATAGCCATCTTTGTCAGGAGCAGCGGGAAGGTCAACTTTCTGAGTGTCTTCAGTAGAGGGAGCCTCAATATCCTTGGTTGTTCCATCCTCATATTTGAGTGTCACTTTGTAGTCGATAGTGCTCTTTTCCCACTGAGCATAGAGAGTAGCGGTAGTATGATCAGGATAAGTAACAGTGTATTTGCTATCAGCCTCATACTTTTCGCCCTTGCCGTCAGCTTGAGTGTTCCAGCTTGTGATCACATAACCTTCTCTTGTGAAGAGGTCATAACCCTTAACGGTGTATGCGTACGGACTAACTGCCTCCCAAGTAAAGCTCTTAGTTTCAGTAGAGCCTTCATAATTGGAATCGTAGGTAAGCATAAATGTATGCTTGTCGTCGCTGCCGTCAGTATGTCTCATTTCGACTACGATTGGGTTACCTTCATCATCAGCTGTGTAGTAAGTGTCAGCTACGAGGCTTTCTCCCTTTGTTCCGTCGAAATCATTGATTACAAACTTAAGGTTTACAGCATCAGTAGCAGGGAAGCTTACATAGAAGTCGTTGGAGGACGGAGTCACTGCAATTGCACCTTCCTCATAGCTGTAAGAAGCAGTCTGGAAATTGAGGGTTGCCTTGTTATAGAGCTTGCCTGTGTTCGCGCAGATTGTAACAGTCTTGCCAGCCAAGTCAACTACCTCATCGTTGTATTTAAGGATGAAACGACCGTAGGCGAATTCACGGTTGAAGTTGATCATACCGAGATTACCGCCTTGAACATTGTTTAATTCTTTAGTAGAGATAAGGATATCGTTTTCTGCAAACTTAGAAGTTCCATCTTGGTTTTCGAAATCCACTGTATAAGGATTTACTACACGACCTTCACCATAAGTGGCCTTTCCTTCAGTACCGAGATAGAAGAAATTGAGTTTAACTTTACCAGTTGGAATGGCTGCTTGACCAGCAAATTCGCAAACTCTATGATCAGATTCCTGAATTTTTGAAACAGTAAGCTTACCAAGATACTTACCGTTTTCGGCATTCACTACAGTGATTTCATCATTCAAATCCCACGCAAACTTTATAATGTTTTTGTCGGGATTCAAAGAAGCTCTTGTCAAATCAGCGAGAGAAGCTGTCACAGTAACATCGACGAGCTTTTCCTGGGATGGCTCATTGACTGCCAAAGACGCTTCATCGCTACATGAAGTCAGTCCGAAACCCATAAGAGCAGGGATGGCGAGCAGAAAGCCAATTACCTTTTTGTTCATAATGTTGATTTTATTGATTTGTATTTTTAAGCGATTTTCCTTCATTCAGATCAATCGCCCTGTTATATTAGATGTATTATAAAGAAAGATTAAGGTTGCCATAGCCATACCGCCTATGGCAACCTTGTCTATAGGATGTTGTTATTATTTCATTGTTCCGGGTTTTACATCGCCTGCACCGCCCCCGGCACCAGTATTAGGTTTTTCCTCAACTACACCGCCCTGGTTGCCACCACCTGTAAGGTTAGTTGCCCAGATAGCATAGAGTGTCACTGTGCCTTCGGAAGCGAATTTATAAGTATCTCCAGGGTTGATCGGAGTCCATTCACCCAATTCTATACCTACTACGTCATCGTTAGGATTAGTAGACCAACCGATGAACTCAGGATTGTAAGTACCTGCAGGAACAGTCGGCTTAACATTTGCAACTGCTACTTCTGCATTGTCGCTCTTGACTTCAGAAGGAAGGTTGCTTACTGTGATGCCAGCTTCTTTGTTTCCGTCAAACTTGAGGATGTAAGCATATACGTGGTCGGTCCAAGAAGGAACTACAGTCACGTCACCGGTAACAGGAGTTTGAGAAGTAAACGGAGTTTCAGTGCCTTCGATCACCCAACCTGCGAAGTCTTTGCCTTCCTGTTTAGGATCTGCCGGGAACTTAGTGGCTGCAACATTTGTACCGTGCTCAACTTCTACGGACTGAAGATTGTTGCCGTTGTTGTCTTTGAAGTTAACATTGTATTTGTTTACGTCCCAAATCGGAGTAAGTTCTACAACTGTTTCAAGAGTCACGTTCTGGCCAGGAGTATAAGTAGTGCCATTGTCACCCTGCCATCCTTTGAAAGTCTTGCCTTCTTCTGCTGCTGGAGCTGCAGGAACTTCAAATTTGTTATCACCTTCACCTTCCACAATGTTCTTTACATTAGAACCACCATTAGGCCATGTGAAACCTGCAGGCCATTCATTAGCTACAATTTCCTGGAGTTTGAAAACGTATACACCGCTCTGGCCGCAAGCTACAAAGATAAGGCCTGATGTGTTGTCGACTGCAACGAAGTTTGCAGAGTGAGCGTCTGTGCCTGACTGAGGCTGGTTCATGCCTTCAGCGTCAGCTGCATTACCGTTCTCGTCATAATTGAGGACTTCGAATGCATAGAGTGGAAGAGCGTCTGCCTCGCTATCGTATTTCTCATATACGCGGAGACCCTGAGCTGTAGCTGCATAAACATATTTTTCGTCTACACATACTGCTGTAGTATTGAGACCGTTTTCCCATACGGATCCTGTAGCAGCGTACACACGGAGACCGTTCTTGCCGTCAGCGCCCTGACCGCCACCTACGTAGATGTAGTTGCCGTCTACTGCCATGGTGTGCTTGCCATAGTGAGTAGCCTTAGAGCCTTCGATGAGCTGCCAGCCGTCGGCAGGAGTGTAAGACTCAGCATATTTTTCAGATGATACGAGCGGAGCACCCTCGTTGCGAACTGTTCCGTTGAGGTTTACGATCTGAGACTTTTCGTCGTTTGTGCGGAGGTAATAGTCGCCGGCGATAAACTTGCCACCGAAGTCTGCGCTCTGCTCAACGATTGTTTCAATTACATTTTCAACACCCTCAGTGTTGAAGTCTGCGTTCACTTTGTAGAGACCGCCTGCATAGCCTGTGATAGCGTAGAGGTCGTTGCCGTCTACCTTTACAGAGTTAGCAGATGAGCCTGGGAGTGCGATTGTGTCAATGGCGAGACTACCACGATTCCAGCGGCCTACGACTGCACCGTTGGAGTATGAAGTCATCGGAATGTAGTAGTTGCTTCCGTCTGCTACAATGTTGTTAAATTTAACTCTGTCGGTAGTGAGAGTGTTGGTGATCACATCTCCGCTCTTATTGACGAGGGCATTGATGTCGATCACGTCAATAGCGCCGCCCCATGCGTCAGCTTCTACAGAAGCCTGACGGTTTGAGTGCCAAGTCACGATTGCAACGCCGTTGTTGATTGCGATGCCGGTAGCAGACCAATGGTGGAGAGCAGCCTCAGATTCAGCTACAGGAGCGATTTTTGATACGAGCTGTAGACGATCTGCCTTTACGCCACGAGTTTCTCCGGGGAATTTTACACGGCCTGCCTGGGAGGCAGGGTTCAATGATGTGAGGTTCAGAGCGTTCTCTGCGGGCTTGATGTTGCTTTCTGGGCCCTTGATGTCTTCTGAACATGCTGCGAGCATCAAAGCAGATGCTGCGCCGAGAAGAAGATATTTATTTCTCATAATAAAATAAAATGATTAGATTATTTTTTCTTTTCAATTTTTGGTAAGCACTTGTAGATGCTTGGTCTGTTAGTTTTTCCGAGTTTAGAGAGGTTCTTTTTCTGCTATTGGTTTGTTCTGTTTGGGTTCGTAATGTTCTAATTTTCACGTTTTGTTTGAGGAATCCTCCTCATGCTTTTTATCAGGTGCAAAATTAGCAAAAAAAATTGAGATATGAAAGAAATGATATTGAATTTTTATTAAAAAAGCATTATGTATCTTTAACGTTTCTGTTGCATTTTGACAATTTATTTTGTATCAGGGGGTTTTGGAGGGGAATTATTAATTATGAAGTCGGCGGTCGGGGGCTGATTTTGGATGGTTAGGCGCGGAACTCTTTTTGCGTTGTCACTATGCTTATCTCACGCAAAGGCGCAAAGGGCTCGCTGAGGACAACAATCAACTATCAACGATCATTACTTCACTCGGAAGCAAAGAGCGCTGAGGCTCGCTCCGCATCCGCTCCGCATTGCAAGAATGAGGCAGACAACGTAATCAAGCATACTGCATGAGCCCTCCGAGTCAGACAACGTAATAGAGCATGCTCCGCATGCGCCAGCGCGCGTCAAACTCTATCTTTTGAGATGGATCTTTTTTGATGGAGTCACATCGCGGATTGCCTGGGCTTCGCCGGCTGGGCCGCTGACGCTGGCGGATTTTCGCGGATCTGGTCTAACGATCAACTATCAACGATCAAGGATCAATTATGAACTCAACTTTCGTAAGTGCTAAAAACCTCACGCAAAGGCGCAAAGGGCTCGCTGAGAAACTATTAGCTATAAACGATTAACGACCAATTATAGCTTCGCGACTTGGTTTGGGCAAGCACGCAATGATTGCGGGCTGCTACGCATCGCCCGGAGTTCGCAGAGGACAAGCGCAGTTCCTGCGCTAAGGGATTACGATTCAATATGCAAGAAGAAACGGAACTTAAATTAATTATTAACTATGAATTATGAATTAATGGATACCGGCACTGGGATCCGCAAAAGCGGGCGAAGCCTGGGCTCAGCCGTGATCAGCGTGCGGATGCCCGGGACTCGATTGGAATACAGTAGATCATAAGTGCTTCCGAAGCAAAAAAGATTAGAGATCCGCGGGGATCCGCCGCCATCGGCGAAATAAGCGAGCGAAGCGACAGCGATCCGCGGTGTGAATCTCATCTTAAAGGATCTATATGCAAGGTCATTTGTGCGCATTGCAGGTTACCTTTGGACGCGCGGGGGCGCATGCGGAGCATGCTTTATTACGTTTTTGACTCGGTGGGGCGCACTCGGAGAGTGCTAACTACTCTTTGACGCGCGGGGGCGCATGCGGAGCATGCTTTATTACGTTTTTGACGCGGGGGGACGCACTCGGAGAGGGCTCGCTACTCTGGGGGACGCAGGCCGGAAGGCCTGCTTTCCATGGGGTTAGACGGGGGTGAGGCCGCGACGGCGCCATTCGGGGAGGGCGTTGTAGTCGCGGGCGATGTTGTTGGCGAGGACTACGGCTTTGGAGATGTGGTCGCAGATGTGCTTTTCGCCGATCAGATTGATGATGTCGGATTTTTCGAGAGCTTCCCTTACTCCGGGTTGGACTCCGGAAAGGACTATGTGGATGCCTTCATTCTGGGAGGAGCGGATGAGGGTCTCCAGGTTGTGGATGGCTGTGGAGTCAATGAAGGGGACTCTGCGCATGCGGATGATGCGGACAAGGGGTTTTTCTTTCATCGAGGTGCGCATCATCTCGTCGAATTTCGTTGCAATCCCAAAGAAGAATGGTCCGGAGATCTCGTATACCGACACCCCTTTCTCCACGTTGAGGATTTCATGGGCATTTACTTCGGTGCCCTCGGCAATGTCGAGTTTCTTGCCATATACCTTGATCTCAGCATTCTCAGTGACTCGGCGCAGGAACAGCAACATGGCGAGGAGAAGACCGATCTCAATGGCTATCGTCAAGTCGAAGATGATGGTCAGGAACATTGTCACAAGAAGGACTGAGAAATCACCTTTTGGATTGTGGGAAATGGCCTTAACCGTGCGCCATCCACTCATATTGTAAGCCACTACCATCAGCACACCTGCGAGGCATGCCATCGGCACAAGGTTGATGAGTGGCATGAGGAAGAGGTAGATGAGGAGGAGCACAAGAGAATGTATCATACCGGCAAGTGGAGTGCGACCGCCGTTGGTGATGTTGGTCATGGTGCGTGCGATGGCACCGGTGACGGGGATTCCTCCGAAGAGGGGAACTATGATATTGGCTATTCCTTGACCAAAAAGTTCGGTGTTGGAGTTAGTGCGGGAGCCGGTGATGCCGTCTGCGACGGTAGCGGAGAGCAAGGACTCGATGGCGCCAAGCATTGCGATGGTGAAAGCAGATGGGAGGAGGGCGTTGATGGTGGCCATGTTGAAGGATAATCCATGTGGCATAGGGATATCAGACTTCATGTTGCCAAAACGGTCGCCGATGGTCTCGACATGGAAATCGGGGATAAACATACCGATGAGCCAGCATCCGGCAGTGACAAGGATTATGGCAATCAATGCTCCGGGAAGTTTCTTTGATATCTTTGGAGTGAGGGTTATGATAAGCAGAGATATGATGCCCACCAATAATGTCATCCAGTCAGTATTGCCGAAATTCTGAAGCAGCACACCCCATTTACTTATGAAATCGCCGGGTAGGTCTTTGAGACCCAGACCGAAGAAGTCGTTGATCTGCGTAGAAAAGATAGTGACTGCGATACCGGCCGTAAAACCGACTACTATTGGATAAGGGATAAACTTTATGACTGTGCCGAGGCGGAAAAGCCCCATAAGGACAAGGATGAGGCCTGCCATTACTGTAGCGATGGCAAGTCCGGTGAGTCCGAACTGCTGGATGATGCTATAGACGATGACGATGAAGGCACCGGTGGGACCGCCGATCTGGACGGAATTGCCGCCGAGGGCTGAGACAAGGAATCCACCGATGATGGCAGTGATCAAGCCGATGGAAGGTGAGACACCGGAAGCAATGGCAAAGGCGATGGCAAGAGGGAGAGCGACGATGCCGACGACGATGCCGGCGATTAGATCGGATTTGAATCGGGCCAAGTCATAGCCCTTCCACATCGAAAAGGCTTTCGGGTGGAAATCAATCTTTTTACTCAATGCATAATTCATAATGCAAAATGCTTAATTTATTTTACCTGTAGAATCTTATTTTGGGGCGCTAAGGGCTTTAGGGCCTTTAAGGGCGATAAGGGCTTTAGGGCCATTTAGGGGCTTTTGGGGCTTTTGGGGAGGAGGCTGGAAAGCCTCCTTTCCATGTTGGGGGCTTTGACGCTTGGGGGCGCATACGGAGCATGCTTTATTACGTTTTTGACGCGCGGGGGCGCACTCGGAGAGTGCTAACTACTCTGGGGGACGCGGGGGGGCGCATGCGGAGCATGCTTTATTACGTTGGGTTGACGCGGGGGGACGCACTCGGAGAGTGCTCGCTACTCTGGAGGACGCGGGGGAGCGCATGCGGAGCATGCTTTATTACGTTTGGGGCGCAGGCCGGAAGGCCTGCTTTCCATAGGAGGCTGGAAAGCCTCCACTCCATATCTTATTATTTTTTGAGGTGGGAGGCGTAGTCGAAGATGCGGTCGAAGATGCGGCGGTCTTGGTCGGAGAGGGAGATCCCTCGGCGCGCCATTACACGCTCTGCTACTGTGAGGAATTTCTTGACGGGGACATCGGTGAAACCTCCGTTGGCACTCCCCTCTTGGAAGCTCGGCAAGAATACCCTCGGGAAGCCGGCGCCATAGACGTTGACCCCTACTCCAATGACAGTTGCGGTGTTGAGCATTACGTTGACGCCCAGTTTGGAATGATCGCCGATGATGGGGCCGCAGAATTGCAGGTCGGTACGGGCAAAGGAGCGCAGGCGATAGTTCCAAAGACGAATCTTTGAATAGTCATTTTTGAGGTTGGAGCAATTGACACCGGCACCTATATTACACCACTCCCCTACCACGGCATTTCCAAGATAGCCGTCGTGGGCCTTGTTGGAGTATCCGAAGATGACGGAGTTGTCGACCTCTCCACCTACCTTGACGAATGGACCGAAAGTGCTTCCTCCATAAAGCTTTGCGCCCATGCGGGCTTTAGAGTGATCGCAGAAAGCAATCGGACCTCTCACACAGCATCCTTCCATGACGGCAGCATCCTTTCCTATATATACCGGACCCTCCTTGAGATTGAAAGTAGCGCCCTCCACTTCGGCTCCTTCTTCTATGAAGATCATCGGCATGCCGTCTTTGTCGGTCATGTCTCCTATGACATGGTTGGAGGATGGAAGAGGATGGGATTGACGGCCAGCGATGATGCGGCGATAGTCTTCCACGAGGACTTCGGGATTGAGGATGAAGACATCGTAGACATTGCGGAGACGACGGAGGTCTTCTTCAAATATATCGTCAAACTTACGGTCTTCAAGGTCTTTCCAACCGCCACGGAAAGCGAGGGGACGATCTTCGGAAAGGATGGCCTGCCCCTTTTTGAGAGATACGATCCTTGCCGCTATGTCGACATCGGGAATAACGGCTCCGGAGACGAACAGCATTTCCTCGGCGGAATCATCGGGTTGGCCGAAGCGCTCGCGGAGGAAATCGACGGGGAGCGCGTAGATCTCGGCATCGGGGAGGAAGGTTTCCCATTTTTGGCGGATGGTGGTGATGCCTACGCGGAAGTCGCAGATAGGACGAGTGAAGGAAAGAGGAAGGAGATCGTAGTGATCATCCTGATTGTCGAAGAGAACGATTTTCATATTAATGCATAATTCATAATGCTGAATGCATAATTGTTTTTGAGGATGCAAAATTAGTTAAAAAAAATGAAAATTGCAAATTGGAATGGATTTGGGTGTGCTCACTGCGTTCGCACCACTATCTTAGACTTTACTATGGGCTTTTGGGGTGAACTTATTGGGGGGCTTGGGTGTGTTCACTGCGTTCGCACCACTATCTTAGACTTTACTATGGGCTTTTGGGTAGAAATTAATGGTGGGGATTGCTGGCCAACATGGACAAAGCATTAA
>JAIDTL010000096.1 GCA_029060725.1 Muribaculaceae bacterium | reverse complement strand
GACCGTTACACAGCAACTATGAACGGTGTTGACTCCCGCTACATGGGATTGGAACTTAACTTTGTATACAAACCAACAAACTGGTATGAACTCTCAGGTATGTTTGCCATCGCCGATAACACATGGCAGAATTCCCCGGTAGGATACTATTACAACAGCCAGGGTCAGGCGCTTTCAAGTCTTGGCAACCGTAACACTCCTGCCACTACCACTACTCCGCTTGCAGAAGATCACCTCTATGCCACTATCGACCAGAAGGGCGTCAAAGTTGGTGGCAGTGCTCAATTGACAGGTGCTCTCGGAATGCAGTTCAGACCTTTCAAAGGCTTCACAATAGGAGGCGACTGGACATGCAACGCAATGAACTATAGCGACTTCTCACTCAATGGAAACAGCAGTGTATCACTGACTCCGGGACAGACACTTAAAATCAACAAGCCTTGGCAAATTCCATTTGGTAATCAGCTCGACCTGAACGCAAGCTACAATATCAACATCACCAAGGGCCTTCGCTGCATGGTATCGGCTAATATCTATAATGTCTTCAACAACTACTACATTATGGACGCTTACACCGACTATAACAAGAATGGCACATGGCAAGATGCATTCCGCGTTTACTACAGCCAGGGTCGTACTTTCAACTTCCGTGTTAAGTTCTTCTTCTAATCACATATCTTAAGAACTAAAACAATGAATAAAAACATTATAAATACCCTCCTTGCAGGTTCGGCTGCACTTGTATTGGCAAGTTGCAGTGAAAATACTTGGAACAATGAATTCCTCAAGGGATTCGAGAGTGGAGTGGACTATGAAAATTCAGTCACAGGCACATACACTCTTACTACAGAAGACTACGAGGCTATTTCCAAACTTATGCAGGATAAAGCTCAGACTGACGAAGAAAAAGCCGAAGCTAAGGCAATAGCTTCAAACTGCTTTTTCAACAAGGATGGGAACTTTCCTGCCTCTGTAGCTCTACCTCCATTCTTGGAGACAGCCGCATTCCCTTACTATCTTGCATCCAATGGATCGACTGCCGACATCTCTTACGCAGAAGCAGCAAATGTTCCCGAGATTCTCTCTGCGATCGGCCGTGCCACACAATATACTGTGTCAAAAGATGACTATAAAGATGCATGGGGTAGCGAAGACGATTACATCGCTGCTTTTGCACCAATGACACCGGCAGCCAACTATTTGCCCGAAATACTTAAGGCAAAGATAGCTGATGCAACGGAAGGACAATACGCCATTGTCAACTATTCCGACGCAACTGATAATCCTATTTTTTCTCAATTAGGTGGTGGTCCATTAAATTATTCAGAGCCATTCACTGCAAGCCAGGGAGATTTCGTGACCTACGACGCAGTGCTACCTGAAGGTCTTACATACGTTTGGAGTTGGGCAGGAGAAAATTACGGCATGAAGGCATCTGCATTTGCCAATAAGACTAATTATGCTGCTGAATCATGGCTAATATCTCCGATTTTCACACTTGAAGGTTCTAAAGCAAGTTTCTCTTTCGAGGAAGCAACCAACTACTTCACCGATGTCGAGACTGCGAAAAAGGAAGCATCGGTATGGGTGCGTCCTTTAGGTGGAGAATGGGAGCAGATGAGCGGCTATACCTTCCCAGAGAAAATGGGCTGGGATTTCGTGTCTTCCGGTGACATCGACCTGAGCAAATATTGTGGTTCTTCTGTTCAAATCGGATTCAAGTACACATCTGACACTAAAGCAGGGACATGGGAAATCAAGAACTTCGTGCTGACTTCCGAAGAAGGTTCAGTTGGCGACAATCCTGGTTTCATCCAGAAATCAATGAAGAAAGCTCCAGTCAATACACCCGTGCTGACAACTAAAAATGCGGTGTATTATTATAACGGCAGCGATTGGTCAATAGCTTCAGGAGTCGTTGCTCTTAATCCGGCTGACTACACTGCAATGGGTGTAGACAATGCCAAACTGACTGCACCTGAGACTATGATTCCGCTCTATCTTAAGAATAAGCTTATCTATGCTCAGGATGGCGATGAAATGATCGTGGTCTACAACTACAATAAGACCGCTCTGTTTGTATATGATGGTGCAAACTGGACTATGAACAACAATGGATTAGAAAATGTTGTTGGCAAATACACCAAGAAAGGCGACGCATGGAGCTTCACCAAGTATGTCGGCAAAGCAACATTCGACCTCTTCAATGAAGATCAGATCACGCTTGACCGCAATTATCTATTCGTAGCAGGCAACATTTGTGGCACAGTCATTCCAAGCAGTGATACATACGGCTATATCAATGCATATAATGTATCAATCGCCGATGGCACCATTGTGATTCCAACCGATGCCTACGCCTACACATTTGCATCATCTGCAACTGTAGAAGATGTCAAATATAACGTTCCAGAAGGCACCTTCCTCATGAAAGATTCCAACAACAGATACCTATATATGAGGGGTACTTACACTTCATTCAATGTTCAAGCGAATCCGAACATAGAGGATGGAAGCATCGCTAAATCATTCCTCTGGACAGCATCTAAAGATGCTGATGGAAATTGGACAATAAAGAATGTCGACAATGGCAAGACATGGGCTTACTCAACCAAATACACAAGTTTTGGAGCCTACGATTCACTTTCTGCTGTAGATGTGCTTCCAGTGCTCTATATGATGCGTGAATAATGCCCCCATGCTTAATATAAATAAAGAGTCGCTTTTCAAATGAGAAGCGACTCTTTATTTCTTCTATATCATTCAAATTAAAATCACATCCCTAAACTTACACATTTAAATTTAATTGTGCAATTAGTTGTATTATTCAAATAAAATGTATACTTTTGCAATTTAAGACAAATCTGATCAAAATAAACAACAATATAATTAGAAATATGGACGAACTTGCACAACTTGCGCAGCGACTCAAAGGACTTCGTGACTCTCTCGACCTTTCCATAGAAGAAATGGCAGCAGATTGCGGTGTCACTCCCGAGACCCTTATAAAATATGAGAGCGGTGAACATGATATTCCCGTCAGCTTCCTACAAAGGCTTGCAAGCCGAAATGGTGTTGAACTGACGGCACTACTTTTCGGAGAAGAGCCGAAAATGAACTCATATTATGTCAACCGTAAGGGTAAGGGAGTAAAGGTAGAGCGCCGCGCAGCTTATTCATACGAGGACCTTGCATCAGGATTCCGCCAAAGAAACATGATACCTTTTATGGTGACCATCTCTCCTGACCATACAGCCGGAACCGTTCATACACCCAACACACATGAGGGGCAGGAATTCAATTATGTAGTGGAAGGAGAACTTGAAATCACTATAGGGAAAAAATCAACAATCCTGAGAGCTGGCGATAGCGTAATGTTTGATGCCAGAATGCCCCATGCACTACGTGCTATCGGAGACAAAGATGCGAAAATGATAGCAATAATAAATTGAGAATTTATAGGTAAAAAGATATGTTAGAGAAATTTCTGGATAAGACTGAATTTGAGTCTTACGATGACTTTATGGCCAATTTCAAAGTAAACGTGCCGGAAAATTTCAATTTTGGATATGATGTGGTTGATGCATGGGCAGAAGCAGCCCCAGAAAAGGAGGCTCTTCTCTGGACCAATGATAAAGGAGAAGTGCGCCACTTTACATTTGCCGACATTAAAAGAGAATCAGACAAAACAGCGTCCTTCTTCCAGTCAATTGGTATAGGACGTGGCGATAAGGTGATGTTGATTCTGAAGCGCCACTACCAATTTTGGTTCTCAATTGTTGCCCTTCACAAACTTGGAGCTACGGTAATCCCCGCCACTCACCTACTCACTCCTAAGGATATCAAATATAGATGTGAGATGGCAGACATCAAAGCTATTGTCTGTGCCGGAGATCAGGTAATTGTAGATCATATAGAGAAGGCACTCCCACAATGCCCGTCAGTTAAAGCAGTGGTGTCTACAGGTCCGGTAGTCCCAGAAGGATGGTATGATTTCAATTCCTCAATAGAGAAAGCAGCTCCATTCCAACGTCCTGAACTCGCAAACACCAACGATGATGTGAGCTTATTATACTTCACATCGGGGACCACGGGAGAACCCAAGATGGTAGCTCACGACTTTACTTATCCACTCGGACATATCATAACAGCAAGCTACTGGCATAATCTTAAAGAAGACAGTCTCCACCTTACACTCGCAGACACAGGTTGGGGCAAAGCAGTATGGGGTAAACTTTACGGGCAATGGATAGCAGGAGCAGACGTATTTGTCTATGACTTTGACAAATTCGAACCAGTGGATGTGCTTCACATGATCCAAGACTACAATATCACTTCCCTTTGCGCACCTCCTACTATATTCCGCTTCCTAATCCGCGAAGATTTGTCGAAATTCAATCTTTCCACATTGAAATATTGCACTATCGCAGGCGAGGCACTAAACCCGAGCGTATTCGACGAATGGAAACGCCTGACAGGGATTCGATTGATGGAAGGATTCGGACAGACTGAGACAACTTTGACAGTAGCTACTTACCCATGGTGTGAACCCAAACCAGGATCGATGGGGCTTAAAGGACCAGAATATGATATCGACCTTGTAGATGACAATGACGAACCCGTGGAAGATGGTGTTCATGGAGAAATAGTAGTACGCCTGCATCCGGGCAAGAAACCTCTTGGGCTCTTCAAGGAATACCTAAACGATGAAGATCTGACAAACGAGGCGATGCATGATGGACTTTATCACACGGGCGACGTAGCTTGGCGCGACGAAGATGGCTACTATTGGTTTGTCGGACGCAAAGACGACGTAATCAAGTCTTCCGGCTATCGTATAGGACCTTTTGAAGTGGAAAGCGCCTTGATGACTCACCCGGCAGTAGTGGAATGTGCCATAACAGGAGTGCCTGATGAAGTCAGAGGTCAAGTGGTGAAAGCCACAGTGGTCCTTGCCAACGATTACAAGGGTAAAGAGAGTGATGAGTTGATCAAAGACATACAAAACCACGTAAAACGAGTGACAGCTCCTTATAAATACCCACGCATAGTAGAATTTGTAGATGAGCTTCCCAAGACCATTTCCGGAAAAATACGCCGTGCAGCTATCCGTAAAGATTAAAAAATTTGGAGAATTCAAAGTTTTTCATTAACTTTGCACTAAGTTTTTTCAATAAAAAATCAACACCGGAACATGCTTATCTTACATAAGAAAAAACGATGTGTCAAACATCTATCATTCCGTAGATTACAAAATGGTCTCATGGCCATTCACAAATCGTGCGGACTTGAAGTAAAGACTTGTCGTGCAGTTTCGGATTTTCAGACATAAGGACATACCGCGTTCCGACTAATCGGAATGCGGTTTTGCGTTTATATTAATCACTGAGACTAAATTATAAAAAATATAAAGATAGCAATGAAAATTGGTATTGTAATGGGTTCTGCTTCCGATTGGCCCGTAATGAAAGGAAGTGCTGAGATTCTGGATGAATTCGGCGTAGAATACGACAAGAAAGTGCTTAGCGCACACCGTACACCCCACGAACTTGAAGCATGGGTAAGCGGCGCACGCGAAGCCGGCTATGCCGCCATCATAGCCGCAGCCGGCGGGGCTGCCCACCTTGCAGGCGTATGTGCTGCCTTCACGACACTCCCGGTAATCGGAGTGCCCATCAAAGCACGCACCCTCGACGGTCTTGACTCTCTGCTTTCAATGGTACAGATGCCTTCCGGCATTCCTGTTGCAACAGTAAGCATAGACGGAGCCAAGAATGCCGCTCTTCTTGCTGTAGAAATCATGGCTGTCACCGATAAGTCGTTAGAAGAAAAGATGGCTGAATTCCGCAAAAAACAAGCACAAAAAGTTTTATCCAGCGTACTCGATTAAACTTAAAATAAGATATATGGACCAGAATAAACGAATTTTCGTGGAGAAAAGCGGCGCTTATCGAGTGGAAGCCGATAGTCTCCGTCGGGAACTCAATGAAAACCTTGGACTAAACATTAAAGACCTTCGTCTGATTTGCGTCTACGATGTCTTCAATGCCGATCCGGCTCTCATAGAAGAAGCAAAATATCGTGTGTTTGGCGAGCCAGCCACTGACACTGTATGCGAGGAATTTGATCTTGAAGGTAAGAAATATCTTGCTGTGGAATGCCTCCCGGGCCAATTTGACCAACGGGCCTCATCAGCAGAAGACTGCGTTAAACTCATCGACCCTACATCTGGAGCTGAAATCAGAAGTGCAAAACTCATGATTTTTGACGATGGTGTCAGCAATGAGGATCTTGAGAAAATCGCTCACTACACAATAAATGCTGTAGAATCACGCAAAAAGGACATGTCGATACTTTGCCCGCCAGAACGTGCTACAGCTTCTCCGGTAAAGATACTCGAAGGATTTCGTGAAATCACTCTTGAAAAGGCACTTGAATTCATCAAGGAAATGGGCCTCGCCATGAATGATGCCGACTTGATGACGGTGGTAGATTATTTCAATAAAGAGGGCAGAGATCCGAGAGAGACTGAACTGAGGATTCTTGATACATACTGGAGCGACCATTGTCGCCACACCACCTTCATGACCGAGCTGACCGACATAGAGGTTGAAGACAGTCCTGTGGCAGAAGACATCAAAAAGAGCCTTGCACTTTATCATGACATGCGCAAAGACCTCGGAAGAGAAGAAAAGAGACTTTGCCTTATGGATCTTGCTTGCATCGGTGCACGCTGGCTCAAAGCTAAAGGTATTCTCGACGATCAAGAGGAAAGCGAAGAAAACAACGCTTGCTCTATCGTCATTGACGTCGACAATGAAAAGGGCGAGAAGGAGAAGTGGCTCCTCATGTTCAAAAATGAGACACACAACCATCCAACTGAAATAGAACCGTTTGGTGGAGCTTCAACTTGTCTTGGAGGCGCTATCCGCGACCCGCTGAGTGGCCGCAGCTATGTGTATCAGGCAATGCGTGTGACCGGTGCCGGAGACATCTACAAACCGGTAAGCGAAACCATGAAAGGGAAACTCCCTCAGCGTGTCATCTCAAAGCGAGCCGCTGCCGGATATAGCAGCTATGGCAATCAAATAGGACTTGCTACAACCCATGTGCGTGAGATTTTCCACCCTAATTATGTAGCAAAGCGCCTTGAAGTCGGCGCTGTGGTCGGTGCTGTCAAGCAAGCCGACGTCCGTCGCGAGCGTCCGGCTCCTGGCGACGTCATCCTTATGTTTGGTGGTCGCACAGGTCGCGACGGCATCGGAGGAGCCACTGGTTCGAGCAAGGAGCACAATGTCAGCTCCCTTGAGCAGTGTGGAAGTGAAGTTCAGAAAGGTAATGCACCTGAGGAACGCAAGATTGAGCGCCTATTCCATCGTCCGGAAGTGACGCGTCTCATTAAGAAATCCAACGACTTTGGTGCCGGAGGTGTGAGCGTAGCAATCGGAGAGTTGGCAGATGGTCTTGACATCTACCTCGATCGTGTTCCTGTGAAATATAGCGGCTTGAATGCTACAGAACTTGCCATAAGCGAAAGCCAGGAACGAATGAGCGTGGTAGTAGAGAAGAAAGATATGGAAGAATTCATCAAATATTGCCACGAGGAAAATCTTGAAGTGACTCACGTTGCTGATGTCACAGATCGTGGACGCATGCGCATGATGATGAATGGAGAAGTAGTAGCAGACTTGAGCCGTGAGTTTATAGATTCCGCCGGCGCCACACGAAAAGCATCCGTAAAAATAGAAGCTATATCTTCAGATATGCCTCATATTGCTCCTGAATCATTTGAGGAGATGCTTGCCGACGACAATGTAACATCGCAGAAGGGTCTCATCGAGATGTTTGACTCTACAATCGGTGCCTCCACAGTGCTCATGCCATTCGGCGGCAAGACTCAGGGAACTGAAACTCAGGTCAGCGTCCAGAAACTTCCTACAGGCGGCTACACAAACACTGCCAGCATGATGGCATTCGGCTTCAACCCATTCATCAGCGAATGGAGCCCATATCATGGAGCTGCTTACGCCGTAGTAGAAGCTGTAGCAAAAGTTGCAGCAGCCGGTGGCGACACTACACGCATGCGTTTCTCTTATCAAGAATATTTCGAGCGCATGCACACTGACAAATCTTGGGGCAAACCTGCAGCAGCTCTCCTTGGAGCGCTCAAGATGCAGAAGGATTTCGGGCTTCCATCTATCGGAGGTAAGGATTCCATGAGCGGAACGTTTGCTGATATCTCCGTTCCTCCTACTCTTATTGCTTTCGGGATAGTCCCGGTAGATGCAAGAGATGTGATCAGCCCCGAATTCAAAGAAGCAGGCGATATCATATATCTTCTTGAAGCAAAACCGCTTGAAAACGGAATGCCGGATACCGATAAACTAAAGAAAAATTTCGCCGCCATTCATGAAGACATAAAGGCAGGACGCATCAAAGCAGCATACGCGCTCGGATTCGGAGGTGTTGGAGAGGCTGTAGCAAAGATGAGTTTCGGTAATGAAATCGGTGCGGAAATCGAATACCCAGCCGAAGAGCTCTATAAGTGGAACTACGGAGCCATCATAGTGGAAAGTGCAGAAAAACTTGGAGAAGAATATAAGCCAATAGGAGCCACTATTGCAGATCCGATTCTCAATATAAATGGCGACCGCAAAGAAATATTCATGCTTAAGGAAGCCAATAGTGCCCGATTCAACGAAATCTACCCTGATCATGCAGACACTACCGGAAAGGCTGAAAACGCTACTTCAGGAGACAACAAGCTGGTATGGAAAGGAGAACCTGTTGAGCATCCTACTGTCTACTTACCAGTATTCCCAGGCACCAATTGCGACTATGATATGATCCGTGCATTCAGCCGTGAAGGAGCCACTTGCACTACAAGCGTATTCTGCAATCTTACTCCGGAACAGACACACGAATCTGTTGCCACTATGGCAAAGATGATCGACGAATGCCACGTGCTCGCCTTCAGCGGCGGTTTTTCACTCGGTGACGAACCTGACGGAAGCGGTAAATTTATAGCGAGTGTCATTATGAACGAAGCCGTGAAAGAAGCCATCGAGCGTCTTCTCAAACGCGGCGGTCTCATCATAGGTATTTGCAACGGTTTCCAAGCCCTTGTCAAGTCAGGTCTTCTCCCATTCGGCAAGATAGGTGAACTTTCAGCTGAAAGTCCTACCCTCTTCCGCAACGACATCAACCGCCATATATCTCAGATAGCAGTCACTCGAGTAGGAAGCGTCGCTTCTCCATGGCTCGATGGATTTGAAATCGGACAACTTCACTCTATCGCAGTGTCTCATGGAGAGGGTAAATTTACGGCAAGCCCTGAACTCGTGAAGCAACTTGCAGAGGCCGGGCAGATAGCATTCCAATATGCTGATGCTAATGGCAATGCTACAATGAAGAGTCCCTACAATCCTAACGGATCTTCAGATGCCATCGAAGGCATAATTAGCCCCGATGGTCAGATTCTTGGCAAGATGGGACACTCAGAGAGATACGACGAAGGCCTATTTAAGAACATCTCAGGCAACAAACGTCAGAACCTCTTTGCCAATGCCGTGAAATACTTCCAAAAATAATTGAGAATGGAGAATTGAGAATTGCTTGACATGGTGAAAATTCTCAATTCTCAATTCTCCATCGTTTATATTCTCAATTATCAATTCATAATTCTCAATTACATTAGAAATGGCCAAATCATACGAAGCATCCGGCGTGAATCTTGAAGCCGGATATGAAGTAGTAAGCCGCATCAAGAAGCATGTGGCAAGCACCAATCGCCCGGGCGTAATGGGAAATATCGGTGCATTCGGAGGAATGTTCGACCTTGCAAGCCTCGGATATAAGGAGCCGATTCTTGTTAGTGGCACTGACGGAGTAGGCACAAAACTAAAGATTGCATTTGCCGTCGATAAACACGACACAATCGGCATCGATGCCGTGGCAATGTGTGTCAACGACGTTCTTGCACAGGGAGCAGAGCCCCTTTTCTTTCTCGACTATGTGGCAGTAGGCAAAAACGAACCCGCTGTAGTTGAAGCAATCGTATCAGGAGTGGCAGAAGGTTGCCGTCAGGCAGGTTGCGCTCTTATCGGTGGCGAAACTGCAGAGATGCCGGGTATGTACCAACCTGGAGACTACGACATTGCGGGGTTCACTGTAGGTGCAGTCGACCGTAGCAACCTTATAGATGGAAGCAAAGTTAAGACCGGCGACGTGCTTGTTGGCATAGCTTCATCAGGCGTTCACTCAAATGGATTCTCTCTCGTACGCAAGATTGTGGCTGATGCCGGTCTTGAATTTGACAAGAAATATGAAGAGACCGGAGACAAAACCCTTGGTGAAATGCTTCTTACTCCAACCCGCATTTATGTGAAACCAGTGCTGGATGTAATCCGCAATGTAGATGTTCACGGAGTTGCTCACATCACAGGTGGCGGATTTGACGAAAATATACCACGTATACTCCACGATGGACAGGGCATTGAAGTAAAAGAAGGATCTTGGGAAATTCTCCCTGTCTTCAAGCTTCTTGAGAAATATGGCCATGTGCCACACCGAGAGATGTTCAACATCTTCAACATGGGCATAGGCATGGTGCTTGCAGTAGATGAAAAAGATGCAGCCAAAGCCATAGAAATCCTTGAAAAGCATGGTGAGAAAGCTTCCGTCATCGGAAAAATCACCGATCATCCGGGAGTAGAAATCATCTGATCAAATAAAGACTCTAAATACCTTAAAAGACCTTAGAGCCCTTAAAACAAATAAATTAAACGACAATATATGAGAGCATTAATCAGCGTAAGCGACAAGCGCGGAGTTGTAGATTTCGCCCGCTCACTTCAAAATATGGGCTGGGAAATCATTGCCACTGGCGGCACTATGAAAACTCTCCGCGATGCCGGACTTAAAATTATCAACATCAGCGATGTGACCGGTTTCCCTGAAATATGCGAGGGTCGCGTTAAGACACTTCATCCGAAAGTTCACGGCGGACTTCTCGCTCGCCGCGACGTTCCTGAACACATGGCGGAAATTGCTGCCAATGGGATAGAGACTATCGATATGGTCTGTGTAAACCTCTACCCCTTCGAAGCTACCATTGCCAAGGAAGGCGTGACACTTGCCGATGCTGTTGAGAATATCGATATAGGCGGACCATCTATGCTCCGCAGTGCAGCTAAGAATTTCGCGTCAGTGACTGTAGTTTGCGATCCTGAAGACTATGCAACAATTCTGGAGGAAATAGCTGCAACCGGCAATACACTCGAATCAACTCGCTTCAAACTGTCGGCGAAAGCTTATACCCACACTGCTCTTTACGATAGCCACATCGCAACATATATGCGTGAGAAAGCCGGACTTGAAGAGAAACTCTTCCTTTCCTTCGACCGTGTTCAGACTCTCCGCTACGGCGAGAATCCTCACCAGAACGCTGCCCTTTACAAAGCTCCCGAAGAGGAATCTTATTCTCTTCTAAGCGCAAAGCAGCTCAATGGCAAGGAACTCAGCTACAACAATATTCAGGATGCAAATGCAGCCCTCAATATCGTCCGCGAATTTGACGAACCATTCTGTGTAGGTCTTAAGCACATGAATCCTTGCGGTGCTGCAGTAGGGGCTACTATCGAAGAGGCTTGGCAGAAAGCATACGAGGCTGACAAGGTGAGCATCTATGGTGGAATCGTAGCCATGAACCGTCCTTTGACACTCGAAGTTGCAAAGGCTATGAAACCAATATTCCTTGAGATCGTAATGGCTCCGGCATTTGAAGAAGATGCACTTGAGCTGCTTAAGACCAAGAAAAACCTCCGAATTTTGGAAGTTAAGATGGATGGAAGCAAGGAAGCTCAGCGCCAATATGTAGGCATCAACGGTGGTCTTCTCGTCCAGGATGCTGACACTATCATCAAGGATGTCACTGCTGATATGACTGTCACTGAAAAGAAACCGACCGAACAAGAACTCAAGGATATGAACTTTGCTTGGAGAATTGTGAAGCATGTCAAGAGCAATGCAATTGTCATAGTGAAGGGAGGAATGACACTCGGTGTAGGAGCAGGACAGATGAACCGTGTTGGATCTGCCGATATAGCTCTTGAACAGGCTCTCGCTTCCGGAAATACTGAAGGTCTTGTGCTTGGCAGCGACGGGTTCCTTCCTTTCGGAGATACTGTAGAACTCGTAGCTGACAAAGGCGTGACAGCTATCGTACAGCCAGGTGGCTCCATCCGCGACCAGGAATCAATCGACAAGGCCAACGAGAAGGGGCTTACAATGCTCTTCACCGGAATGCGTCATTTCAAACATTGATACTTATGGAACTTCATCATATATATAGCGAAGCTGTTCCACCAAAGGAAAACCAATTTCAAGTGCCCAATATGCAACCAGTGAGAGAAGAGGAAATTCGTCCGGGAAAGACAGTGATGGTAATAGGTAGTGGAGGTCGCGAACACGCTATCGTTGATGCCCTCTCGCGCAGCCCACGCGTACAGAAGATATACGCTTGTCCGGGCAACCCGGGAATGTCAAAGCATGCCACCTGCATTCCAATCGGAGTGACCGACATCCAGGATCTCGTAGACTTTGCTAAGGAAAAGAGAGTCGATCTCACAGTGGTTGGTCCGGAGGCTTCGCTTGCAGCCGGAGTGGCAGATGCCTTCAAGGCAGAGGGTCTTCGTATCTTTGGCCCCACTAAAGCCGGAGCACGAATCGAGTCGAGCAAAGAGTTTGCCAAGGAAATCATGGAGAAGTATAATGTACCCACCGGTTTCTACAAAAGCTTCGACAATTATGAAGAAGCTAAGGCTTACGCAGAGTCTCTTCCACTGCCTACAGTAATCAAATACGATGGACTTGCAGCCGGGAAAGGAGTTGTAGTAGCAGCGACACGTGAGGAAGCAGATGCTGCATTGCGCGATATGCTGCTCGACTCAGCTTTCGGTCAAGGAAGAGTACTTATCGAAGAATTCCTCGACGGACCAGAATTCTCATTTATGTGTGCAGTGGGTGGCCGCAAGGTATATCCTCTTGCCCTTGCTCAAGATCACAAACGTGCTTACGACGGAGATAAGGGACCGAACACCGGAGGTATGGGTGCATACTCTCCGCTACCGTTCATCACAGAAGAAGTTAGAGAGAAAGCTCTTAAGGAAATCCTTCAACGTACAGCAGATGGTCTTGCCGATGAGGGTATCGAATACACCGGTATTCTCTATGGAGGTCTGATACTTACTAAGGATGGTCCTAAAGTGATAGAATTCAATGCGCGTTTCGGAGATCCGGAGACTGAAGTAGTGCTTCCGCGCCTTAAAAGCGACATTTTTGATCTTTTCGATGCAGCAATCGATTCAGCCGACCACGAGACAAAGTGGAGCGACGACGCTTGCCTCGGCGTAGTACTGGCATCCGACGGCTATCCCGGCTCATATAAGAAAGGCGTGGATCTAAACTTCGAAGGTTGCTCAAAAGTCTATCACATGGGCACTGCCGTAAAAGATGGCAAACTTCAGAGCGCAGGAGGACGAGTAGCAATGGTGACAGGCATGGGCAAGTCCCTTGAGGAAGCCGCAGCCAATGCCTACGCCGACGTAAAGAAAGCTGCAAAAGAAGGGCTCTTCTATCGTTCCGACATAGGAAAGGCTGCCCTGAAATAATAAAAAACAAGTCTAATTAGTCCCAATTAGCCTAATATGACTAATTAGACCAATAACCAGAAAACTGACGACTAAAAATGACAGACAGATACGGAAGAGACGTGATGCGTCGCGTCTGGACTGAAAAAAATAAATTTGACGCCTATCTGAAGGTGGAGATTCTCGCTGCCGAAGCTTGGAGCAAACTTGGCGTCATTCCTGAGGAAGATGTGAAGAAACTCTGGGACAAGGCTACCTTCGACATTGACAGAATCAAGGAAATTGAAGTGCAAACGCGCCATGATGTGGTGGCTTTCACTCGCGCAGTCAGCGAAAGTCTCGGAGAGGAACGCAAGTGGGTACACTATGGACTGACTTCGACAGACGTTGTTGACACTGCAAACGGCTATCTTTTCAAGCAAGCAGATGAAATCATCAAGGAAGATCTTGAGAAATTCTGCGAGATGCTCAAAAGACAAGCTATACGTTTTAAAAATCTTCCTTGCATCGGACGCACTCATGGCATTCATGCCGACATCACCAGCTTCGGTCTGAAATGGGTGCTTTGGTTGGCTGAGATGAAGCGCAATGTGGAGCGTTTTAAACTTGCGGCCGCAGGTGTTGAAGTTGGCAAACTAAGTGGTGCCGTAGGAAACTTCGCCAATATTCCTCCATTTATTCAGGATTACGTATGCGAGCACCTTGGCATAAACTCTGCAGACGTTTCCACTCAGGTGATACAGCGCGACCGTCATGCTTACTATATGGCTACCCTCGCCTTAATCGCATCAAGCCTGGAGCAAATGGCAATGGAAGTGCGCAATCTCCAGCGCACAGAGGTGCATGAAGTGGAAGAAGCCTTTGGCAAAGGTCAGAAGGGATCAAGCGCAATGCCTCACAAGCGCAATCCTATCGGAAGCGAAAATATATGCGGATGTGCACGCGTAATGCGCGGATATATGGCAACAGCATACGAAAATGTTGCCCTTTGGCATGAGCGCGACATTTCGCACTCTGCTACCGAACGTATCATCATGCCGGATGCAACAATACTTCTTGATTATATGCTCAACCGCATGATGGGTATCCTCGAAAACCTCACTATCTTTGAGGATAAGATGAGAGCAGACATCTATATGACCAATGGAGTGATCTTCGCGCAGCGCGTGATGAACGCACTGATCGGCAAAGGATGGGTACGCGAACAGGCATACGACACAGTGCAACCCGTAGCTATGAAAGCCATGGCAACAGGCAGCAACTACAAGGATCTGCTTCTTCAGACCCCGGCCGTAATGGAAATGCTCACCCCGGAGGAACTCGAAGCTTGCTTCACTCTCGACTATTATCTCAAGAACGTAGACTACATCTACAAAAGAAATGGAATTAACTAAATTATAAATTTTATAAGATTTATAAGATTTATAAGATTTATAAAAATATTAGATATGTCAGAAAGACTCGTTGTCACAGGCTCCCAATGGGGAGACGAGGGCAAAGGAAAAATTACCGATTATTTTGCTTGCCGCGCCGATATGGTGGTGCGCTATCAGGGTGGCAATAATGCAGGCCATTCTGTGATGTTCGACGGCAAGAAATACTCCCTCCAGAGCATACCGTCAGGTATTTTCAATCCCAAGACCATCAATGTGATGGCAAACGGCATGGTTGTCAACCCGGTGTCAGTCATAGCTGAGCTTGAAAAGCTCCACAATCAGGGTATCACAGACTATCAGCTTTATATCTCCGACCGCGCAGCAATGGTCATGCCTTGGCATAGCATGCTCGACGGTGCAAGCGAAAATCTCAAAGGTGATTCCAAGATCGGCACCACAAAGAAAGGTATAGGTCCGGCATATACCGATAAATACTCACGTATAGGTCTTCGCATGGGCGACCTTCTTGACCCGGAATATTTTGCAGAGCGTCTGAAAGCAGCTCTTGAAGTCAAGAATATGGAGCTCAAGATGTATGGTCTTGAGCCGCTTGAGTATCAAGCAGTCTACGATCAGTATATGGAAATCGCAAAAGTGCTTGGTCCACGCATCTGCGACACAAGCCTTCTCATTGATGAAGCTATCCATAGCGATGCTAAGATTCTTTTTGAAGGCGCACAGGGCATGATGCTCTGCATCGACCATGGCACATATCCATACGTAACTTCTTCTTGTCCGTCTGCAGCAAGTATCTCCCAGGGAGCAGGTATCGCACCAAAATGGATAGAGAATGTAGTGGGAGTAGCAAAGGCATATTGCACTCGTGTAGGCGAAGGACCATTCCCGACAGAATTATTCGATGAGACAGCTCATGAAATCCGCGAACGAGGCCACGAATATGGCACAGTCACAGGTCGTCCTCGCCGTATCGGTTGGTTTGACGCTGTAGTAGCCCGCTACACATCACGCCTTGCCGGCATCGACTATTGGGCACTGATGCTTTTTGATGTCCTTTCAGGTCTCGACAAAGTCAAGATCTGTGTTGGATACGAACTCGATGGCAAGGAAGTGATGGCTCCTCCTTCCACAATCCATAAACTCGCTCAATGCAAGCCTATATACATTGAGATGGAGGGTTGGAAAGAAGACATCACCGGCTGCAAGAGCTATGACGAACTTCCTGAAGCAGCAAAGGCTTACGTAAGAAAGATCGAAGAGCTTACAAATACCGAAGTCGGTATCATCTCCGTGGGCCCCGATCGCTCCCAGACCATCATGATCTCAGAAAAGCTGAAAAAATTCTAAATTAGATAAAATATGAGTTTTTTAGATGAAAAAATAGCATTGGAAGGCTATACATTTGATGATGTATTGCTAATACCGGCATATTCAGAAGTGATCCCGAGTGAAGTCAAGCTTGCTACTCGCTTCTCACGCAATATTCCACTCAACATACCATTCGTATCAGCTGCTATGGACACTGTCACCGAATCAGATATGGCAATCGCTATAGCCCGTCAGGGTGGAATCGGTGTCATCCACAAAAATATGAGCATTCAGGCTCAGGCTGACCAGATCAGAAGGGTAAAGCGTGCTGAATCAGGTATGATCTATGATCCGGTGACCATCCATGGCAACCAGACTGTAGGAGATGCACTTCAATTGATGCACGACAATCATATCGGTGGCATTCCGGTAGTAGACGCTGAAGGCAGACTCGAAGGCATCGTGACTAATCGCGACCTTCGTTTCCAGAAAGATATGTCGATCCTCATCAAAGATGTGATGACTAAGGAGAACCTCATCACTACCACTAACCCCAGCCTTTCTGAAGCTTCTGAAATTCTTCTCAAACATAAGATTGAGAAACTTCCTGTAGTAGATGAAAACGGCAAGCTCATTGGCCTCATTACATATCGCGACATCACCAAGATCAAGGATTATCCGAATGCAGCAAAAGACAGCAAGGGACGTCTTCGTGTCGCTGCAGGTGTAGGTGTCACTTCCGACACTCTCGACCGTGTTAAGGCACTCGTTGAGGCAGGGGCAGATGCTGTCGTAATAGACACAGCGCATGGTCACAGCCAGAACGTAGTCAACACTCTTAAGAAAGTAAAAGCTGCATATCCTGAACTCGACGTTGTAGTAGGAAATATTGCCACAGGCGAGGCAGCTAAATACCTGATTGAAGCAGGAGCTGACGGCATCAAGGTAGGCATAGGTCCGGGTTCAATCTGCACAACACGTATTGTAGCAGGTGTCGGGGTTCCGCAGCTTACCGCCATCTTTGAGGCAGCTAAGGCAGCCCATGCTCTTGGAGTTCCGGTGATAGCCGACGGCGGTCTCCGCTATTCAGGCGATGTAGTGAAAGCGCTTGCAGCAGGTGGCGACAGCGTAATGATGGGTTCAATGTTTGCCGGCACAGAAGAGTCTCCGGGTGAGACTATCATCTACAACGGACGTAAGTTCAAGTCTTATCGTGGCATGGGCAGTATTTCAGCTATGCAAGCAGGTTCTAAAGACCGCTATTTCCAGAGCGAGAAGACCGATAGCAGTAAATTCGTGCCGGAAGGCATAGAGGCTCGCGTTCCATACAAAGGGACACTCAGCGAGACTGTATATCAGCTTGTCGGCGGACTCCGCAGCGGTATGGGTTATGTAGGCGCTCCTGATATTGATCATCTGCATGATGCGAAGTTTGTAAAGATCACATCAGCAGCCGTAATCGAAAACCATCCCCACGACGTGACCATCACCAAAGAAGCCCCCAACTATACAAGAGGCAATTGATATGGAAAAGATATTAATAATTGACTTTGGATCGCAGTATACTCAGCTTATCGCAAGAAGAGTGCGTGAGCTCAACGTGTATTGTGAGATCCATCCCTTCCACAACGTCCCGGCTATTGATGAAGATGTGAAGGGAGTGATTCTATCCGGAAGTCCTTACTCTGTCAATGATCCGGAAGCTCCGAAGCCTTCGCTTGGCGCTTTCAAGGGTAAGCTTCCGCTCCTTGGAGTCTGCTATGGTGCCCAACTTCTTGCTCAGATGGCAGGAGGCACTGTTAAGGGAGCTCCAAGCCGTGAATATGGTCGTGCAATGCTGACTGTGGTAGATGCGGAAGATCCCCTCATGGCAGGTCTCCCCTCACCCACTCAGGTTTGGATGAGCCATGGCGATACCATCACAGATATTCCTGAGACTTTCCATATCATCGGAAGCACTGAGAATGTCCGTGTAGCTGCTTACCACATCGAAGGAGAACAGACTTGGGGTATACAGTTCCATCCTGAGGTATACCACTCAACTGACGGCACACAGTTGCTGCGCAACTATGTGATCGGCATCTGTGGATGCTCCGGTTCTTGGAGTCCTGATTCATTCATTGAGACTACTGTTGCCGAGTTAAAAGCCAAGATTGGCGACGACCAGGTGATCCTCGGACTCTCCGGTGGCGTTGATTCAACTGTTGCCGCAGTGCTTCTCAACAAAGCCATTGGCCACAATCTGCAGTGTATCTTCGTCAACAACGGTCTGCTCCGTCTTAATGAGTTTGAAGGCGTTCTTGAGCAATACAAGGGAATGGGACTTAATGTCAAGGGCGTAGATGCAAGTGAAAGATTCTATACTGACCTTGCCGGAGTTACCGACCCTGAACAAAAGAGGAAGATTATTGGCAGAGACTTTGTAGAGGTCTTCAATGAGGAGGCTCAGAAGTTTAATGGTGCCCGTTGGCTTGCACAGGGTACTATCTATCCAGACGTCATCGAGAGTGTGAGTGTAAATGGTCCTTCCTGCACTATCAAGTCTCACCATAATGTTGGTGGTCTTCCTGAGAAGATGAACCTTAAAGTAGTGGAGCCACTCCGTCTCCTCTTCAAGGATGAGGTGCGTCGCGTGGGCAAAGCACTTGGTATCGATCCGCAGCTTCTTGGACGCCATCCTTTCCCTGGACCCGGTCTTGGTATCCGTATCCTTGGAGAAGTGACTGCTGAGAAAGTGCATGTGCTTCAGCAAGCCGATGATATCTTCATCAGCAATCTCCGAGAGGCAAGTCTTTATGATCAGGTGTGGCAAGCAGGAGCAATCTTGCTCCCGGTGCAGAGTGTAGGCGTAATGGGCGATGAGCGCACATACGAGCGCTGCTGCGCGCTGAGAGCGGTAATCTCTACCGATGGCATGACGGCAGACTGGGTCCACCTTCCCTACGAGTTCCTTGCTAAAGTCAGCAACGAAATCATCAACAAAGTCCGCGGCATCAACCGCGTAGTCTACGACATCTCCTCCAAGCCGCCAGCCACAATCGAGTGGGAGTAATTACTATTATTAAATATAAAATTATCAAAATCCGCTGATTTGGTTTCGCATCAGCGGATTTTTCATATTTCAAAAATAATCATTAACTTTGCATTATCAATAATTATAGATTGATTTTTGTATGACTGCCGAAGAAATTAAGGAAATTGTAAAATGCGGAGAGACATCTACAATACAATTTAAACTTCTATTTAAGAAAGCTGAAGATATAGCAAATGAACTCATTGCATACTCGAACTCATATGGAGGCCGTATTTTCATAGGTATAAATGATAAAACTGGTGAGATTGTTGGTCTTTCATATAAGCAACTTCAAGATATAGGTACACTAATTGCAAGTGCAGCTGATGTTGGAGTACATCCGTCAGTCTTTCCCAAGGTTGAATCTAAGACGGTAGATGGGAAAACTGTTATGATAGTTTCTGTAAGTCGCGGAATCTCTACTCCTTATACCAACAATAAAGGAGAGGTATACGTTAAGCAAGGACCAGATAAACGACGTGTTACTGATGCTAATGAAATGCTGCGCCTTTTCGCACAGTCAGGCAACTTCCAACCTGATCGTCAGCCAATACCTGGTACATCAATCTATGACCTTGACCATTATCTACTCAATGATTTTTTTGAAAAGACATTAGGATTAACTTCTGAGAATCTTGGCATGCCATTGGAAAGAGCGTTGCAGAATCTTTTTATTCTCAATGAAAAAGGAGAAGCGACTTTAGGAGGACTGATGTATTTTGGTAAAAAGCCTCAGCAAAAATGTCCTGCTTTCAATATCAAGGCTGTTTGGTTCTATGGTAATAGTATTGGAGGTACGGAATATCGAAGTAGCGTAGATATTGATGGTCCAATACAAAGACTGTTTGATGAGGGTTTACGTTTTATTATATCATGTCTTCATCGTATCCAGGCAGGTCAAAATTTTAACTCTATTGGTAAATTGGAGATTCCAGAAGTGGCTTTATCTGAAATCTTACAGAATGCATTAGTTCATCGATCTTGGTTAAAACCAGCTCCGATTAGATTGCTTATATTTGATAACAGGGTGGAGATAATAAGTCCGGGTGCTCTGCACCCGACATTGACGGTAGAAGATATAAAGATGGGCAATGCTTATCAGCGTAATCAGCTAATGGCAACCCTATGCGCTAAGACTATGAATTATAGGGGCTTAGGATCAGGCATCATACGCGCACTTAAATCTGATCCAGACATTGAATTCCATAATGAAGCTTCTGGAGACCAATTCAGAGTTGTATTTTGGAGAAATCCACGAACAGATTTTGACACTGAAATCGGTAAGAAAACTGACGCAGAGGACAAAATCGGTAAGAAAATCGGTAAGGAAACTGTCGCTGAAGACAAAATCGGTAAGAAAATCGGTAAGGAAACTGACGCAGAAGACAAAATCGGTAAGAAAGAAAAAATACTTTTGAAATATATTGCAGATAATCCAAATACAACCATTAGCATATTAGCACAATTATCTGGAATGGCAACATCAACGGTACAGGTGTATCTTGATAGGCTACGCTTGGCAGGAAAGATCAGAAGAATAGGACCCAACAAAGGTGGGTATTGGGAAGTGCTTTAAAGTCCGCGGCATCAACCGCGTAGTCTACGACATCTCCTCCAAGCCGCCAGCCACAATCGAGTGGGAGTGATCTTTAATTTAGAATTTTGAATTCTTAGTTCGAAACAAATGACCTTGAGGGACGCACGAATCGTGCGTCCCTTTTTATGTTCCTAATGACATTAGAATCTAAAGCGGAGAGAGAGGCAAATTCCTTCATCTCCCGGCTTGATACGCACCTTGGTAGGCTGCGACAATGGTCCATGCTCAGAAATGGGTTTGAAGGAACGCATCGCATTAATATCGATAAGGAAAGAAATGTCACCTTCCGGGAAAGCCTGCATCTTATCTTCTCCTTTAATACCATCAGGCTCCTGAGGCGTGAACACACGTAGAAACACACCATCCGTAGCTGATGAAACAGTAATGCTTGTATTATCACCCTCCAAAATAGCCCAGTAAAGCGAACCATGATATCCTTTGAATTCCGGATATACAAGCGATTCAAATGAGTTGCCGGTAATGGTATTGTTATAATCCTTATGCCAACGTCCGAAATTAGCACCTCGCTGACGATTTTTCCATACTCTATAAGGACCGGCACCAAGCCATGTCATTCCTTTCACTTCCGATTCAGGGTATGAGAAAGTGATTCCTATATCACTTATCTTATCGCTATATATTGGTTCTCCATCAACTTTCCCACCTGCACGATTGAGCATGACAGCATCCATAGTCAAAACTCCCTCGCCGTTCATTCTCCACACAATACTGTCTATTCCTCCATCATACTTCACCACGAACACAGCGTCATTACCATCCTGATAGACGGTAGATTTTCTTGTCTTTGCTTTCATGCCTACAGCTACCGGACCATTTCCAAATGCCACTTTCTTGCCTTCGGATTCTATATCATTGATCATTCCGGTATTACGGTCAAAACTTACCGAGACCTTAGGAGAAATCAATGTTACAATCCCTTCAGTATCTTTTATCCCGACATTGCCTGAGACGCTTTCTTCCACATTAGCAGCAAGATAATCTGATGCGAACTTCATGGGCCAAGTTCGAGTGACTACAGAACGACCCGCTGGATCAAACATTTCAACTTCCAAAATATCAGCGTCAAAAAAATCATCCGGCAGCGAGAAACGTGCTCGCCCTGTCTCATTCGGTCCGATTGAAGGAAGCGTCATATCTCCTGATGCCATCAAAGACACTTCTCCACCATTATCCGGTGACTCCACCCTATAGGTGCGCCATTTCATGCTGCACTCATCAAAATTTGTGAAAAGGTATTCATTTGAGACAAGCATAGAGCCGTCAAACGACGGGGTAATATTCAGGGGAGCGAACTGAATAGGAGCCCAGACATCTCTTATTGTGTAGAAACTACCCTCTTTCTCGCGATAAGGACCGACTACACCATCGCATCCATTCGAGCCATCGCTGTCAAGCCAATTTCCCTTATCTCTTCTTGCAATAGCTTCATCGACAAATGCCCAGATAAAACCTCCGGCAAACATAGGGTTGCGCCGATACATACTCCAGAAATCTTCAAGACCGGCTCCTCCACCTTTATCGTAGCGCGAATGAAGAAACTCCGTAGGCATAAACACCTTCCATCCATTTCCTAATTTTCCCGGACCCGTCTGATAGGAAGGATAATGATGTGTGTCAATACCATTAAAATCAGCCCATGGGTGCACCACGTGTCTGCCTTGCGGATCAAGCAAAGGAAACATTCCGTCAAGAGCCTTGTTCCAACCTCCCTCGTTGCCGTTGCTCCACAGGATGACACTCGGATGATTGACATCTCTGGCTATGAACTCACGTAAATTTCTGAGACCGATTTCAGTGTCGTATGCATCGTGCCATCCGGGGAGTTCATCAAGATAAAGCAATCCTATCGAATCGCATATATCAAGGAAATGACTGTCTGGCGGATAATGCGATCTTACTGCATTCATATTCATTTCCTTGATCAGCATGGCATCAGATATGCTAAGGTTCCTGTCAAGGGCTCTACCCGTCTCAGGATGGAAAGAATGGCGGTTGATGCCTTTCAATAATAGTTTTACACCATTTAGATACAATCCATCCTTTTCACGGAACTCGATATCGCGAAATCCTATTCGCTTATTAATAGTGTGGGCAGGATTTCCCTTTTCATCAATCAAAGAATAAGAAACATCATATAGATGCGGATGCTCGCAATCCCATGGTTTAATGCCATTCCATTCCGTCAAGAAAACAGTGCTGTCGCCTGACAGTTTTACCCGTTGGGTTCCAAGTGATTCCCCATCCGGCAATGATTTTACTTCTACCTCAACCGAACCACCATTTTTAAGCCCTGAAGTAAAAACAGTGCTTGCCAGCTGTCCATCAGCATGGGCATCTAAAGCAACGCGCTCTATATGAGTCTTTGGCAGAATTTCAAGGTATACCGGACGATAAATGCCTCCGAAAAGCCACCAGTCAGCTCTTCGCTCAGCTGCATTTACAGAGGGATTAGCCGATTCTTTGCTCACCTCGACTTCCAACACATTTGAGTCACTCCCATATTTCAAAAGATCAGTGATATTGTATGAAAACTCAGTGAATCCGCCTTGATGTACCTTTCCTGCAGGTTTTCCATTGATCTTAACCGCAGTGTCGGTCATAGATCCTTCAAACACTATTTTGACATTCTGACCTTTCCATTCTTTCGGAACCTCGAAAACATAACGATACTTTCCTACTTCACTACTTGGCTTTGCATTCTTGTCGAGATAGAAACGTCCGTATGTATAGGCACCGAATCCCTGCTGCTCCCATTGTGATGGCACCTCAATTTTTGTCCATTTTCCGGAATTCATACCATCTGAACATATAAAGTCCCATGTGCGGGTGTCAGAAGGACCTGTTCCCGACAGATATACACGCTTGGTCTCAACCCCGGAAGAAAAGGTTGAAAAGAAAATAGAGAATGCGGCTATCGAGACAAGTGATTTTCTTGACAGATTCATAATTTCTGACCTCTAATACTTAAGTTTATTACATAAATTATTCTATCTTACGGTATACAAGGTCGATAGCTTCATAATGGCGGTCTTTCGCATTGTTCCAATGTTCCATAAGCCCAAGGGGCTCAGCAAGCGGTTTACCATCCACCATATATACTGTGCCACTGGGTGCATTTGGAATTGATGCAGCTTCACGCAGATATTCATCGCAATAGTTGAGGCTTCCAAATTCCGGCCATTCCCCAATGATCATATCCATGCCTACAGCATCTGCTGCAAGAGGGTCTTGTGAGGCTATGATAGAGCATGCCCAGTCATTGTTGAATGGTTCCTTTTGCCATTTCGGATAAGGAGCACCGTTCACATCGCGCGAACCATACGTTCCGTCAATCAGAAACAGAAGGCAATTACCTCCAAGATGCGGATTGGAGATGAAATCTACAAATGTCTTATAGCCCGGTTTTCCGTTTCGCTTGTCTTGGCTCACATTATTGTGGGCATTCTTTCGCCATTGAAGTGCAATGTCGGTGGCTCCATACCAGTTTTTCCCGGTTAGGGTCACTCCGGGACCTGAATGCGTCTTCAATAGAGCACTATTGATTACATAATCAGCATCAACAATGCATTTGGCAAGCCCTCGAGCCATTTTCCCATTGTCGATAGAATAAGTCAAAGCCTCAGGATAATATTCACATTTCTGGCGTCCTTCTCCTCCAATATTGTCGATAAAAGTCACTTCAGGAAACTCACGGTGGATCTTGAAATATATACTGTCGGTGATAGCACGGCTTGGCTCGCAAATTATGATATCTGAGGGACGCACACCACCATCATTGACAAGCGAACGCACTAAAGCAAGGGTCACAAACGGAGATGAGTTTAGTTCAATGGTATCTCTATGTGTAATTGCATTGTTTAGATTTAACTTCACCGCAATCTTCTCCCCTTTCTTATATCCTTTGTCACCCTTGGCATGCCTGGTATTGAAATTTCTGAACATTGCATCCCAACCTTTCTTGGCATTATCCTTTCCTCCTACTATGGCAATTGTCTCTCT
>JAIDTL010000095.1 GCA_029060725.1 Muribaculaceae bacterium | reverse complement strand
TTTTCCCAATTTTTCGCTGTAAGTTTCGCCTCATATCCATCAAGATATTTATTGAGCACCATTCTCTGGCGGTCTGATATCGATGCCTGTGAATGTAAGTTCCAGAAAGTAGCCTTTCTCAATACACGCGATAGAACCGAACTGCTGTCTTCCACTGCCTCAATGAAAGCACCGAAGTACCATTCAAGCCATTCAGTGATGTCACCGTTACCACGTTGCGTCCGTTCCAAAACCTTATAATAATGGCGCTTATCCTTTAGTATCTGACGACTGAAACTATAGAAGTGCATGTTGTCATTATCAAGAGGCGCGAGAACCCTGTCGGATATGGCACGCCCGATTCGGCCATTCCCGTCATCGAATGGATGAATACTGACAAACCATAGATGGGCTATAGCCGACTTAAGAATACTGGGAACGTTGTTTTCATCATTCAGCCACATCAGGAATGTTTCCATTTCCTTGGGCACTCTGTCAGGAGAAGGAGCTCGGTAATGTATACGTTCCCTGCCAAAAGAGCCGGAGACTACCGACATCTCATCAGTACGGTATGCCCCCACGGTCATGTCCGAAGCATTTGGAAATAGCATGCTATGCCAATTAAATAGCCTATCTTCCGTCAAGGGTGCACGATAATTTCGGCTTGCATCAAGCATCATCTCCACGATTCCTTCAACATAATGGGATGAATCCGTGTTTTTTTCAAGATGAACGCCAAGGTTTCTTGCTATGGAACTTCGCACCTCATCCGAATTGAGGCGTACGCCTTCGATTTCGGAAGAAGCCACTACATCATTCGTTACAGCCTCGACTGTAGCGATGATTTGATTATCAAAACCGATAGAAGCCATTCGTCCGGCAAGATATCCCAATCGGTGCATAGCTTTCAACTGAAGGGTATTTATGGCATCAGAATCCCAGTGGAAGTTGGGCCAATTCTCTCTTTCGTGGAAAAACATAAGCAGTTCATATTTTTTGCAAAGATAATAAAGCGAATAATAACTCGCAAATTTTGCGAGTTAAAAATCGCATGAATGCATGAAAACTATTCAAACCAAAAGGAACGTCCCGATCCATTCCTCACCCTCCCATATATGCATCAGACGGTTTGTCGAAGGTGAAACGTGTCATCCAATCTGATCATGATTAAAGCATGCACATTGCGTAAGCCAATCTCGATTATTCCTCTTGATTTTCCTGTAAAAGCACCAGTTATTCCTCTTGATTTTCCGGTAAAAGCATCAGTTATTACTCTTGATTTTTTCGGAAAAGTATCAGTTATTCCTCTTGATTTTAACAAGAGTATTCAGTTAAATGTTCCAATTTTGTAGCTGACTCTACAGCTCGGAGAGCTGTCATTATGCCCAAACCCCGGACTTCAGTCCGGGGAATACCTGACAAAAGCTCAGTAGCCTCGGAGAGGCGCTTTATGGTAGATGTATGGTTTTACTCATAAAACTGAACACCCTGCTAATTTACTAAAAATCCCCTAATCCCCAAATTTGGTATGAATTTAGTGATTATAATCCTCAAATTCAGTATAAATTTAGTGATTAAGCCTCCCTGGCACGCCGTCCCTATCTGCTCCGGTTTTCCCAACAAAATATCTCTTTAGACAATACAATATTTTTCTCGCTTATAAAATTATACTATCTTTGCATATCCAAATCTTTTTAGAAAAATGAGACAATCCTTTCTTATCGTAATTATTATCCTTGTTCTCGGCTCAGTCATCTTCGTTCGAGCAGAAGACGCTCAAGTGTCTCTACCGATAACAGCTAAAATAGAACTGAAAGACGAGCCTGACACCATCCTCGTCTCTGGAAAGGAAACCCTCGTCTACTATTCAAAGGTTCTTGACAGTCCTCCTGTATTTATCCCATCAGGGATGAGAGGGATTCTACAATTCCTAAGTCATAACATAAAATACTCCACATCTTGTTATCAACCCGAAGGGCGTGTCATAGCCAAATACCTCATCAGTGCCTCCTGCCTATGATGACCTTCACCCCGGCAATTCTCGATGGCAGACCCGTTGCCAGTTGGTTCTTCCTCCCTGTTACCTTCAAAATGGCTGATGAATAATAAACTTTCCTGCACCAGTAACTGTATGTGAAATAAGCTACACCCTCTGCCTGAAGAAACGCCTTCAGGCTCATCTCGCTCGAGGCAGCTTGCATCTGTAGATATTGAAACTCTGATCTTGACATAAAACTGGAAGTTGCAGTTAGTGCAACTTTGAAATGCAAAATTACAACCTAATTGCAACCTCAAAATTGTGTATTTCAGTTAATGCTTATGAAAACTAAACAATATCATATACAAAATATCATATACAATAAGAATAACCTTACCTGAAAAATTGGGTGGTTATGATCGGAATGACTGGGTGTTGTGCCATGGAATATCTACTAATAGAAGGTTATCGTAGGTTATTTTAGGTGAAATATCTACAACGATGTATTAAACATTCTTTTATTGATTATCCCACAAATTAATCAAAAATAATAAGATGTTTTAGCCTTCATCATCATATCCAAGTGGAGAAACATGACCATACTTATCCTTAAAAATAGTTTTTCTATCTTTGATCATCATAGGAATAAACAAGATAATAAAAACTATCCCACCCAGTAAAATAAAGAGTCCATTACAAATCATTTTTATCAATTTCATATAATATTTCATTAGTGCTGATTCTTAATATTAATCTGGATCATACAACTCTGTTGTCTCTTCCAATCTATTGCAAATTTCTCTTACAGCTTCAGCAACGTGTTCATCTAAATATGAGAAACTGTTGAAGAAATTGAAATCTTCATGTTTTTCTATTATGTCTTCTGCGGATATCGCTTTAACGGTTATCCCACTTTTTTCAAGAGTTTTAACAGCATCAAGAGCTCGTTGTTGTTTCCTTTCGCCTTCGAAATTGAAGGGAATAGTACAGACTACGGTAACTGGAATATTTAATGATTTACATATATCTGAAAGCCATTTTGTTCCGGCGGTTCCTATAATTCCTCCAAACCCAGCTACAATGATTACATATTTTGTAGTTATATCTATTAGTGAATAGACAGCCATTTTGTTGGCATCATTGTCGTAAGATTTGTAAAACAACGTATCACACGTATCTTTACATCTGTATGGGGTATCGCCAAAACGGGAAGGTGTGGGCACTAACTCCATGAATGTCGCTTTTTCTTGTAAATTATTATAATTCCAAACATAATTATTATTTATAATACAGTATTCAACCCCTTTATAAGGGTTTTCAATCATCTTTTCTATAGAATTAGCGGCTCCACCACCTATTCCAACTACCTTAATAGGAGTATTATCATGACTAACTCTAATCATATTGTCATTCTCTCTAATCTCATCGAAACAATCATAGTTAGAATCAAAATTATCCTGAGAATTTATCATAGATGTACTGATACCAGAATCCTCTGTCTTATTCAGATGAATACTACGATAACAGTACCGTATCACTAATATCACTATAATATACACAAGAATTTCCATTTCTGAATAATATAATTTAGTTACGCAAAGATATATACCGGTAATGCTGAAAATGTAAACACCTTTTCGCTTTCCGATGCAAAATTTCAAAGACTTTACATCGTCTCAAATATTATTACTTTCATTATGCGAAATATCCTCATCAATGTCTTAACTAACGTAAGCTTTGTTGTTGGGTGATATTGTTCTGTAGGAAATGGATTTATACGGGCTTTATATTGGATAAGGGTGTATCATAAGTCGATTTACGAAATTTCAATTTATAATTATTTGATATCCAAATGTGTAATTTTTGATAAAAACATTTTTTTGACTTATGATACACCCTCATCCCTCTATATGCGAACATGACTTAAAGTATTGACTCCAAAACTGAGAAAATATTAAATACTATTTAATATTCCTGCAGCTCGATATGCCAATGGTAGTAAGTATCTAGATATAATAACTAAATTACTCGTTGGTTGAATTAAATTATTTTGGACCGCACGCCATTTCTATGATCGTAAATAATGCTTTATGAGCCTTTTCACCTTCTTTCATAATTTCATCTTTGCTGAATTTTGAATGATTGCGTATATTTTTTAGTGTTTGGCTTTTTAAAGATTTAAGAAGAGTACTATTATCATCAGAATCCCAAACGAGATAGACGTCTGACATGATTAAGAAATCAAAGAATTCTTGATCATTGAGTTTCCCTGTATAGCCACTTATGGGAGCATGAGCAAGCATGATTGCCCTGTCGAAAGTCTCCAAGTTTTTGAACATCGCAAATAGACGCATTCTTCGTGCGTCTATTTTACTGTGAGCTGAAATTTTATCTTGAGATTGAGCTAAAGTTCCGTAATAGTAAGCGAGAAAGGGTGCCAGTTCTCCTATTTGTCTGATGGACATCTCTGAAAATAATAAACATGCAGAGAATGGATCATCAGTATAATCATTTCTCATTATACCTAAGTTTTCGTTTACTTCATGGAATAGATTAACAGTATCCTCATTGATACTTCGTATGTTCCCATTGAGAGCCTTGGTAGCAGCCTCTGCAACTTTTAGTTGACGATATTTGGTTATTGCTTGTTGAAGAGTCATAATTCAAAGTATAGTCATTTATATTTTGAGTATTATATTGGGCTTCGATAATATTTTAGTAATCCTCCAATGTTACATCAAGGAATCGTTCTATCCCTTCATCCCAGTTTATTGATTTCACAGGAAGTCCAAATAATGTCATAGAACGTTCTATGGCATTCTTGTGTCCAGACAGTTGAATGCCATATATGGCACATGATCCAATTTTTCCACTTCCATATATGGAAGGATAGAATAAAAACATATTACCTGCTCCCGTTGGACTGAAAAGTTTGATGGCAATTGCTCCTGCATCAGAGTATGATATGTCATCTTTTATAACTTCGTAGCCTTGATACATAGGATGCCTTTGCGCATTTAAGCAAATATTATTGATCAGATGCTGGCTGTATTCGTTTAGACGAAGATTTGAATTTATCATATCGAGTTTTTTCTGAAAATCTAATGATTCTTTCGTTTAACATTCTTGTTATTATTTCCGCTGATAATATCTATCAATCTCATCTTGAAGATCATTGGCCGGGAATCTCATTAATTCTTGCACTTTTTCTATGGATGTGTGAATATCATAGTATGAGAAACCATTAGGAAGAATCATCCTTATGGCTTCTCCAACTTCGTTAGTAATGTGTTCAATCCAATCAGAGGTTAGTAAACCATCTGATTGTCGCTGAAATTCAAGACACATATCACAAGAGTACATCACACATTCAGTGACAATGTGGTGCTTATAGAGCTGTATGGAACCCTGATTTGACCTATTTCTTAGATTGTTGAAAAGGTCTTGTTTGAAGTGTTCGCGAAAACGAGGTTTTGGTGGGGTAAACATAGTCAGAAATTTGTTGGTACATTAATTTCGGAATATAACCAGTTGAGGAATAATGTTTCTTTCTCGGAAATTCCTCCTATCAGTCCTGTAATGGATACAAATTTAGCAAAATATAATTTTTGCCATCATCCATTCGTTTTAAAATAGTCATCATTTGAGGTTGGGTTAAAGTTCGAGATTGGGCTTGATCGTTAAAAGTTATACCTGTTATCTCCATTACCTCTCTAATGTGAGTTTCTTTTTGTGGCATGTGGTGTCCTCCTATTTGACGGACA
This sequence comes from Muribaculaceae bacterium, assembly GCA_029060725.1. Taxonomy (GTDB): domain Bacteria; phylum Bacteroidota; class Bacteroidia; order Bacteroidales; family Muribaculaceae; genus Lepagella. Next base: position 16,874 of record JAIDTL010000095.1, on the reverse strand, counting down.
CCACACATTACCTGATAGAGTGATTGCTTCTCCAGCTCTGAGAATAGGCCGGGAATAATCATTTTATCCATAGGCGATAGTTCCATAACTTTATTATTTTAGTTTGTTTGAAGTAAATTTTGCTCTCAATTACGCGATACATTATAAAGAATGAAATCAAAATGACTTCCTTTGAATTTAGAAAGATCGGCTGTGTTGTATATATAGTCTGGGTACATTTCAACGATGTCTCTTGCAACTCGCGGGTATTGTAGTTTTATTTCCTTGTCAGAAAATCCATTTGCTTCCAGCAGGAAACTGAAACAATCTAAATATATTAGAAGGTCTCCAAATATTAGACGCCCGCATCTGGCGATATGACTCATTACGACAGCATTTAGTCCAACTTTATGTGCATCAAGTACTGATTTCTGAATTCCGCTACCTTCAATTGCAATTAGTTGTGCTTTACAATCAAAGATAAACTCATCGACAGATTCTCCATTCATGGCAGTGATGAAGCTTATACCCCCAGTTAATAGTTCTTGAGGACAGTATTTGTTGGTTATTACTGCATCGTCCTTAACTGGAACTTTTACAACGAGTTCTTTTTTCTTCCCATTTATGAGGGATGGGAACTTGAAGTGTCGAATTTCCATAGCTCTATTTATTATTTAAGCATTTTGAATTCGTTGCCCGATTTCCCATAAACCATTTCCAGAAATATAATAGGAGCCCCAGTCGTATTCCTTGATGATTGTCCCTACTGACATAGCTGCGCAATAAAGGGAATTAGCATCCCTTGAGAGCTGCCACTCTTTTTTTGCGAGCTTACATAGTTTGTCGATCATTCCCATGTTTATTTTGCTGTCTCTTACGTCTGTAAGTTCTTTAGGTGTAGCTGTGTTGAGGACTGCTTTCTGAATATAGCTTTTGTAGCTAATCATTTTCGGCAAGTATTGACCGAAATTTGCTACAACGGTCTTTGCTGCCAAATCAAATTCTTGTTTTGTAACCATATTTAAGTACTTATTGGGTTTGTTAGAATTGATATATTATATGAGTTGCGAGGTTATGAGTCCTAGCATATTAGTAAGTTCTCGTTCAAATCCTCGTGTTGTATCTGAGTAGCCGCTTTTTGCATGAGCGATTTCATGCAAAAGGACACCTAAAAAGCGATTCTTATCTTTTAATATGCGACGATGAAGGATTATGCTTTTGTTCTCTGTATTCCATAAACCATCGCACTCCATAAAAGTTACAGTATCTTTTTGCATTTTCTCAGACACTCGGATGCTCTCAATGTGAGAAGGCTTTCCACCGATTAAGCGAAAAACATGATCTATTAGTTTGAAATTTTCGGATTCAACTTGGCTAAAGGTTGATACATCCACATATTGGTATTCAAAATTATTTGATCGTTGCTTAATAAACTCAGATAATGTAGTTAGTTTATTATCGTTAGAGTTTTCAGGAAGATTGTTGGTTTCTTCTATTTTTTTACTCAAGTTTTGTGGAATTACAATTACTTTTCTATCATTTATGCCTGCTTCGTTGACAAGGTCGGTTTTCTCTTGGATTTCATTGGTTGTAACGAAAACAACGGTCTCCTTTCTTGCTAATAATTTTGCAGCATGTTCTTGAACATCGATCCATTTTAGTTCGTCATGATTCAAACCGCTTGAAAAATTGGCAAGGTCATTACTTAATGATTCACAGATAGCATCAGATTCACAATTTACCAATATTTTTCGTATTACTGAAGCATATGCTGTTCTTCCAACATTTGATCGTTCTCTGTTAAGTGCTTTTTTTAAGAGTGAATCAATTCTCTTGATATTATACGAAAACAAGAAATTTGGTTCATTTGCTACTAACACGCCATTAATATAAATGGAACCCTCATTCTCTTTTGATTTAACCACATCCCCATAAGAAGTCGATTCAAGGATTTGGTGGTCTCCAAATTTAAGAAATAATCTTTGGGCACTTTCCATATCAGCATCAGAGAGTCCTGAGATGTGGAATTCAGTGCCAATCATATCTTTTGTTGGAGGAGCGACCCTAGCGTGAAGCGTAATTATCTCATCGAAGCCGTTTTTTGCAGTTCGAATAATTGATATATTAGCATATTTAGAGTATATAGTAACTTTTATGTTATGTCTGTCAAAGGTTGCAAGTGCATCCTTCAATCCAATGCCGAACTTTCCAATAACTCCTGAAGTGTTAAGCTTCTCCTCATTCTCGTCTTGAGTGAGATGCTCAGGCTTAAGACCTCGTCCAAAGTCCTTGATGATCCATGTAGTTTGTTCTTTAAATATTTTAATATCCTGCGTATTAGTGAGAATTTGCTCGTCAAGAGCATTCGCGATAATTTCTCTTACTGCGTGTTTGCATTCCCAGTTCTCAAGAATTTTGTCGATATTGAGATCGAAGTATTTTGGGGATGGCTTGGCGAATCCAAATATATTTTTCATATTTCTAAGTTTCAAAATGTTTTTTAATACACAAATAGCGCGAGCCTCTGACTTGTCACCACACTGAGGGCTCTGGACTGCCTAACTAAGAGTAACAAGAAAAAGCTCACGCTTTTGGCATATATGGCAGTCTCTGAAAACTGAGATATATACTTTGGGCGTGAGCGTCATCACTTGCTTTCTGCTTAGTTTGAAAATTGTCCAGATTCTCAATGTCAGATTGCCGAGAGTTTGACGCTCATCATCATTATGTCTGCTTCGGCGACACATACGTGTGCCTTAGCAAGCGCAAAGATAATAAAATTCCGTCATACTTGCTCACTTAGTGGTGAAAATTTTTGTAGTTAAACACTAATCTTTCATTTAAGATGGATTTGGCGTGTGTATATATACATATAGAGAGTTGGGAGGAAGCTCATTCGGAAGGATATTTAAAGAATTTAGGCTCAGAAATGTTCTTATCTCCTACTATATACTTCGAACAGGCAGAAGCAACGTAGAAAGAATATTTTTTGATGTAATCTGGCGACAAGAATCTTGATAGAAAAGATCTGCGCCAAGTCTGCTCGTTCATTTGAATGGACTATGCAAGAAAAAAGTTCTGTGCCTAAACATCCATTTCACCATCTGTCGCCGCTGACTCCAACAGAATAAAATTTCTAAATGAAAGAGCCGTGGTGTTTAGAAATAAACGGTAATGCGAGAGTGGTGATAGCCGTCGCTGAGATTAAGTGTTGCCTTGTTGTTGAACTCTCGTGCCAATTGTCCGTCAAACGTGGAATCTGTACGCGTGATGCCGGCAGGAGTCTGAACCAGGCGCCACTCATCATTGCCGATGAAGTCTTTGCTTGTCGAGTAAGCTACTACATGGCTGCCCTTGATCTTGATCTTTATTGAAGCCAACTGTCCGTTGTAGGGATAGTAAGCTCTTACTACCTGTTCGTTACTGTTGTACTGAGCAAGCAATACATTTCCATCAGTTGTCATCGGCTCGACGGCGAAAGTGGTCCCGGCTGAGAGTAGCACTGCCACCATAATGAGAATCTTTTTCATAATAACGTTTTTAGTTTAACAATAAGACTTCGTCTAACCCGCAAAATTGAGAGTTAGATTAGCCTTGTGAAAGTATATACCAAAAGCATTATGAAAGTAAACAGCAAAGTCTTATAAAAAATTAGCTCGAGAGCAATCGCTCTCGAGCTTCATTTAATGGTCTGCTTTATAGTCTCATTTATAGTCTCATCATTTGTTTCATCAATATGAACCTTTCGCTAAAATGATTTAAGTTTCGCTTGTTCTTGTATGTTGAAGTGCAACCCTTAGCGCAGGAACAGCGCTTGTTCTCTGCGCACTCCGGGCGATGCGTAGCAGCCCGCAATCATTGCGTGCTTGCCAAAACCAAGTCGCGAAGCTATAATTGATCGTTAATCGTTTATAGTTAATAGTTTCTCAGCGAGCCCTTTGCGCCTTTGCGTGAGTTATTTAGTACTTGCGAAACTTGAATAAAATGATTAAAACCAAGTCTCAAAGTCGTTTTAAGTCAAAATACATCATTCTTGTATGGAGAGGTTCATTATCTCTGAGTTCAAATATCAGTGTGCCTTCTTCGTCAAAGCGCTTAAGTGCTATACGTTCCACCTCTTCAGTTTTATGCATATATAAGAATCCATTGTGTTCGTAATATGCAAGGGTCTCAGGTTTGTTAATAGCATCTACAACAAGAAAGCGGCAGGCATTATCATTGTCTGTAGCAATATTCTGATCTTTAATAAACTCCATTAGTTGACGACCAACATGTTTACCTTGGAAATCTTTATTTACACCAAGACGTCCTATTAATGTCGCTGGATATGTCAGATTGCGTTTTTCATTATTGAAAATGCGATTGAATCTATTACGTGAGTTCTTAGTAAGTCCTGAACTTTTTATGCTGTCGTTGGCAACTGTCATGAGGCATACAATTTTAAGAGGTCGGCTATTTGTGACCCAACAGTACGTTTTCCCAAGCATTTCTTCCTCATAAAGGAATACATCCTTTTCAAAAAACTCATCAAGATCTTTATCTCCACATGAAAATGGTTCACAATGAGATTGTACATCTTGAGTATATTGCATCAATGTGCATTCATTCTGCAATACAAATCTTGATTCCATAAATTACCAGACGAAATGTTTATAAGCTTCTTTTATATTGCGTAATTCCATTTCTCTTTTCTGTGACAATCGAGGAACAGGACGATCAGAATATTTTTCGGTTTCATTGACAAAATCTATAGCTGATTGTCCTGTAAGTATCGGTATTTCTCTAATTGCTATTGCCATAGGTATAATTTTTTATAATTATAGACTCTACACTTAAAACAAAATGTGTACGTAAATGATATGCAAATTTAATAATTTTTTGTCAGAAAAATTATTATTTTGACAAATTTAACTTTGATTTTAAAAATTATTATTTCAAGGTTATGACCGCGCATGAGCGATTCTCTCAGCTTCTTCAGCGGAAACTTCGATGGGCATCCCATTCTTATCGGCAATGATGACCGTCTGCCCCAATTTCTTTTTCAGGTCAATCATCTTATGATAAGAATCCTTGAGGGCCTTATTGAGGATTTCCCTCATTTCCAATTGTTCTTCCTTTGACATATAGAGTTGATTATTTGTGAATAAACAGGATGGTTTGTAATTCCGTTTGTATCTGCTATCAAACTTGTCTCATTATTATTGTCATATAACGCCCAGTAATCAACTATCGGCATGAATATCCGGAAAAGATTCTCAAGCCCAAGCCAATATCGGCGGAATATTGTCTCAATCGGGATATTATGTCCTCCTTCCGCTACTCTATGAGCCACTCGTTCACAAGCAACTTCCGGAGATTTAAGCCAGAAGAACAGTAAACTTACATTATATCCCTTTTTCTTAGCCTTTAGAACAAGGTTCTTGTAGCTACGTGTAGCCAATGTGGTCTCTATTGCAAAGGACACACCATCTGCCACCAAGGTTTCAATTCGCTCCAACATCAGTTTACCTGCTTGTATCGCTACAGATTCCGGACAGAACGGCGACAGTCCTTTCGCGATTTCATCAGCATTGACGAATTCACGGCAATTTAGGATTTGAGGCAAGACATTGAATGAAGCAGTTGTCTTTCCTGCTCCATTGCATCCGGCGATTATGTAGAGATTCGGTTTTTGCATAAACGGTATCTGCTAAGGCATCACACATTCCGCGTGTCTTTGCAATCGCAAAGATAATATAATTTAGTCAATCTTGTACACAATTTGATTGTTTTTTATTCATATTCCCCAATTTATATTTAACTTCTGAGCTAATCTGAAAGTTCTGTGCCTCTGAAAGAGAGATCTGAGCCTAAGCCTACAAAATTCCCAAAATCCGAACTGAGCTTGTTATGCCCAGATCTAATTCCAGCGCAAGAACTGACAGATAGCCACAGAAACAATAAATCTGAGCTAATCTGAAAGTTCTGCGCCTCTGATAGAGAGATCAGCGCCTAAGCTTTCATAATTCCATAAATACGAACGAAGCTTGTTATACCCCGATCTTATTCATGTGAAGAACCGGCATAGTTTCATGGAATTGCATCGGTGATTGATTGTATCACACTTTCCGGATTTTCAAGCCAGTCAATAGTCCATAGCCGGTGGAGACGCCACCCTAATGATTGTAACACTGATGGAACCGTTATCTCCCTGTCGCGTACCGTAGGAAGTGCATTATAATCCCGTCCATCGAGAATTAGACCAAGTGAATAATTATCCGGATTCTCTTTATCCACAATCGCAATATCGATCTTAAAGTCACTTCTTCCGACTTTTGTGGCAACCTGAAGTCCCTTCTCTCGCAATTTTTCAGCTATATTGTCAATGATAACTTCACGTTCGTTCTCTTCAGATTGCATCTGCTGATTCTTTCCGTCAATGGCGTATGTCAAAAATTGACGTAGCGATGAAACTCCTTTTGCTGCAACCCCTTCAGCCGGGATATGTTGAGGCAACAAGGAGCTGAAAATGATCATTTCTTCACGTGCGCGTGATACCGCCACATTCAGGCGTCGTTCTCCTCCACTTTGATTAAGTGGTCCGAAGTTAAGCGATACATTCCCATTTTTATCCGGACCATATCCAATGGAGAAAATGATTATATCACGCTCATCTCCCTGCACATTTTCAAGGTTCTTGACAAAGAGTGCTTCTTCAGCTTCATCCAACTTCTTTTGCAGTGCCTTGTTTCTTTGGAGTTTGGCATTCAAGATGTCTTCAATAAGATTGCTCTGTGCCTTTGAGAAAGCAACTATACCGATGGATGGACATGCCGTTGATTCCTCCAGAAGGTCTATGACATGTTTCACTACAGCCTCTGCCTCTATTCTATTGGTGCGCGTCTTGCCATAATCATATATGCCGTTCGGATCAATCAGCGATACTTTTCTCTGCGAATCATTGTGAGAAGGGAATGTCAGCAGACGATTATCATAAAACTGACTGTTGGAGAAAGCTATCAGGCTTTCATGATGTGAGCGGTAGTGACGTGAAAGATAGTGCGACTTCATGCCTATGGCTATGCAATCTTCAAGAATAGAATCAGAGTCTTCGCTCTCCTCAATATCTTCTCCGGTTGATGTCTGCGTTGTGAAAAATCGCGTAGGTGGAAGTTGCAATGGGTCTCCCACCACCACAAGACTTCTTCCTCTTGCAATGGTCCCTACAGCATCAGACGTTTCCATTTGAGAAGCTTCGTCAAATATAACAATGTCAAATAAGTCAGATTTCATGTCGAGATATTGGGCTACGCTTAATGGCGACATAAGCATACAGGGGAAGAGTTTAGTGAGGATATCCCCGGAATCTGCTATTACCTTTCGGAGTGCAACTCCTCGTCCTCTTGTCTGCAGTCTTCGTAGAAGAACTGAAAGTTGGCTCTCTTGGCGAGGCGATAGATTAGCCCGTGATATATTTTCCTCCATCTTTCTGATCAGTTCATCACGACGCAATTTTTGAAATTCTTCCGTATATTGGCGATATCTTTCTATTTTGTCTTGATGCAGACGGCCGGAGAAGCCTCTCAGGTTGCGGTCGTTGTCGATAGTGTGGTAGGCATTCGCACGGTAATAAGAGCTTTTGACAGCATCGGCGGTTTTCCCCCCGCTGTTCCCAAGAAGATAGAAATCAAAAGCTTTTGAAAAGCGATATTCACTGATTTTGGATGCCTTTTCTGAGAAATGATACCATTTACGCAGTCCCCCTATAGCTTTGTTCCACTTTTCGATAGAGGCTGCAAGCACGTCAATGTCTTTGAATTTTTCCGAATCGATGACTGCTTCTCTTGATAGTTGTTGCCAAGTTTCACTTTGTCTGAGAATTTCTTCCGGACTGCGTTTCTTAAACCATCGGTTGAAGAAAGATACAGCTTTCTTTCTTGCTTTTTCGATAGCTTCAGGCATCTCTGCCAATGCCTTTGAGACAGCTGCCTGATTGGTAGCCGTATTTTCGCGTGGATATATACCTACAAGGTCTGATTTGCCCGGGTGATACCCCAATATCTCAGCTATAAGGTCGAGAGAGCGGAATTCCGCGCATATTTCATCTATTTGAAGAGGGGAGAGGTGTTCTACATCTCTGTAATCCATCATCAGGTTGTAGTAGCCTGATGAAAGCAATTGATTGACACAATGATAGAGCGACATTCCATTCAAGTTTTTTGAATGGATTGCCTTGGTGATATCGCTCAGATGGTTTTGGGCTGATTTTAGAGTCTGGGCGGTTATTTGATATCCATTGGTCTTGCCGGTCGACACAGAATGATTACCCAAATTGTGTATCCCTGACTTTTGCACCTGATTAAAGAAAGAGCGTTTATCGGTCTTGTTGCTATGCAGTTCAAGACAATAGGGTTCAAGTCCTATCGCATTGAGTCTGGATCGCACTACGTCAAGAGCCGCTTTCTTTTCCGCAACGAAAAGGATGCGCTTTCCTGAATAGAGTGCATCTGCTATCATGTTTGTGATAGTCTGAGACTTCCCTGTTCCCGGAGGTCCGTGAAGCACAAACGAACTTCCGTAATGACTCTCAGCCACTGCTTCCAACTGTGACGAATCAAAGTCTACCGGCATCATAAGATCGAGCAATGATTCAGATTCTATCGATTGTGCATTGGTAATTTCTGAATCATTGGGTTGGGGATTATAATGGTTTTCCATTAATCCTCTCAACACCGGGTTATGTTCTATGACTTCCGGATGAAAATGGACATCGTGCCACATAAGGAATTTAGTAAATGAAAATATCCCGATATACGATTTGATCGGGAGCTCCCATTGCCGTTCAGTCGGCTGACGCTTGTTGATTTCCTTTATGTGTTCTGAAAAAACGTCGAATATCTTTCTCCAATTCGGAAACCCTTCCTCATCTTCAGGCAATTGCTCAAATTCCGGAAAACTGACCCCAAACATTTGGCGAAGCATTTCAATGAGTGTGACATTGATCATGGCTTCATCATCACGAAGTCTCACTTCGTATGTCATGGCTTTCTTTCGCACGATGCTCACCGGTATAAAAAGAAGCGGGGCAATATGCGGACGGCTATCGTCGACATCAAACCATCGAAGAGTCCCCAACGAAACAAAAAGAGTGTTTGCTCCATTCTCCTCTATAGATGTGCGGGCAGCGCGATATAGGCTTTTCAATTGTTCGAGATTATCCTTTTCCGGCGGCCCAACCAACTCGGAAAGCCTGTTCATCTTTATATATTCAACTACGGTGGTGACGTTGCTCTCTCTAATTGGCACGATGGTTTTGCCAGGCTTAAGGTCGAGCATCACGTTTCGTAGCGTAAGGTCGAGTAATTTTCTTTCCCATCCTTCCTTTCTCGAAAATTCATTGTCTTTCTTAAGGCAGCCCTTGATGTCTTCATCCTGATATGCTGACATTATATCCGAATTAATAGGCAAAGGGCGAATCCCTTCTTTCCTTGCATTGATCACATCTACTGCAAAGGTGATTTTATTTCGATTTAATGTTGAAGCGAAAGATCTTATAGCATCATCCAGACTGCTCTCATAGCATATAGCAGTTGACTCAATCAACATCAATATTGGGTTTTCATCCGTTGTGCAATTCCGGATTTCTGAATCAATTATACTCACAGAATCTGTTATAGGATAGTCCGGAAACATCCATACTCCTGCCACAATGTGTCCTGGTACGGACACAAGGCATGGAGAAAGACCTATCCTTTCAAGACAAGAGCATAGCAATAACGAAAGGTCAAGACAGTTGCCATGCTTGTAGCGAGCTATCATTTCAGGTGTCATCACGCGCTGCCCCTCATCAATATAGTTAGGATTTATCGTGAGATATTTCAGATTTTCCGATAATAAAGCAGTCCATATGGCTCTGATTTGTTCGATCACTTCCCGATTGTCGGCGATGTTATATCCATAGAATGATGTATAGCGTGAATGTTGCTGGAGGATGGATGTGGCTTTTTCTATTATTTGAGCTACATACGGATGATTGGGCATTACAAATGATGCTAATTCTTGGTATCTCATTTCGTTCCCCACCCAATTATTCCAAGCTTGAATTGTGATTGGAAACCGAAAATCTCCAATTATATTATCACTATCCCTTATCGAAATCTTAATTTCTGTGTAGACGCCCTCATTCTGTTGTTGAAGGCGAGTAAGGTCTGGAATTACATTATCCGTGCTTACTCTAAGCATATCATCCGCTTCTATAGATCCCGTCTTTACATCAACTTCAGGGAAATAGAAACCACTGATACTGATATTTAAATCTTCGAGTCTATGCCCGGAAATATTTTTTATATAGAAATCTGTTATTACTTTACCTCCATTTAAGAGCATGGCATAATTTACTGACTGCATATATTCTATGTGCAGTGCTATCTGATCGGTCTTGAGAATTTGTTCCATATTATATTATACCATAAACGTTGAAAAGTAAACATGAAAATATATAAAAATTGCCCAAAGGAATTACATAAAATAATGGCAGCCATTTTCACAAACGACTGCCATTAAGTGCTTTCCATAATACATTTTACTAACCTAACATCATGAAACTAATTTCTTTCTTATATCTATAAGACAACTGCGAGCGCAAAAGGTTTAATGCGCTCGCAGTTTTTTTTCTTATTTCAGCACCCTGAAGGTTCGCCCAGAGTAGTTAGCACGCTCCGCGTGCGTCCCCAAACGTCTTTTTCAATCATGTGCTCAGTATCGGTTAGCTTTCTCCAGATAATAGTCACGCAAGTCGCTCCATCGGTAGTAAGGACCGCTGACCGGTGTAGCCGGCAGTCGCACTTCCTCTTCGTTAAGAAGAGCCTTCACCAGCACGTCATTTTCTGCATTACGATAGAAGACCAATTGGATATTACCTGCCATCGGAATGAGGTCATAGCTACGCACTCCTGCCTCTTCAGCCTCCTCTATTGATGCAAATTCTTTCCCGAGGTCATTGATTTCCATCAGGGTGATGAAATTGATCAGGATGCCGTCATGACCATAGCGGAGATTTACACTTGGGCGTGTCGACATAATTGCTGTGTCGGTGCTCTCGATTATGTTTTTCAAGAGTTTTCGCTGTGTATATGGCATACGGCGTTCTGTGAGTGGCGAGTCAATGCAGTGGAGCGTCCACATCCCATTGTCGCCACGCCAGGCTTCGCGTACTTCGTCAACGGTAAATACCTTGTCAAGCATCCACTTTTGTCCACTGTGCCCCTGAGTGTTGGCAAGAATCCAATAGAGTTGTGGCATAAGACCTGGAGCTACGCTGTCGCGTGCGAATTTTTCGTCGTCAACGAGTCTCTTAAGATAGTCTCCCTTCAACTGATGTCTTGCCTGATACTCTTTAAGGATTGTATCCATTGCCTTGTCTTTGATTGGCCATGCCGGTTTGTCATCATAGTTCATGAAATGCATGTCGGCGTATGATGCATCACTCTTTACGCTTACTTCGGGAGCAACTTCGCGTATCCCCTGCAGACCATTAAGCATCGAAAGTATGCAACGGATCACCACGGTAGCCTTAGCGTCAACCTGCGATGAGTCGGAAAAAAGTTCCGGATAGTTGCGTGCCATACGCCTGCCTATAGCCTGATGCTGCAGAGCACCCTTGTCGGAGAGCTCTCCGAGCCTTCCACGCGAAGCCAACTCAATCTTCCTAAGCTCATCAAGAGTCTCTTGCCCAAGCGGAGTAAGCTTCCCGGCTTTCTCTGCCTTCTCCATATTCCTGACAGGCGTTTTATAATCGTTTTCACCAATCAGCCAGCGAGAGCCATGTCTCCCATAATGCTCAAGATGAAAAGGAGTGTACCCGGCCGGTGGAGGTGTCTGCGTCGGCGGCTCACTCTCAGCATACGGATAAGCCCGAAGGTTTCCCGAAAGCTTATGGAAATCGCTTTCCTCATCAACCGAAGGAATATCCGCACGCGCTCCAAGCGAATTGAACAATAAAGCCGATAATATTATTATGTATTTTATCAATTTCATGATATTGTTGATATTATTCCATAGAGGGTAAAAGGTGTAATTTTCCACCTTTTACCCTTTAGATGCTTTTTATTAAATCGATTGTAATTATGAATTATGCATTATGAATTACCTCAAGTGTCTCTCCTTGACCAATCCGTGCCGGAAGGCATGCAGCAAGTCCTTGAGCTCTTCGATCTGCCCTTGTAGCTCATGACCCTTGTCAGTGTCGCGCACGCGAAGTCGCTTTGCCGATAGCTCTACGATCTGCTTAGACCCCAAGATATCTGTCCCTTCCTTCACAGCTTTCTCTGCTGACTCGAACGGCTCGTGCTGTACAAGCTCCAGTCCACGGCTGTGATATACGAGAGTATATCCGGCTATTCCTGTAGTGGAATGATAAGCCTTCGAAAAACCTCCGTCGATGACAAGAAGTTTTCCGTTGGCACGCATCGGACTCTCACCTTTGGCAGCCCTTACCGGAACGTGCCCGTTTATTATGTGGCGATGCTCTCCATCCACTCCAAAAGCATCGAGGATACCGTCGATTATCTTCTCATCATTGCGCAGCTTATAGTAGTTGCCCTTCTCTTCCGTATGGGTTGACTCGTCCTTGATGAAATAGCGCTCGAAAGTAGCCATCTTCGACTTGTCGAAAAGAGGGGAGTCTTTGCCACACCAGAGATACCAGTAATAGTCTACAGCAAATTTCTTAAGTTCGGGATTGGTGTCATCGTTGAAGGCTGCACGCATCATCATTCCGATTCGGTGCATAAGCTCTCTGCCCTTATATTTAGCTCCGTTCAACTCGACCTCCTTCAGGCTACCGTCATCATTCAGTGGCATCGAGGCATGGAATAGCAGGTTGGAGTTGTAGATGGCATACATGCACCCGTGTGAAAGCAGACACTGCACGTGCCGATTCAGCTTGTCGCTCACCATAAACGAATGGTGGAGCTTTTCCACGAGCGAGGCTTCCTCCTCAGTGAGCTCATACGGATTTTCTGTAGATATGGTTGGGAAATTAGTGTCTTTCAGCTCATATTCCTTCCCATTGATATTTATTACTCCTTTCTCCTTGTCGATAAGATGAAGAAGTTTTCGGTCTTCCATCTTCCATTCCGGTCGGCGGTCGATAGTCTGTCCTTCGAGCTTGAACTGTATGATACTGATAGCCTTGTGCATCTTTGCCCAGAGCTGGAGTGATTTCTCGTCGGGAGCGTGTTCTCCGTCCATGATATGAGGACCGAATCCTTCGCATGGATCGTCGCCGTATGTCTCAAGAGCAAACGTTGCAAGTGGCACGAGGTTGATGCCATATCCGTCTTCGAGAGTCGCCATATTGCCGTAGCGCAGTGATAGCCGCAACACATTTGCAATGCAAGCGTCATTTCCCGCTGCTGCTCCCATCCAGAGGGCGTCGTGATTGCCCCATTGTATATCAAAGCGCTCGTAGGCGCAAAGCGTGTCCATTATTAGGTGTGCCCCGGGTCCTCTATCGAAAATATCTCCAAGGATATGAAGCTGGTCGATGCTTAGGCGCTGGATCACGTTGCATAGGGCTATTATGAAGTTGTCTGCTTGTCCCGTGGATATGATAGTTTCGATGATGCGGCGGAAATAAGCATCCTTGTCATAATCCGTAGGGGATTCATGAAGCAATTCCTCTATAATGTAGGCATATTCTTTCGGGAGAGCTTTCCTCACTCTTGAACGAGTGTATTTGGAGGAGACGGACTGAAGCACGAGTATAAGCTGATGCAAGGTTACGCTATAGAAATCTTCCATATTGTCTTCCTCAGCTTTCGTATACTCCAATTTGCTTTCAGGGTAATAAATGAGTGTGCAAAGATTGCGGATATCTTGCTCTCGTAGCGAATTGCCGAATATTTCGGTGACCTTACGGCGGATATTGCCGGAAGCATTGCGGAGTATATGGGAAAACGCCTCATGTTCTCCATGTAGGTCTGCCACAAAGTGCTCAGTCCCTTTTGGCAGGTTTTGGATCGCTTCAAGATTGATGATCTCAGTGCTCGCTGCCTGCACATTAGGGAAAGACTGGGAGAGCAGACTCAATATCCTCAAGTCTGTCTCCTTATCTCTCGTTTCGTTTATGTCTACTGCCACCGGCAGGTTAGTCTTGTGGTCCATACCACGTGGAATACATGTGATAGTTGTTTGCAATCTTGATGTTCATCTCCTTAGCCTTTTCGGGCTCAACCATCTTGACGAACTTGGCAGGGCATCCTGCCCATAGCTCATGCTTGCCGATCTTGGTATTGCTGAGCACTACTGATCCGGCAGCCACAATAGCTCCTTCACCAACTACGGCATTGTCCATCACTACGGCGCCCATTCCGATTAGCGCATAGTCTTCTATCTTACATCCGTGAAGCACCACATTGTGTCCTACAGAAACATGGTCACCAATCTCAATCGTAGATTTTTCATAGAGGGTGTGAAGAACACTGCCGTCTTGGATATTGACGCCATTTCCTACTCGGATTGAGTTCACGTCGCCACGAAGCACGGCGCCAAACCATACGCTGCATCCGTCGCCAATGACGACATCGCCTACTACTACTGCATTAGCTGCAAGAAAACAGTCCTTGCCTATCACCGGGGTAAATCCCCTCACTTCTTGTATTATTGCCATATCTTTTTTTAGTTATCAATTTTTTAATTATAAGATTTATAAGATTTATAAGACTTATAAGATTTTTAAGACTTATGAATTATGCATTATGAATTATGCATTGATTGGAGAGCCAATTCGCTTCCTCTTCCGATAGGAGAGGGGAGAGCCTATCATATACTTCCCTATGATAATCTTCCAGCCATTTCTTTTCTTCCGGTGTTATTATTTCCCATTCTATAAGGTTCAGGTCGAATGGGAAGAGTGTCAGGTTGCGGAAGCGGTAGAAGTCGCCAAACTCATTGCTCTTCCAAAGCTCGACTGCAAGCATATTTTCACATCGGATGCCATATTTATCCTCTATATAAATTCCGGGCTCATTGCTCATCACCATACCCGGTTCCAGTGGCACCGGTATTTCATTCATGCGTATTTGCACCGGACCTTCATGACAGTTGATGAAGAATCCTACGCCGTGTCCGGTGCCGTGATAATAAGCCTTTCCTTCATTCCATAGATACTGGCGGGCAAGTATGTCGAGCTGTGCGCCGCGTGTTCCTTTTGGAAATATGGCTTTTGAGAGTGCGATATGTCCTTTCAGCACAAGCGTGAAGTCATGCTTTTGCTCAGCTGTCGGTTCCCCTCCAAGCACTATGGTGCGCGTGATGTCTGTAGTGCCCTGTTTGTATTGTCCGCCGCTGTCTACGAGAAGCAACCCCGGTCCTGCTACCGGAACGTCCGTTTCATCCGATGGCTCGTAATGGACGATTGCTCCATGTCCGTTCCAACCTAAAATGGCTGCAAAACTCTCATCTACACAATCCGGGTCTGCAAGCCTTAGTTCTCTAAGTTTGCGTGAAAGACTCATTTCAGTAAGTTGCCCTTTCGGGTATTCCTCGTCGATCCATTTGAAGAATTTTACAAGTGCGACCCCGTCTTTTTCCATCGCCGTGCGCCAATGGGTCAGCATACATTCATTTTTCACGCTCTTCAACTTAGCCACGCCTTCCCCTCCGAATACTGTCTGACAGTCGATATGATCATACACGCCTATAGCTGTAAGTGTAGGGTCTATCATCAGTCGCTCCTCTTTAGGCAGTTTCCCCACAAACTCTTTCACCTTATCGTAGGGCAAGACCTCTATATTGTAAAGGTCAAGATGCTTTTTGACTTCTTCTGTTATCTTTTCCTCGTCAATGAAAAGCACACGCTTGCCTTGGGTATTAAGATAAAGGTAGCTGACAAACATCGGGCTGAACGATATGTCGCCTGCCGTACGCAGGTTGGTGATCCACGCAATGTCATCGAGTGCTGAAATCAAGATGCAGTCAGCGCTTGCTTTCTCCACTTGCTCAAGCACTCTTCTTATCTTAGAATCTACATTTTCCCCTACAATTGCCTCATCGTGTACGAAAAGTTTGTTGAGGGGTCTTGCCGGGCGATCTGTCCAAATGAAGTCGAATTGAGGGAAATCCGTACGAAGTCCGATTTCATTTTCTGTGAATTTGAGCTCCATATCCTGAGCTTCCGACACGCTGAATGTCATTCCGTCGATACCGACAGTTTTTCCGGCTTCCAGATGTTTCGATACCCAATCTATCAAGTCTACAGCCTCCGGTCCGTCAAGTGGCATCATCTCAAACCCTGTCCCTTCAAGTTGCTGACGGGCTTGGATGAAGAAGCGGTTGTCTGTCCACACGTATGCATGGTCTTTTGTGATGACCGCAATACCGTTGGTGCCGTTTTCCGACTTGAACCCGGTGAGCCATTCCCTGCCACGCCAATGGGCAGGTGGAATCTCACTCTGATGAGGATCTGTGCTGTTGATGATGCAGCAGTCTATGTCATGCTCGTCCATTGCCTTGCGCAAAGCTTCGAGCCTTTTCTTTTCAATCTTTTCCATGGTCAAAATATTCTTTTGCAAAAATAGTGAAAAAAATCCTTATTCATCCTCTTTCCGTCGATTTTTTTCATATTATTTTTTCAAACAATGTCCTCCCTAGAATAAATTCTACAGACAGTCTTGTGAGGAATTATGCCCTATGCATCCTTAAGTTCCCGTACTGTTTCTATAAATCCAGTTATGCGATATTGGTCATTTTGGGACATTATTGGTAAATTTGTGCGGGGAGGGTAATTTTTTTGTGAAGCCTCTTGCACATTCGAAAAAAATGTAGTAATTTTGCATTGTCAAGAGAGGAAAGAGTTTGGTTTGAAATAATTGGCATAGCATTTTATTTCTCTTGACAAGCAAGTCTAAAGCTTT
>JAIDTL010000094.1 GCA_029060725.1 Muribaculaceae bacterium | reverse complement strand
CGAAACTTGAAAAGACATTCGGATAACTTAATCTTTCAGCTGTTTAATCCATGACATAAATGTCATTATTAAATGTACAAGAATACCATATGCGAGTGTGGCTACCAACGCCACACTTTCGTTTATTATTATCAGTCCTGATACAGGCATAGACCATTCCGGTCTTGCCTGACTCAAGGCTGATGAAATTGCAAATATACTTAACACTATAAATAATATCACCATTGAAAGCGGAGCGAAGCCTAATTCATACCTACCTATTCTAATCATTCTTTTGATATTTAAGATAATACTGTCGTTCCTGTTCCGGCAATCTCTCTATCGAATAGCGAAGCATCGTGCGGGGCATTTTAGAAGCATAGCTGTCAAGGAAATCCCTCAACTCCTTATCTCCTCCTCTCTTGCCTACCTCCCGAAGCATCCAACCGGAAGCTTTATGGATGAGGTCGTGTGAATGATTGAGATATTTCTTTGCTATGCGTAACGTTTCTTCATACATTCCATGGCAGATAAGTGTCCAGGTCGCAACTATTGCCACTCGCTGATGCCATAAGCTGTCAGACATATCAGAGAAAACATCAAGTATCTGTCTTTTCTCCTGACAATCCACCATAAATTCTCCAAGAATCTTAGGAGCGACGAGATCAACAAGATCCCAATTATTACCGTAAGGAATAAGTTCAAGATAGAGATTTACAATTTCTTCGACACTCTTTCTATTTTTGGATTTAACCGCTTTCTTATAAAGCTCAATAAGAAATAGAAAACCTGCCAGGCGCACTTCATGCCATTCTGATTTCACAAGATCGACAGCATCTTTTAGAGAGACAAGATTCCGGCATTCCTTAACTAAGGAACGAGTCTCAGGCACCTTAATCCCTAAAAACTTATCACCATAGCCATATTGATCCGGCGCACATTTGAAAAAACGCATCAGATGCTTAGCCTTCGCTTCATCACCCATTCCAATCATCACCTCCTCTATCTCCTTTGCTTTTTTAGTCATGACAAAATATTATCAATTTTCGAATAATTCAATTACAAAATTAATAAAATAAATCTGCACACCAAATTACCAAGTACTAAAACTTGTAGAGTTCTTCGAAAAAAGATTACTCAATTTTTAATAATACCTTTCAAAATTAACAAAATAATATTTTTTAACACTTGAGGGTATCGAGTAGCAATGACCCCTCTTTTTTTACTTTTTACCATAAAAATTAAGGTATGTGCCGTATTTCCTTTTTTATTACAAACATATAGATTAATTTTGCATCAAGGAAAAGATTAAGACTAATCAAAACAGTTATGATGAAAAAATGTAGACTGATTCTTCTACTTGCCGGCTTATCAATGAGCTCAGCCTCACTGAGAGCCCAAGACAAGATCTGGACTTTCGATGACTGCGTCGAATGGGCCACTACGAACAATACAGCTATAAGACGAACCATGCTGAATATCCAGACAGCCCGCCAGGACTATCTATCTGCAAAAGATGCATGGCTTCCTACAGTAGCTTTCAACACCACCCAATCTCTGACCAATTATCCTTCACCGGGTGCTGGACGTAATGGCAATTCATACGGAAGCACCTATAATATTGGAGCATCATGGACAGTATGGGAAGGAAACGTAAGGAAATACCGTCAGGAATCAGCTAAAATTCTTGAACAGCAACAAAATCTTGCAGGCGATGATGTAGTTAAAACTCTTAAACTCGGCATACTTGAAGCTTATCTCAACATAATGTATGCTGAAGAGACCGTTTCAATTGCCGAACAAACCCTGCAAGTCAGTACAGCTCAAGCGGAACGAGCCCTTAAGCTGACAGAATCAGGAAGGTCTTCACAAGTAGACTACGCACAAATAGAAAGTCAGAGAGCACAAGATGCCTACAATTTGACTCAGGCAAAGAGCAACTACGAAAGTGCCAAGATGGCTCTCAAAAAAATACTTGAACTTGGAATAGACTATAACCTTCAAGTAGCCGATGTGAAATTTCCGGATTCCGACGTCCTCGCACCTCTTCCAGACAGAATTGAAGTCTACAATACTGCAGCAGCATGGCTTCCAACTATAAAAAGCAACGAGCTAAGCAAAGAAATTTATGCGAACGACATCAAAATAGCAAAAGCCGGGAATCTGCCAAACATAGCTCTGCAAGGTGGACTGAGCACTGGTTACAATTCCGGGGGCTCTGGCTGGGCAAGTCAAATGGGACATAACTTCAATGAAAATTTAGGCTTAAACCTCAGTATTCCTATATATGATGGCAACTCCACTAAGAGAGCCGTGGCAAAGGCAAGGATAGCTGAGCAAGAATATGATATAACAAAGAAAGAATTGCTCGACAACCTATCGCAAACAATAGAAAGCCTCTATATTGATGCTACTAATGCACAGGCAAGATATAATGCCGGCATATCTCAGCTAAAAGCAATGGAGCTTACAGATGATCTTGTCAACCGCCAGTTTGAACTTGGATATGTCAATCCTCTCGACCTCCTATCTGCGCACAACAATCTCTTGAATGCCCGTCTTGAATTGCTGCAAACCAAATATATGGCGATACTGGCAGAAAAAACTATAAAATATTACGCTACGCAGGAAGTTGAAATCAATAATTAGAAAATCGATAATACTCAAAATAATGAAAAAAACAATTCTTCCGGCTGCCCTACTAATAGCAGTCACATCCTGCTCAGAAAAGACTTCCTTCGAGCTGGATACATATACTGTAGAGCCCACATCCCTATCAGAGGTTGTGACAGCTACCGGAACTATGGAATCTGTCACTTCTGTTGACGTCGGTACGCAGGTGACGGGTATCATCAGCAATCTATATGTTGACTACAATGATGAAGTGACTAAAGGTCAGTTGATTGCAGAAATCGACAAGACCGTACTTCAAAGTGAACTTCAAAGTGCAGATGCCACTCTCGCTTCTGCTAAGGCAACATACGAATATACAAAAAGCAACTTTGAACGCGACAAAGCCCTTCATGCCGAGAAATTGATATCTGACTATGAGTATCAGACTTCCAAAAAAGATTATGAAGTGGCAAAGATGGCATACGAAAAGGGACAGGCTGACCGCGTAAGAGCAGCAAAAAACCTTACATACGCCGAAATCACCTCTCCTATCGACGGAATAGTGGTATCACGGGAAGTTGAAGTAGGCCAGACTGTAGTATCAAACATGAGTGTGGCAAGTCTCTATGTGATAGCTGACCTTGACCACATGCAAGTGGTAGGAGCTGTGGATGAGGCTGACATAGGCCAGGTAAAAGTGGGACAGCACGTGACCTTCACTGTGGATGCTTACCCTGACGACACGTTTACCGGCACTGTCACACAAGTGCGTATCAATCCGACGACAACTAACAACGTGGTGACATACGAAGCTATTGTCTCCACTACAAATCCCGACCATAAACTTCTCCCGGGAATGACAGCCAATCTCTCTATTTTTACGCTCGAACTTGAAGATGCAATTGCAGTGCCTCTTAAAGCTTTGAAATTTGAACCAATGGCTGACGAAGAAGGGTCTGATCTACCAAAACCTCAACCGCTGAAGGAACCTGCGAAAAATTCAGTATGGGTGGTCCGTGACAACAAACTTGTCGAAACCAATGTGGAGCTTGGTATGAAAAATAGTGTATATCAGCAGATAAAGTCCGGTCTTAAAAAAGGTGACAAAGTTGCACTCCAATATGAGGAAAAAACTTCCGACAACAAAGGACCCAAGGCTCAGGAAAATCCATTCATGCCTAAACCACCGGGTGCTAATAGAAACAAGGCGAAATAATGGCAAAAGAGATAATTAAAATAGAAAATCTTAAGCGATACTTCAAGGTTGGAGACGAGACAGTCAAAGCCCTGCGAGGAGTCTCATTTACAATTTATGAAGGAGAGTTCGTGACCATCATGGGCACCTCAGGCTCCGGGAAATCAACACTCCTCAATACTCTTGGATGCCTTGACACCCCGACTTCAGGAGAATATTATCTTGATGGGATTGCCGTAAAGGGAATGGGCAAGAATGAACGTGCAAGAATCAGAAATCGCAAGATTGGATTCATCTTCCAGAACTACAACCTTCTGCCAAAGACGACTGCCCTTGAGAACGTAGAGCTGCCATTGCTCTACAATTCTTCAGTTAGCGCGAAAGAGAGAACTGAAAGAGCCGAGAAATGCCTTAGAGAAGTAGGATTAGGAGAAAGGATATATCATAAGAGCAACCAAATGTCTGGCGGCCAGCAACAACGAGTCGCCATCGCAAGAGCTCTTGTTAACAATCCTGTCATCATTCTTGCTGACGAAGCCACTGGCAACCTCGACACAAGGACATCTTTTTCCATCCTCACACTCTTTCAGCGTCTTCACCGGGAAGGGAAGACTATAATATTCGTTACCCATAACCCTGAAATTGCGCTTTACTCATCGCGCAATATAATGCTTCGCGATGGTAGGATAGTAAGCGACGAATATAATCATGACATAAAGTCGGCGGAGGAAGTCTATAAGAATCTTCCTGTCGACACTGAAATATAAGGATATGAATATAGGAAGTCTATCAAAAATAGCAATAAAAGCACTTGGAAACAACAAGATGCGTTGCTTCCTTACCATGCTTGGCGTTATCATTGGCGTAGGAGCCGTGATAGCTATGCTTGCCATCGGACAAGGATCGAAAAACTCGATTAAGGCACAAATTTCAGAAATGGGAAGCAACATGATAATGATCATGCCAGGAGCTGAAAGACGTGGCGGAGTGCGACAGAGCAGCGACGACATGCAGACACTAAAGCCTGCAGACTACGATGCTATAGTGAATCAAGCCACTACCATAGCCAACATAACGCCAATGGTGTCATCTTCAGGACAATGGGTGAACGGCAACAATAACTACCCATCACAGGCTCAGGGCGTAAATACCCAGTTTCTCGACATACGCCAGCGTAAAGTGGCGGAAGGTGAGATGTTTACTGAGGCGGATGTAAAATCAGCAGCAAAAGTTTGTGTTCTTGGAAAGACTCTTGTTGACAACCTCTTTCCGGATGGCACCGATCCACTTGGGAAAGTAGTCAGATTCGGATCCATTCCCCTCACGGTGATAGGAGTTTTGGATGAAAAAGGCTACAACACTATGGGTCAGGACCAGGATGACCTCGCACTTGTGCCATACACTACAGTCATGAAGCGTATGCTTGCTGTCGACTACATCCAGGGACTACAGGCATCTGCGATTGACGAGAACAAGACCGAAGAAACGATCGCAGAGATCACAGATATACTGCGTACGAGCCATAAACTGCGTCCGGAACAAGAAGATAATTTCACTATCCGATCAATGCAAGAACTTGCAGAAATGATTTCATCTACATCTTCCATGATGACAGTACTACTCGCTGCCGTAGCCGGCATTTCACTCCTCGTGGGAGGCATAGGTATCATGAACATCATGATCGTCAGCGTGACAGAACGTACGCGCGAGATAGGTCTGAGAATGAGTATCGGCGCTACAGGGCGCGACATCATGACTCAGTTTCTTATTGAAGCTATCATCATTTCAGTCACAGGTGGTCTGCTTGGTATTGTTCTTGGTGCCCTTGCCACATGGCTTATCAAGATATTTGCTAATTGGCCTGTTCAGATCGATCCATCGTCGGTAGTGCTTTCATTTGCTGTATGCACTGTGATAGGTGTGATCTTCGGGTTCTACCCGGCAGCTAAAGCATCTAATCTTGATCCAATAGAAGCCATAAGATATGAGTAAAAAATCATTATTCCACTATTTTAATATATGACTCCACCTATCAAGAGCACCAAGGCAGGGACGGCAACGGTATTACTGTTGGCGTTCCTGCTTTTTTATTTTCCTTCGATGCTTGCTCTCTTTTCTCAAGACAGCGAACCGAAAGACATGACGACTTTCAATATCCTTATGGCTACGTGCTATACCGGGATTTTTTGCGTAAATTATTTTTTCATTGTTCCAAGACTATTCTTCGGGAAAGACAATAAATATCTATTTTTCATTATCAATATAATCCTTGTAGTGATCTTGTGTTCTCTCCTACCGCTATGGTTTGAAGCACACGGAGGGATGCCGAGACCAAGACACATGCAGAAGGTGCCGATGACCTACGGGCAACATCTTATGGGATACCTACGGTTCATCATTAGGGATGGAGTGATGATGATCTTATCCATAGCTCTTGCCTACGCTATGCGAGCGTCAAAAGCGAGAGAAGAAATGAGAAGTCGAGTTCTTGAACTCGAAGCAGAACGCAGAAACACTGAATTGATGAGTCTTAAAGCTCAGTTAAATCCTCATTTCCTTTTTAACTCTCTCAACAATATTTATGCTCTGATAGCTATTGACTCAGAAAAGGCACAAGAATCTCTACATGAACTCAGCAATATGCTCAGATTCATGATCTACGATGCAGAGTCTGACACAGTGTCTCTCACAAAAGAGATGAAATTCATAAGGGATTTTACGAGATTGATGAGCCTACGGTTAAATCCCTCTGTGAATTTGACATGCAAACTTCAAGAGATAAACGACCCTTCATTGCATATCACCCCTTTGCTGATTCTTACTCTTGTGGAGAATGCCTTTAAGCATGTAGCAATCGTTGATAATAAAGGATTTATCAATATTGAAATAAGTGTTGATGATGATTGGTTGCTCTGCAAAGTCACCAACTCAAGCTCAACCGAAAAGATAGGAAAACTTGAAAAAGGATGTTCGGGGGTCGGATTAAGAAATATTGAAAAGCAACTTCAACTGCTATATTCAGATTCCTACAAACTTATAATAGAGGAAGATACAAGTGAATTTAGATCAGAACTTAAGATAAAAGTTTCAGCTCTAAGAACCCTGACACAATCTGCGAAATGATTCTACGTTAGATAGATATGGAAAAAACATTGAATTGCATAGTGATTGATGACGAGCCGCTTGCACGCGAACTCCTCAAGGCATATATTGATAAAACTCCTTCCCTTACCCTTGTAGGAGGCTTTGAATCAGCTGCCGAGGCCATTAAGACAGTGATGGATGGAGTGGCCGACATAATATTTCTCGACATAAATATGCCAATGCTCAATGGTATAGATTTTGCAGCCGTTGTTCCTCCAAGCTGCAGAATAATATTTGTCACTGCGTATGACCAGTATGCCCTTCAGGGATTTAAGGTCAATGCACTCGATTATCTTTTGAAGCCTGTAAGCTATTCAGATTTTCTCAAGTCGGTAAGCAGAGCCATTGAATGGAAGTCGATGAGTGATGTTTATTCATCCAACATTAATCACGAAGTTTCTTCTCCCCGTATGATTACTGTTAAGGTCAAAAACCAGTTGATTCAAATGAAACTTGATTCAATTGAATACGTAGAAGCAAGAAACGATCGAGTAATAATATTCCGTAAAGATGCCGCTCCCCTCTCTTCATTGATGACACTAAAGGAGATAGAGGATTTGCTTCCAACTGATACCTTTATGCGGGTACATCGATCATTTATCGTAAATATTCCTATGGTAGAGATTGTGGAAAGAAACAGAATTGTTTTTGGAAAGGTTTACGTACCGATTTCTGAAAATAAGCGTGAAGAATTTTTGTCAAGATTGGGTAAGTAATTATATATTTATATCGCTGTCTATTTTAAGTTTTACGCGAGATTTAAGACATTTTGGACATCCATGACCTGCAGCTTTAGTGCGAGCTTTCATGGTATATACGTTGCCACAAACGTCACATTTATAAGTAATTAATTCATCTGATTCTTCGTTTTTATCTTCTACCTTTTTTGTATCCGGCTTTTTATCAGAAGGACGCGAAAGATCAAGTTCATTCCAATCAGGAATAGACTCCCAGGCTTTCTTACTTCCCCATGAAGCATCTATGCGTTCTACCACATTGTTATCAATCCACCACATAGGTCCAAGTTTTGGAGTCTTAGCCACTTTGCCCATAAATAGTTTAAGGGCAAAAGCAGGAGCTATTGGAGCAAGAGAGAAATACCAAGGCAATTCTTTCTTCATTTGCTTGAAGTATTCTTTGGGAGTGTCACCGCTTCGGAAATGCAGGATATTATCCAGATCATCAGAATCTGCAAACCAGAAACCGTGGAAATTGCGAGTAGCAAACCAGTTTGCATTGAAGATTTTTTCAGGGGATGGGCAACCCATACCTTTTAGCAACTCACATTCAAATTCATAGTTAGTCATTCGATAAGCAGCGCCCCCTCCGATGTTGTAGCATTTATTCCAGAAATGATCCGGCACATCATCCCTACAAACTCTTTCGAGAAGTCTACCCGAGTCATCGGCAGTCACCCACTCAAGGA
Source organism: Muribaculaceae bacterium (assembly GCA_029060725.1). Taxonomy (GTDB): domain Bacteria; phylum Bacteroidota; class Bacteroidia; order Bacteroidales; family Muribaculaceae; genus Lepagella. The sequence continues at coordinate 22,545 of JAIDTL010000094.1, read as the reverse complement.
CACCACGAATTGGAACGTGGAAAGCTATTGGATCGGAAGCATTCATTAGAAGTCCGCTATGAAGGATACCTGTCTGGCGAAGGGACACCCACCATTTTAGATCAGAATCCATCAGCATTCTTTCTGCCTCAGTCTTTGAATAAGCGTATGCATCAAAGTAAGCCGGAGTAAGCGGATCACCACATTGACCCCAATGGTAAGGAACCTCACGGTTTCCATATTGAGATACAGACCCGATATATACTATCTTCACTTCATCTTTTTTGGGCAATGCAGCATCTATGATATTCGTCATAGCACCAATGTTGGTCTTTATAGTCTTTTCAGGATACCAATCTGCAGAAGGGGACACCATGCCACCTACGTGCAAAACGATATCAGCATTCTCCACTCCCCTTTTGACAGCTTCCTGATCGAGGAGGTCGCCCCAAATAACTTTGACACCTTTATTTATGAAAGGCGCAAGTTTCTTTCTATTCTTTTTGCTATCGCGCACCAACACAGTAACATCATACTGACCGGGAATGGCAGTGAGTTCCTTAAGACCCTTCGACCCCATCACACCCGTAGCCCCGGTAAGGAATATCTTTTTCATACTTTATTCGATTCAAAGGAATTGCAAAGATAATTAAAAAAATTCAAATCTACTGATTTTTAATTCAGAATTTTACAGACAGGGCCACGGCTCTTTCATTTAAAAGGCGTTTCTCTGACCCTGGGAGTCCCTTTTGTCTTTTCACACCAAGGGGGTATTATTTTCATTATTCTAATCTTAAATGAAAAATACGTGGGATTTTTGCTTAAAATATTCAAAAAATTTTGCAGATAAAAAAAATAGTATTAACTTTGCGCTGAAAATACATCCAACGGGGCATTAGCTCATCTGGCTAGAGCGTTTGACTGGCAGTCAAGAGGTGGTCGGTTCGAGTCCGATATGCTCCACATTGCAGGAATGAAGATAACTTCTTTCCTGCTTTTGTTTATGAAGCCAATTCAATAGAAATCTACAAAACATCATAGAATATACTTTAACTTAAACTACAAAAATGTCAAAGATTCTTATCTTTGACATTTTTGTAGCTATTAATATGTTTTTATGAGGCGTAGAGCAGCCCAATGATCTCCTTCTTCGGATGTGCAGTCGATTGTGAATCCAAGAGGTGTGGCTGACTCCATAATAATTGGAATATCTGATACATAGAATCCACTTAGCAAAAGTATTCCCCCCGTATTTATCTTTTTGGCGTATTTCGATATGTCTGAAGTGATGACATTGCGATTGATATTGGCAAGGAATATATCTGCTGGCTCGCACTTCTCCAAAGCAGAAGCATCTCCCAAAATGAAATCAATTGCTTGCCTATTTAGGGCAGCGTTTTCCAAAGCATTATCAAAGGCTCCTGGATCTATTTCAATACCGGTGACCTTTCCGGCCCCTCTCATCTTGCAAAGAATAGCAAGAATACCTGTGCCCGTTCCCATATCGATTACAGATTTTCCCTCCATACTATCTATGTCAAGAATATATTGCATCATCTGCGACGTTGTGGCATGATGGCCGGTTCCGAATGCCATTTTAGGATCAATCAGGATATCGTAGTTGGCCCCTGGGATGTTCTTATGGAAAGATGAATGGACCACAACCTCTCCGGCTATTACAATAGGCTGGAAATAATGCTTTTCCCATTCCTCATTCCAATTTTGGCTTTCTACAAGTTCTGATTCATACGAAATAGTCGTTACTATAGGGAAATCACATGTGATTTCTTTTATCTTGTCTTCAGAAAATTCAGCGGACTGTATATATGCAGTCAACCCTGCTTCATCCGGTTCGAAACTCTCATAACCGTAATCAGCAAGGAATGCAGCTAATAGATCTGTGATGTCTTCTGAGCAAGGAGCGCAATTAAATCGCACTTTATAATAATTCATGACTTTTTTTTCTTCTTTCTAAATAATGAGAAGACCTTCTTGACAGTACCAAATGCGGATATTCCCATCATAATATAGTCTGTATAATTGAGACCTCGTACTATCTTCATAGGAATATTACCTAACCTGGCAGCGGCTTTAAGAGTACCGTCAGGAGCAAAAGGATTTCGGTCTTTCAAGGCATCGAATTGCTCTATAACCTTTACCTTAGCAAACTCCTTTCTCACGGCGATCAAAGCCCTTCGATGACGTATTTCATCCAAGGTATAACCATGGAATTCTTCTTGCTGATCTATTGGGCTCAACACCTTGTCCCGACCTTCAATTAGCTTAACGTTCTCCATAATACGGATCTCACTTTAAGAGTATCTTTGTAACTATCTTGGCTATAGGATTGATGATAATTTTTTCCTTAAACACATAGATAATTGCCAACAAGACTAATATACACCCACCTGCTGCAAGGAATGATAGAGCAAATCCTAACACTTCCTTAAAAAGAAAAGCAAGCGAAATTCCAAACATTATAAGTGCCGTGATGCCAAAAAGCAAGCATACGGCTCCTGTACATGCCAAGCCCGCGAGAAGAGTGAGTTTTTCTGCCGCAGTCAGTTTGGCATATTCCAATTCAAGAGTAGCCCAGTCTTTCGACCGGGCTAACAAATCTTTGAATTGATTTAATAGTGTATTATTATTACTATTACTGCTCATCTAACGATGAAAATTTTGCGACAATTAATTTTCGCCAGTAAGTTCTGCTACCAAAGCATCAACTTCTTCGTCGCTGATTTTAATGCCTTTTCTTTTCAGGATGCGAACGATGCGGCTACGTAGTTCCTCTCCTTTTTCTGGAGCGAAAAGGAGGGCTGCTCCACATCCTACGATTGCTCCTCCAAGAAATGCATAAAGAATATTAAGTGCTTTCATACTTTTTATCCTTTTTAGCAATTAAAGAGTCTTTTCAATCTGATCCTCGATCTCGTCAGCAAGTTCTTCGAGCTCGCTACCCTTCAAGTTGATACCCTTTTCTTTGAGGATCTTCATAATTTTCTTACGAGTATTCTCTCCTTTTTCAGGAGCTACGAGAAGACCGACTGCGGCTCCCGCGATTGCACCACCAACTACGGCGCAAATAATGTGTAATGGTTTCATATAAATCTGTGTTTTTAATTAATAATCTAATATTACAACAACTGAACAGCCGTTTGGATTAATTGGGCTGGAAAAAAATTATTGAAATTGCCTACAAAATCATTTGAAAGCCATCATCGATGATGATGCAGCATCTTTGTATGCGAGGACTCCTTCATGAGAAAGTTCAACAGTTTGCCAACTTCCATCAGACAATGGCACAGATACGTGACCTTCATCGACGAATGTCATCAAAGGATATTCTTTACCGTCAGTCTGAACACTCCAAGTCTTTGTTTCTATAGCAAAGTCAAGACGGAAGGACTCCCCTGTTGATTCTAAAACGACCTCGTATCCTTTATCATCGCTCTTCACAAGATAACGACCATGATCTGTGTCTATGGTCTTAGTGGATGCTGTCATGGGGTTATCTCCACTCCAAAATTCAATGGTGTTGAGCACAAGCAAATCTGCAAGCCCACAAACTTCATATACAGGGAGAATCCAAAAAGCAACGAAGACGATTTCGTTGACAAACTTATTTGAAACCTGATCATTCCAGGCGTAAAGGTTTCTGGTCAATGCAAACTTTCCCATACAAGAAGTCAGGGAAGAGCAAATGAGGGCCGCAAGGGCAACTGATAGAAAAACTTTTTTCATCCTTAGTCAGATATGAGTGGTTATACATATTAAAAACACCCGGATGCGATTCATTGTTTTGAAGGATGCTAATAAAAAATACACAACTTGGGCCGGAGCTACGTCCCTTTATTAGTTTTTATATTGACAAGCCCTTAGGGGCTCAACAGGGATGGACGTCTTGCACCGGTCCAAATGTGCCTTTAAAGCTATATACAAAAGTTATTTCTATCGTCTATTTAAAAAAGATTTTCTAATTTAATTTACTTTTTTAACGTCTTCTGCATACCATTGGTTCAAATCATTCACATACTTTAACCTTAGTACCGAATTCTTGGTCGAAATTGCAGATTTTACATATTTTTTAATAAAAGCGACACATATTATTACATATTTTTTATTAATTTTGCACTTAGAAAAATATACAATATAAAACAGAATATGAATATAAGACGATTGGTTTCGTTGACAATATTGTTTATCTGTTTGCTGGCAAATGTAAATGTAGTTGCGGCAAAAAAAGATAAGGAGAAGGACAAAATCACCATTGTTCTTGATCCCGGGCACGGGGGCAAGGACTTCGGTGCTTGCGAAAATGGAGCATCCGAAAAAAACATTAATCTTGCCGTAGCGAAAAAGCTTCGAGACTTGGTAGTCAAAGAACTTAAGGACGTCAATGTCGTGATGACTCGATCTACTGATGTCTATCTGACACTCCAAGAACGTGCGGATGTCGCTAATGATGCAAATGGCGATCTCTTTATCTCAATACATGTCAATTCCGTCGACAAAAAGACACGAGGAAGGCAGTCTACCAAAGGAAGTTCTGTCTACGTGCTTGGACTTCATAAAGATCAAGACAACATGAAGGTAGCAATGAGAGAGAACTCTGTGATAGAGTTGGAAAAAGACTATAAGGAAAAATATTCCGGATTTGACCCATCAAAAGATGAAAGCTACATCATCTTCGAGATGGCTCAAAAAAGGAATCTTGGAGAAAGCATTCGCGTAGCAAGCGATGCTCAAAATGCGATGGTCGATATTGCCGGGCGAGCCAACCGTGGGGTAAGACAAGCTGGATTTTGGGTGCTCTGGGCCACTTCAATGCCGGCAATACTCGTAGAACTTGACTTCATCTGCAATCCGCAATCCGTAAAATATATGACATCGGAAGCCGGTGAAGATGAACTCGCCAAATCATTGTTAAGTGCAATAAAAAAATTTGTTGAAAGAAGAAATTGATTGTTAATTGTTATAATTTATAGATGTATTGTTAAGACTATAATTAAATTTGATAAGTTTTATCATTCACAAAGATTAAAATAAAATGAAAAAGATATTCAACAAGGAATTCGCTATTGGGCTTTCTGTTATAGTAGCTATACTCATACTCATTTTCGGAATAGACTATCTTAAGGGTATAAACCTATTCCGTCCGGCTCACTATTACATTGCGTATTATGATAATGTAGATGAACTGACAGTATCATCTCCTGTGCTAATAAATGGCTACAAGGTTGGTCAAGTTAGAGAAGTGAATTTCGACTATACAAGACCCGGAAAAGTAGAGGTAGTCATGGCTCTTGACAAGAACCTAAAACTTCCGGCTGGCACTCGTGCGGATATCGGCACTACTCTTTTGAGTGGGGCACGTATCGAGTTGGCTATGGGCAAGGGTCCGGATCTGCTCCCATCCGGAAGCGAGTTGGAGACAGGAGTTAAAGCCGGCCTGATGAATTCAGTACAGGATGGGCTAATGCCTGCAATAACTGGTATTCTACCCAAGGTCGATTCTTTGCTATATAATCTCAACTTGCTTGTAGCTGATCCTGCTCTGTCAGCATCAATAGGAAGACTTGATGGAATTACCGGCAATCTTCTTGCTACTACTCAAGGTCTTAACAACACCATGAACAGTCAAGTACCCCGAATTGCCAACAACACAGTGAAATTAACTCAGTCGCTTGATACAGTGGTTGGGAATCTCGGACAATTGTCTTATCAACTTAAGTCTTTACCGGTAGATGCGACTCTTGACAATGTCAATAAGCTGACTGAAAATTTGGCTCAGTTCTCAAAGCAACTAAATGACAAGAACTCTACTTTGGGCTTGCTGACAAGTGATCCGGCTTTATACAACCAACTGAATAGAGTGTCAGCAGATATTGATTCATTGATACTTGACATCAAGAAAAATCCAAAACGCTACATAAGCATCAAACTTCTTTAAGCATAAGGATCATACAACGTGAAACACGTTTTCTACCGATATAATCCTGACACGGACAATTTCGAGCGCCACTATCCGACGCTTAAAACTCGCTTAGCATCTTTAGGAAGATACTTTGCTGTTGGTTCGGTGATCGGAATTGGATTATATACGCTCTTGTATTACGTATTTGACACACCGACAGAACAAAATCTTAAAGAGGAAAACAATAAACTTAAGTCTCAGTATGCCATCCTTGAGAAACGCCTTGACAATTCCATTAAGGTGATGGAAGACATTCGAAACCGCGACGATAATTTCTATCGAGTGATGATGCAGATGGATCCATTGAGTAGTAAGGAAAGATATTCAGGAATCGAAAACGACTCAAGACTCGATGAACTTGGCCATCTGAACGACGCGGAGCTTGTCAGTAGGATGAATAGATCGATGGATCTTTTGGAACATCAGATTTACTCTCAATCCGTATCCTTTGATCAACTTAAGGCTGCAGCTGGAGAGCAGAAAGAAAAAATTGCATGCATTCCGTCTGTAATGCCAATCAATGTAAAAGACTATACAATGTCTTCCGGATATGGCTACAGACGAGATCCGGTCTATGGAACTGCAAAGTTTCATGAGGGTCTTGACTTTGCAGCAGCGACCGGTACCCCAGTGTTCGCGACAGCGGATGCTGTCGTAGAAGTGGCTGACAGAAAGGATGCATACGGCAACTGTATTGATCTCAATCACGGATTTAATTATTTGACTCGATATGCTCATTTAAGTCAGATATTGGTCAAGCCGGGACAGAGAGTGAAACGAGGAGAAATGATAGGTAAAGTCGGTTCTACAGGAAAGTCAACCGGAAGTCACCTTCATTATGAAGTAAGATTCAAAGGAGAACCCCAAAATCCGGTACATTATTATTTTATGGATCTTACGCCACAGCAATATCTTGATATGATACAGCTTGCCGAAAACTCTGGACATGTAATGGACTAAAGATGGAAGAATTCAGCAAAAAATATTATAGGATCAGGGATGTAGCGGATTTTCTTGGAGTTTCTCAATCTACACTTCGCTATTGGGAGACTGTGTTTCCAGAAGTGGCGCCATCAAGAACTGCTACCGGCATACGCCAATATACTGCTTCTGACATAGAGACTCTTAGAATACTTCATTATCTTATAAAGACAAAAGGCCTTAAGGTAGATGCGGCGAAGGCTCAATTTAGGCAAAACAGTGCAAATATATCCAAAAGACTTAAGATCATAAGCGACCTTAATGAGATCAGAAGCGAGCTGGAAGTAATGCTAATATCTTTGACCAAACGGAAATGATTCAGATCGCTTATCTTTATAGATTTGAATTATAATAAGCAGGATTGCCCGTCACATCCTCGCCAACGAACTCTGGGACTGCATATTCTTCATCCTCTGATGTCAGTTCAATTTCTGCAGTCACAAGTCCCAATTTATTCCCTAAGAACTCGTCTACTTCCCAAATATGTCCTTCAAAGGGAACAATGTGCCTTATCTTCTCAAGAATTGGAGGGATACACATTGTCATCATTTTCTTAGCGTCTTCAATGGGGATTTCATATTCAAACTCCAAGCGTACAGCACCTGTATTTTTTCCTTTTATGGTAATATATCCTTTATCTTCTTTGATGCGAATACGTATAGTCCTTTCAGGATATCGAGAAAGATATCCCTGAGAAATTAGTATAGATTCTGTAGTAAAACTCCGATAACTGTCGTTTTTTACCAAATATTTATGTTCGATTTCGAATGCCATAATGAAAATCAATAATTTTTATTAATTTTGTAGCGTGAAACGCTTTCGTTTCTGTATGCAAAATTAATGAAATCAGTCAATTTCTGCAATATATCAGCAATAAAAGTTTCGTCATTGATGCTTAAATCATTGACATTCTTATTGTTGTTTCTTTTATTGGGAAATTTGTCATCATATTCATTAGCTCAGGAACTGCAAACGGAAGTGGATACCGCCGTCTTTATGCGTGAGGCAAAGGCACTGCAAGAGCTCTTAGTGACACCTGGAAAGGAAAAATATTCCAAAAGAAATCCGGCTGTTGAATTAATCGAATCCATACGAAAGAATCAGAAGAAAGGGGATCCAACTCGGCAAGATACATATAGCTATGACCAATATGACAAGATCACATTAGGACTTCTTGATATTGATGAAGAGGATTTAAAACGACATGATTCTCTCAAAACATATCTTGATACCACTGAGGATGGAAAACGACAAATGCTTAAAGTGCTTCTTAATGAGAGAGCTTCAACAATTCTGTTTAATAGAAACGGAAAAGACCGGAAGACTCTTATGAGAGGTAAGACATCCAAAGGAATTAGTGAAATGTTTGATGATGATAATGTTGAAGTTATATTCGATAATTTCCTCAAAGAGATAGATATCTATGAAAACGATGTCACTCTTCTATCAAATAAATTTCCGAGTCCACTTTCCCCTGCTGGAAATCTGCATTACAAATATTTCATAGCGGATACTCTTGACATTGACGGTTCTCGTTGCATTCAAATAACCTTTATCCCTCGAAACCCTGCTGATTTTTCATTTTCTGGAAACATCTACACAGAACTCGGTGACACCACAGGATTCATAAAAAAGGTTGCTATGAAAGTACCTCGGACGGTCAATCTAAACTTTATAGACAATGTCAATATTGAGCAATTGTTTGAAAAAGACAATAAAGGATATCGCCATAAGGTGTCCGATCGCTTGAATCTTGATATATGTATAGTAAAAGGGTCACAACGTTTTTCTGCCGACAGGATATCAAGATTTGAAAATTTTTCAGATAAATTCCGTACAGATCTCGCCAAGGCTTATGAATCAGTGGAACCATATATTGAAATAGGGAATCCAGATGATAATAAAAACGAATTTCTTACTACAATGAGAGTAGATGGCCTTTCGAATGCAGAGACTAATATGGATACTTTTATGGCGCATCTCAGGGAATATCCATTATTCTATTGGTCAGAAAAAGTTCTTGTAGTGCTTGTCAAAGGTTATATTAAGACTGGTAAAAAGAGTAAATTTGACTTTGGTCCTATCAATACATTCATTAGTACTAATCCTATTGAAAAAGTCAGACTTCGAATCGGAGGAATGACTACCGCTAATCTTTCACCTCATTGGTTTGCCAGAGGATACTTAGCATACGGTACTCACGATCGCAAATGGAAATACAAAGGAGAGATTGAGTATTCATTTAATAGAAAGAAATATCATAGCAGAGAATATCCAATCAACAGCTTAAGCTTCATGCACATGTATGACATGGATATGATAGGTCAGCACTACGAGTTTACAAACGCAGACAATATATTTTTGAGTCTGAAGAGAAAGACAGATAGACTTATTACGTATCGTCATCTCACGCGATGTGAATATAAAATAGAACTACCAAGAAACTTTTCCTTTTCTATTTGGGGAGAACACGTGAAGCAGGATGCCTCGCCTTGGCTTCCTTTCATTAATGGTTATGGAGATCATTTGCATAACTATAGGCATACTTCCATTGGCACTTCTATAAGATTCGCCCCCGGAGAAAAATTTGTTCAAGGGAATGATGGCAGATTAGAGGTAGATAAAGACGTGCCCAGATTCATCATTTCGCAAGTATGGGGTCCAAAGGGATCACGAGGATACAACTACAGTGTGTGCAAAACTGAATTGTCAGTTAAGAAACGTTTCTGGTTTTCTTCATTTGGCTATCTTGATGCAATAGTAAAAGGAGGTATAATTTGGAGTCAAGTGCCATTTCCGGAACTATTATGGCAAAATGCAAACCTAAGTTATACGATACAACCGGAATCATATTCACTGATGAATCCAATGGAATTTGCAATGGACAGATATGCATCATGCGATGTCTCATATTGGGGCAATGGAGCATTGTTCAATCGCATTCCTATAGTGAAACTTGCAAAATTTCGAGAAGTTGTTGGTTTCAAATGTCTATGGGGTTCTCTTAGCGACAAAAACAATCCTGCCCTTAATAAAAATCTATTTAGATTTCCTACAGATGCTGCTACGAGTGTAATGGGTAACATACCATACATGGAAATAAGTGCGGGAATAGATAATATCTTCAAGATACTTAGAGTGGATTATGTATGGCGCCTTACTTATCTTGAGGCGCCGGGAATCGACAAATCCGGAATCAGAGTGGCACTTCACTTTAATTTTTAAAATGTTATGATACTTGAAATAATAGACGAAGGACTCATTGAGTATAAGGCAATGCTTGCCAAGCAAAGGAATATATTTTGCGAAATGGTTGATTGTAAAAAGAATGGTCAACTAATAGAGCGAGAATATATCTTTATGGTCGAGCACAATCCTGTCATTACGCTTGGTAAACATGCCAAGGACTCGAACGTGCTTTTTTCTGAAGAAGAATTGGCAATGCGAGGAATTGATCTTTATAGAATAGAAAGAGGAGGGGATGTGACCTATCATGGACCAGGACAGTTAGTGGCATATCCTATACTTGATTTGGAAGCACACAATATGGGGATAAAGAAATATGTCTTTATGCTTGAAGAAGCGGTGCTAAATACGTTGGCAGAATTTGGAATTGAAGGAGAGCGAGTATCAGGAGCAAGTGGCGTTTGGATAGGAGCAGGAACAGATCAAGAAAGGAAAATTTGTGCTATTGGAGTAAAGAGTAGCCGATATGTCACCATGCACGGTCTAGCACTCAATGTAAACACAAATCTTGAAGGCTTCCAACTGATCAACCCATGTGGCTTCTTAGACAAAGGAGTGACATCAATTGCCAAAGAAATAGGTAAAGGATTAGATATCAATAAAGTGAAAGCACTACTTGGTAAAGAGTTCCGTTCACTGCTTGGAGTGCAACAATAAAAATTTTCATTTTTTTTGCAGAAAATTTGGTAAGATGAAAAAAAAGCATTAATTTTGCAACGTCAAAAGGGAAAGAGTTCCCCACGACAAAAAAAATACTGCCTTGTGGTATTTATTTTTACTGCCTTGTGGTGTAATGGTAGCACACCGGATTCTGGTTCCGCCATTATATGATTCGAGAGAGTTCGAGTCTTTCCACAACGCAAAAAACACTGCCTTGTGGTGTAATGGTAGCACACCGGATTCTGGTTCCGTTTGTGAGAGTTCGAGTCTTTCCAAGGCAACACTTTTGTAACTTTGCTTAAAATGCCTTGTGGTGTAATGGTAGCACACCGGATTCTGGTTCCGTTTGTGAGAGTTCGAGTCTTTCCAAGGCAACAGCGATACCTTCGATGTGAATCGGAGGTATTTTTATTTTTATATACAATTATCCCATATTAAAAAAAATCAAAGATTCTTTATGGAATATCAAAAAAAATTCTTAATTTTGTAATTCATTTCAGCATCTAAAACAAAGTTCCTAATGGCACATTTGAATATTCTCGGAATGGGCGTGGCGTTGATCACTCCTTTTACACAAAATAAAGAAATAGATTATCCAGCCTTAAAAAGGGTAATAGACCATGTCATGGACAATGGTGCTGACTTTCTTGTGGTGCTTGGCACTACCGGCGAGACCCCTGCTCTATCCATACACGAAAAGAAAGCGATTAAAAATTTCGTAAAAGAAAAGACTGAAGGAAAGATACCTCTCGTCTTAGGATTAGGCGGTAATAACACTGCAGAAATAGTAAGGGAGCTTACAGAAGATGACCTCTCCGGATACAGTGCTATTCTTTCGGTGGTGCCTCCATACAACAAGCCATCGCAAGAAGGAATATTCTGCCATTTCAAGGCTATTGCCGAAGCTTCTCCCATTCCACTGATACTTTATAATGTTCCTGGACGGACAGGAGTTAACATGACTGCGGATACCACGCTTCGCCTTGCTCGGGAAATTCCGGGAATAATCGGCATAAAAGAAGCATCCGGCGATATTCACCAGATACAACGCCTTCTGCGCGAAAAACCGGAAGATTTCACAGTATTGAGCGGCGATGACGGGATGACGTATCCGTTGATGACACTTGGAGCACAAGGTGTGATATCTGTTCTTGGAAATGCATATCCTAAAGAATTCTCTGAAATGGTTCATCTTTGCCTTGAAGGCAACTACATAGAAGCTGTAGACTATCATTACAAGTTTAGGGAAATTATTAGACTTCTTTTTACGGATGGAAATCCGGCCGGGGTCAAATGCGTTATGCACGATATGGGTCTCATCGAAAATGAATTGAGGCTCCCTCTTGTGCCGGTAAGTGAAAACACAGCGTCAGAAATACTTCATTGGGTCAAGATACTTAAATGATCGACAAAGCAACCGTACAGAAAATCACCGACGCAGCTGACATTGTGGAGGTGGTAAGTGACTACGTACATCTTATAAAGCGAGGACGCAATTATGTAGGTTTGTGCCCTTTTCATAACGAGAAGACCCCATCATTTTCAGTAAACAGTGTAAGAAACTTCTGTTATTGCTTCTCTTGCAAGAAAGGAGGTTCACCGGTCAACTTCATTATGGAAAAGGAGGGACTCTCCTATCATGACGCATTGCTACATCTTGCTCAGAAATATGGAATAAAAGTTGAAGAAAAGGAGCTTTCAGAAGATGAAAAGCGTCAGCTAAATGAGCGAGAGTCACTGTTGGTTGCAAATGAATGGGCTGCCAACAAAATTGAAAAGGCTCTTTTGGATACGGAAGAAGGTCGCAATATCGGTCTGCAATATTTGTATCAAAGAGGAGTGACACCCGAAGCTATAAAGAAATTCCGACTTGGATATAATCTTGACAGTGGTCATTCTCTTGCAGATGCTGCAAAACTTGATGGAATGGACTTGAAGAGTCTTGCTGAAGTTGGAGTGCTCGGAATGTCTCAGAAGATAGCAGATTCTTACTATGACAGATTTAGAGGTCGTGTCATTTTCCCGGTATTGAATCCATCGGGAAAAGTAGTTGCTTTTGGAGGGCGCGACTTAAAGGGGGGAATGGCGAAATACATAAATTCTCCGGAGTCTGCCATTTATAAGAAAAGCAATGAGCTTTATGGAATATACCAGGCAAAGAGCGAGATTGCCAAGCAAGACAATTGCTTTCTTGTAGAGGGATATATGGATGTGATCGGTATGTGGCAGTCTGGAATGGAAAATGTTGTGGCATCTTCCGGAACTGCTTTGACCGACGGTCAAATTGCAATGATCCATCGCTTTACGGATAATATCACGCTAATTTATGATGGCGATGCTGCGGGAATAAAAGCTTCTTTACGAGGCATAGATATGCTTCTCGCTCATAAGATGAACGTTAAAGTGCTTCTTCTTCCAGACGGACATGACCCTGATTCATTTGCACGAGAAAACACACCCGAGAAATTTCGAGAATACGTCAAGCTCCATGCTACGGATATAATCCGGTTTAAGGCGCAGGTGCTACTTAAAGATGTAGGAGATGATCCTCAGAAGAGAGTGGCAGCCATAGAAAGTGTAGTAAGCTCATTGGCTCATATACCCGACAAAGTCAAGCGTAATGTATATATACAGGAATGCAGTCGGATACTTGGTGTCAGAGAAGAAGTTATCGAAGGGGCCGTTGAGAAGTCGAGAGGATTTGTCATGGAGCAACAGAAGCGCCAGAGACAAAGCACAGAAATAGACCGTCTGGATCAGAATGAGAATAATCCGCAGCCTGACTTGTCTAAGCAATTAAGGCCCTCAAAAGGACGTGAGATAACAGAAATGTATCCTTATTATCCTTTTGAGCGCAATGTGGTGTATCATTGTGTCCGTTATGGCATCATCGATTTTTGCGAATCTGAGTTTGAAGATGGCACACATGATATGCTCACTGTAGCTGAATATGTGGCTGAAGAGTTGCAAGAAGATAACATCTGGTTTTCTTTTCCTGCATTTGCCAAGACTTTCAATCGTATTTTAGACCTTAAAGAAGACTTCCAAAATGACAATGTGACATTTAATGTCAACCTTGAGAAAGAGAAGAAAGAGATGTTAAAGGCCGGATATGATGAAATAGCAGCGAAAGATCTCAATATGGAGGATATACGCCGTGCTGAGCATCTACTTGAAGATCGAATAAATGAAGAGTTGGCACAGCGCCGTTTTGAATTCGCAAGATACTATGTAGAGCAAAAATTATCAAGTCATCACGACGATGATGTGAGAAGAACTGTCACGGAAGCGATGAATGATGAACCTCCGTTAAGCAATATCTACATCCGAAATAATCCAATAAGCGAAAGAAAAATGGAAATTGATAGGATGAAGATGCTTGTGCCTCGTGGTGTGTTGGAATGGAAAAATGAGATGCTCAATCAGATGATACGTGCCAAGATGAGACAACTTGACAATATAATTGGACGCGCCTCACCCGAAGAAGAACAGAAGATCTTAATGGAGACTCAGGCATTGATGGAAAAGAGAGGGCAACTTGGGAAAGTAATGGGCGACCGAACAATTGGGAAAAAAATAAAGTGAAAATGTAAGTTTTTCAGAGTTCCTGCGTCTAATCTATTATACGACTAAATATTTAAACGATTATTTATCTAAAATGAATATACTTGAAGTTGATCATCTGACCAAGTGTTTCGGGTCGCTTAGAGCCCTGGACGACATCAGTTTCGGAATTAAAGAGGGATCGATTTGCGGAATTCTGGGACCTAATGGCGCAGGGAAGACCACTCTCCTTCGCATCATCAATGGAATCCTTACGATCGATGCAGGAACTGTAAAGATTTTAGGAGAGGATGCGTCAATAGAAGCATCTCGCAATATTGGATACATGCCTGAAGAGCGTGGTCTTTATGATACTATGCGCATGGCAGACCAAATAATGTATTTCGGTCAATTAAAAGGAGGAGACCCTAAACGACTGCGTGTGGTCATGAATGAATATCTTGAGATGTTTAATCTCAAAGGTCAAGAACGACGTCGACTTAAAGAACTTTCCAAAGGTAATCAACAGAAAGTGCAGATAATCTGCACACTTGTACACGAGCCTAAATTAGTGATCCTTGATGAACCCTTCAGTGGTTTTGACCCTCTTAACGGTCAGATTCTTCAGCAAATTCTACAGAGATTGCAAGAGAAAGGCACCACAATAATATTAAGCTCTCATAATATGCCAGCTATTGAAGAGATGTGCAGCGATATAGTGCTGGTAGATCATGGGCATATACTGGTAGCAGACTCAATGACCAATGTCAAAGAGCAGCATAAGGACAACACACTGCTCCTTACCACATCAACAGAACTTTCGGAATCATTGCTTAAAGCTACCGGAGCTATCAGCGAAATAGAAAGAATCGACAGCCTCAATTGGAGACGTGGATTTGCATATAAACTGCTTAGAGATCAAGCGCATACAAACAATGATGTCCTTGATGCTGTGGCTATGCAAAGCCAAATACTCCACTTTGAAGAGGCTCTTCCCTCATTAAAAGACATATTTATCTCCTATACTACACACTCTTCAAACCAACTTACACAAGACAACAACGCGCTATGAATAAACTGAAACTAATAATAATAAACGAGTATAAGACAGCCGTCACAAGGAAATCTTTTTGGATCATGACCTTTGTCTTTCCTCTTCTAATGGTGGCTTTTGGCGTTATAATGGGTATCCTAATGTCTGATTCGGATTCCTACACTTCAATAATTAATTCTGTAAATGAGTCAACTGGTCTGACACCTGAAGAAGACTCGATGACTGCTGCCAAAGCCATGGCAATGATGGTAGGAGTATTTCTGACCATAGCCATGATGATTTGTGGCAGTCAAATTATGCAAATGGTGCGTCAGGAGAAGACCAACCGCATCATGGAGTTTCTCGCAACATGTGTCACCGGACGCACTATGCTGACTGCTAAAATAATAAGTGTTGCCCTCATTGCATGCACACAAGTGTTGCTTTGGGCTGCATGTTTTCTGGTATTCGGAATTGGTGTCATTATAGTATTTGACATAGACATTCCGTGGCATTATCTTGCTCATCCTTTGGTGTGGCAGACTTTTATATGGTCAGTACTATATTTCTTAGGCGGCTACTTGATATTCAGTGCGCTTTTTGCTGCATGTGGAGCATTGACTGACAGCAATAACGAGAATCAACAATATCTTTCTATACTGATGATGTTTGTGTTGGCATCCATGTATATCGGAATGTATGCAGTAGATCATCCTAATTCAGTATTGGCACAGGTTTGTGCATATTTCCCTTTGACGTCACCAACAGTAGGAGCAGTAAACGCTATAACCGGTGAAGTTCCCATCTGGAGCAGTATAGTTTCACTCATAGTGCTCTATGCATGTGCTTATGGAGCGATAGTAATAGGAGGAAAAATCTATGCTTCATCAATGCTGCTTAAAGGAAGTTCGCTCACACCGAAAGCAATAATTGCCTTTTTGAAGTCAAAATGACAAAAATATAAGATGTATTTATTCCTTCTACGAAGTTTCGTAGGAGGATTTTTTATGTTAAAAAAGAATAAAGGAATTGAGAATGGCTCTAAAACTGTTAAAACCCTCTTGCAAATTTGACTTTTTTTGATTAATTTTGCAATGTGAGTCAGAATGTGGCTTTCGCGTTCTAACAAAAAACATTGACACCATGAGCAATAACTGGAATTATCAACCACTTACGCGCCAGGAGCAGGAGAAGGCAGACGCACTTCTTCCGGTATGCGGCAACGTTAAGCCCATACCCGAACTTCTTATGCGCCGTGGTGTCAGCACTCCAGAGGAAGCAGTAGGTTTCTTCACCCCTTCCCTTGACGATCTTCACGATCCTT
The DNA here is from genome assembly GCA_029060725.1 of Muribaculaceae bacterium. Taxonomy (GTDB): domain Bacteria; phylum Bacteroidota; class Bacteroidia; order Bacteroidales; family Muribaculaceae; genus Lepagella. The sequence goes on along the minus strand of JAIDTL010000094.1, from coordinate 5,802 downwards.
TTCTTATGCCGGATATGGACAAAGCCGTAAACCGGCTTAACCGTGCAATGGGGGCAAAAGAGCGAATAATGATCTATGGGGATTATGATGTAGACGGCACTACAGCGGTTGCGCTGGTATACAAATATCTTCAGAATTACTACAGCAACATCGAATATTACATACCGACCCGATATGAAGAAGGATATGGCATATCACGCAAAAGCATAGAATATGCAGCGGGAAATGATGTAAAACTTGTAGTGGTTCTTGATTGCGGAATTAAGGCTATTGAAGAGATAGCATACGCTAAGCAACTTGGTATTGACTTCATTATTTGCGATCACCACGTCCCTGATGAAGAGCTTCCTCCTGCTGTGGCAATATTGAATCCTAAGATGCCCGGATCGCCTTATCCATGTCCTCATCTAAGTGGTTGCGGTGTTGGATTTAAGTTCATGCAGGGATTTGCCAAGAGCAACGGACTTGGTAATCACAATGAACTTGATTCGCTTCTTGACCTTGTAGCTGTCAGTATCGCTGCCGATATTGTGCCAATCATAGGGGAAAACCGAATAATGGCATACCATGGGCTCCGTAGACTCAACTCAAATCCTAATCTTGGGCTAAGAAGCATAATCCGACTGTGTAAACTTACCAATAAAGACATAACAATTTCAGATGTAATCTTCAAGATAGGTCCTCGAATCAATGCTTCCGGACGTATGCAAAGCGGCATGGAAGCTGTAAGTCTTCTCGTCACTCGCGACCTTCACGACGCTTATCAGAGAGGAGCAGAAATCGACCAGTATAATAAAGATCGTAAGGAACTTGATAAAAAGATTACAGACGAAGCCAACGAACTTATTGAAAATAATGTCAATATCGTGCTTGGCAAGCGATCGATAGTCATTTACAATAAGAATTGGCATAAAGGAATTATCGGAATTGTCGCTTCCAGATTAACAGAATTATACTATAAGCCTTCTGTAGTGCTGACTTATGCTAACGGCATGGCTACTGGAAGCAGCCGTTCAGTTCAAGGTTTTGACATATATTCCGCTGTTAATTCCACAAGACATTTGCTTGAAAACTTTGGAGGGCATACGTATGCTGTGGGATTGTCGCTAAAAGAAGAAAACATCCCGGAATTCAGCAAGCTATTCGAAGAATATGTAGCCAAGCATATACAGCCCAACCAACTTTGTCCTCAGCTGGATATTGATGCCGACATTACATTTGCTGACATCACCCCCGAATTGGTGACATGGCTAAAGAAATTCAATCCATTTGGACCCGGCAATCAGAAACCTGTTTTCCGCACTCGCAATGTATTTGACTTTGGAACGTCGAAACTTGTAGGTAAAAACTTAGAGCATATCAAGCTCGAACTCGAAGACGATAGCACCAGCAGGGTGATCTCAGCAATAGCTTTCAATATGGCTCCCTATTTTGAGCATATCCATGCTCATAAGCCGATTGATATCTGCTATACCATCGAGCAAAATAAACACAATCATTCCGAGTCGATCCAGCTCATGATAAAAGACATCCGAATTTCAAAATCAGAACATGATTGAGCATCCTCCTTACTCTCCCATTCCATAGCCATATCTTTACGTCCTTTTCATTTGAATATGGAATTAGAAGCTATCCTAAAGAAATATTGGGGTTATGACAGTTTTCGTCCTCTTCAGCGAGATATCATTGAAAGCGTGATGTCTGGTCATGACACACTTGGGCTTATGCCAACCGGAGGCGGAAAGTCAATCACTTTTCAAGTGCCTGAGATGGCTTTTGAGTCAGGACTTACTATTGTTGTGACTCCTCTGATTTCTTTGATGAAAGACCAGGTAGACAATCTCAAGCGCCGAGGTATCCCTGCTGTCATGCTTAATAGCGGTATGACTACTCGAGAGACACGAATAGCTTGGGAACGACTTTGCAATGGTCGTGCACGTTTTCTATATGTTTCACCGGAAAAATTAAGGAATGCTTATTTTCTTGATGAATTGAGAAGACTTCCAATCAAATTGATCGTAGTAGATGAGGCTCACTGCATATCGCAATGGGGATATGACTTCCGTCCATCCTATCTTAAAATAGCGGAACTCAGGAAGGTACACCCTTCGGCTCCTGTACTTGCTCTGACGGCAACAGCCACACCTATAGTGGCTGAAGACATAATGCGACGCCTTGAATTCAGTAGCAATAGCCGCAAATTCAAGATGAGTTTCTCTCGTGAAAACATTTCATATCTCGTTCGGCAGTCTGAGAATAAGTTTTACGATATTTTTCATATCCTTTCGCGCACGGAAGGGTCCGCCATCGTATACGTGCGAAGCCGGAGGAAAACTAAAGAAATAGCTGAATTTCTGACCGCTTCTGGAATTTTAGCTGATTATTACCATGCCGGATTGTCATACGATTCGAAAGTTGAACGTCAGAATTCATGGCAGCATGGAGCTGTACGTGTCATGGTGGCTACCAACGCCTTTGGGATGGGTATCGACAAGCCTGATGTGCGCGTAGTGATTCATGCTGACTTTCCCCCTTCTCTCGAAGAGTATTATCAAGAAGCCGGACGTGCCGGACGAGATGGCAAGAAATCTTACGCTGTCTTACTTGTCTCAAAAAATGACAAAGCTGCTTTGCGCAGAAAATTGAAACTTTCATTCCCATCCCGAAAGGATATCAGACATATTTATGAAGTGGCATGCAACTTCATGAATTTAGCTATAGGAGAAGGATATGAAAGGCTGATTGAATTTGACTTTGAACTTTTCTGCGAAACATTCCACTTACAAAAACAACAGACACTGGCAGCATTGCACTTGCTTTCGCAAGCTGGATATCTTGACTATATAGAAGAGACGGAAAGTAATTCAAGAGTGATGATGACTGTAGAAAGAGAAGAACTATACAGTATACACACTTCAGCAGAAGTTGATCATACGCTCCAATGCTTGCTTAGACAGTATCCGGGACTATTTTCAGACTATGTAAAAATAAATGAGGGGACAATCAGCAGGGAGACCGGTCTTGATCAAGAGACAGTATATAAATCCTTGCTTGAACTCAACCGTCAAAAAATTCTTTCGTACGTCCCAAGAAGACGAACACCATTTATCTATGTGACCACTTCAAGAGAAGAAAGCAAGTATGTAGAAATTGGCAAGGGCATCTATGAAGATAGATTTAAGATAATGTCTGACCGCATTGAGGCAATGATAGACTATGCATACTGCGACGATGGATGCCGAGTGAGCCGGATGCTTGATTATTTCGGAGAGGATGATTTATGTGACTGTGGAAGATGTGATATATGTCGAAGTAAGAAAAAGACTTCCACACATGTATCAAAAGAAGAAATGATAAGTAAGGTATGGAAATTCATGCAGCTATATCCCGGCGGTGTCACTCAGACGATTTTAGAGAGTAAATTCTCTCCGGATGATAAATTGGCTGGGGATGCCCTTAGATATCTTGTAGAGGAAGGGTTTGCAATTGAAGACCACTCTATTTATCGACTCATAGAATATACACAAACATAAAGATTAACTATAGAAAAGGCCCCATGGTAGGACTCGCCGATTGCAATAATTTCTTCGTAAGTTGTGAGCGGACTCTAAATCCGGCTCTCGAGAACCGTGCTGTCGTAGTGCTTAGCAATAACGACGGTTGCGTCGTAGCAAGAAGCAATGAGGCGAAGAAAGCAGGTATCAAGATGGGACAACCTGCATTTCAGATAAAAGACCGTATCCAAAGCGGAGAAATCATTGCTTTGAGTGGCAATCATCTTCTATACAGGAATATAAGTCTTAAGGTACATGACATATTTCGCCGATATGCTCCAATGACACTTGATTATAGTGTAGATGAGGCATTCCTAATAATGGATGGGATACCTAAATCTGAGCTGATGGCAATAGGAAAGGCAATTGCTGCCAACTGTTGGGATGAGTTGCATATACCGGTCACCATTGGTTTTGCACCAAGTAAGACTTTAGCTAAGATCGTGTCTGAAATTTGCAAAAAACGAGGACGCAGAGTTGGTGTGCTTGATAATGCTGAATCTGCACGCCAGGTGTTGCAAAAAATGTCTATCTCCGACCTTTGGGGAATTGGTCGGAGACTATCTAAACGTCTTTATGCATGTGGAGTCTATACTATAGCTGACTTTGCTGACAAAGACCTTCGTTGGATACGTGCTACACTTGGCGTCAACGGCGAGCGTTCATGGAGAGAACTTCATGGGGAGAATTGCATAGAATTAAGCCACGTTCAGACCACTCTACAGGATTCAGTAAGCGAAAGCCGTACTTTTCCCGAAGATGTAGATGACTATGACTATCTAAGAGCAAGAATTGCAATTTATGCAGCGGATTGCAGTAAAAAGTTGAGAGCTATGGGAGGAGCATGCAAGATAGTAGGAGCAATGCTTCAGACCAATCGATTTCATCAAGAAAGAGGTATGGCGCGCCCGGAAGGATTTCTTAAGTTTGATGAGCCGACAGACGACACCGTAGTTATCTCCAACGCTGCAATATCCATACTCGAAAGGATTTATATTCCGAATATAGCTTTCAAAAGAGCGGCTGTATGGCTTGGAGAGATAGTTCCGAAACAATCAGTACTCCCCTCCCTCTTTGATTCTCAAGAATCTATAAGGGAAAAAACGTCGCGTACTTTACTTATGAAAGCAATTGATAATATCAACCTAAGTCCCGGGATGCCGGTACTCAAGCTCGCCTCCCAGATTACGCAAGGACATCCTGGCCACAACGACGGCTATTCGAGCTCTTTCCAAGCCCCCAAAAGTTAGAACTCCTTCTTATTAATATTATGATTCCTTTCTAAACTTTTCAAGATATCCTTGATTTTTATTTGTCATGAATGATGATGATTGAATAAAGTTTATTAATTTTGCAGAGTCAAATAATAATTAAATATACCGTGAAAAAGATTGTCTATATAAGCGCTATCATTTTATTATTGTCTTCATGTTCAAAAGAAGCCGATAAGAAGACTGAACTGACGCAGAATAATACAACTGAAACTGTGATGCAATTCGACGTAAATAATTTTAAATGGACTCGTCAGCCTAAAGACTACATTATCGCTGACGATACAATCAAAATCACAACTGCTCCCAAGACTGATTTATGGCAACGTACATATTATCATTTTCAAAATGACAATGCCCCCGTATTGCAAATGGAGACTGATGATAAATTCTTTTCATTTGTTGTCAAAACGAATTTTGAAGAGAGCAAGCACCGTTTCGACCAATGTGGAATCGTTGTTTATCTTGACAGTGAAAACTGGATCAAAGGTTCGATAGAATACGAAAACGAAGAATTCCAACATCTGGGAAGTGTAGTCACTAATAATGGATATTCTGATTGGGCTACTACTGAGATTCCGGCATCCATAAAGACCATGTGGTATCGGTTGAGTCGACGTAACGATGATTTCAGAATTGAATGTAGCGCCGACGGAGTCACATTCCAGCAAATGCGTATATGCCATTTGCAAGCAGCTACTGACACAATCCGCTTTGGTATCTATGCATGCAGTCCTGAAGATTCATCTTTTACAGCCGAATTCACCGACATGGAGATTACTGATTGCAAATGGCTGCCTCACGACGGTCAGCAGCCCGATTGAATACATCTCTGCATTTTCTAACTTAATTTATATAAAATAAACCTCATAACTATTTGATAGTATGAGGTTTATTTTTGTGGAGATGGAGGGGATCAACCCATCACTCCATATACTTAATTAAATTTCAACTACTTAGAGCTAAAACTTAAAAGG
>JAIDTL010000093.1 GCA_029060725.1 Muribaculaceae bacterium | reverse complement strand
AGCAATGATGCAGGAGCATCCGGAATTGCCCTTGCTATGGCGTTTCTTGCTCTGAAGGATAATCAAGACCTACCGGTTAATCTACTTCTTGCCATCACTGCAGCAGAAGAAGTGATGGGTGAACTTGGTATGAGAGCATTCCTACCTCATCTTGCTGATAATGGTCTGACGCCCGATATGGTGCTCGTAGGAGAACCTACCGGCATGCAAGCGGCAATAGCCGAACGCGGTCTTTTAGTGCTCGATTGCGTAGCTAAAGGAAAAGCTGGACATGCAGCGCGAAATGAAGGAATCAATGCTCTCTATAGGGCAATAGAAGACATAAATCGTCTGAGGAATTTTGTGCCTGAAAAGATCAGCGATGTTTTAGGACCCATCAAAGTAAGCGTGACAATGATCAATTGCGGAACGCAACATAATGTCGTTCCTGATTCTTGCAGCTATGTAGCCGATATTCGCACTACTGACGCTTACAGTAATGAAGAGACCGTTGAACTGCTAAGGAAATGTGTAAAATGGAGCGAATTGAATCCGCGTTCCACACGAGTTCACGCTTCTGTGATCGACGAAACACATCCTCTTGTCGAAGCCGCTACGGCTCTCGGCAAAGAAACATTCATCTCTCCCACTACGTCAGACATGGCACTTATGCACGGAATCCCTTCATTGAAAATGGGACCCGGACAATCTTCAAGATCACATTCTGCTGATGAATATGTATGTCTTTCTGAAATATCAGACGCCATTGACACTTATAAAAAATTAATAACGACATTGAAACTCTAAGATAATATGAAACTATGGAATAAAGGCTTCGAGCCGGACAAAGCTATAGAGAAATTTACCGTTGGTCAAGACCGAGAACTTGACCTAAGACTCGCCAAATATGATGTGCAGGGCTCTATGGCTCACATCCGAATGCTGCAATCTATTGGATTAATCAGCAAAGAAGAGCTTGACCTGCTTCTGCCGGCTCTTCAGCAAATTTTAGAAGAAATAGAACATGGAGAATTCACTATTGAAGAAGGAGTCGAAGATGTCCATTCTCAAGTAGAGTTTCTTCTTACCGACCGACTCGGAGATGTTGGCAAGAAAATCCATTCCGGCCGCTCCCGCAATGATCAGGTGCTTGTTGATTTGAAGCTATTTTTCCGTGATGAACTCAAACATATATCGGAGAGTATTCAAAATCTTTTCAACCGCTTGATTGAGCTTTCAGAAAAACATAAGGACAAGCTTATGCCAGGCTATACACATCTGCAAGTTGCCATGCCCTCTTCTTTCGGATTATGGTTTGGAGCATACGCAGAAGCACTCACCGACGATATGAACATGGTGGTAGCTGCTTACAATATCGCCAATCAAAATCCCCTTGGTTCTGCAGCCGGATATGGAAGTTCATTCCCTCTCAACCGAGAAATGACTACTGATCTGCTACATTTCGCAAATCCCCATTACAACGTAGTTGCAGCTCAAATGAGCAGAGGAAAGACAGAAAGAGCTGTGGCTGCAGCCATTGGTACAGTGGCTTCTACTTTAGGACATCTTGCAATGGATGTCTGCATGTGGATGTGCAATAATTTTGCTTTCGTTTCTTTCCCTGATGAGCTCACCACCGGCTCAAGCATTATGCCTCATAAGAAAAATCCCGACGTGTTTGAGATAATGAGAGGCAAATGCAACCGGCTCCAGTCTATACAGAACGAGATTGCATTGCTGACAGCTAATCTGCCACTTGGCTACAACCGCGACCTCCAGCTCATGAAAGACATTCTCTTCCCGGCATCTACAGAGTTGATAGAATGTCTTGATATGGCTACCTATATGCTCGGAGAGATTAGAGTGAAAGATAATATCCTTGAAGACAGCAAATACGACTATATCTTCACTGTAGAAGATGTCAATCGTCTTGTACTCGAAGGAATGCCTTTCAGGGATGCATATAAGAAGATAGGTATGGAAGTCCAAAACGGCACCTATAAGCCTCACCGCGGAGTCAACCATACCCATCTTGGAAGCATAGGAAACCTCGCCAATGATCGAATCAAAACAAAAATGGACAGCATAATGGCACAATTAAAAGCCTAAACATTTGAAAATGAGACCAAGTAACAAAGCAAGCAGAAATGTTTGGGCATTATTGACTATTGTAGGAATTGCTGCATTTGTTGTAGGTATTCTGTCGGTAATGAATGATCCAACAGAAGTTAAATCATGGTGCAGCTTTTTCATCGGCATAGCTGTCGCAGGCTCTTTCTGCAAAAAACTAATGTATTATCAAAGACTCGTCAATCGAGGGATAGAATACGACTCATAATAATATCATAATAAAATAATTAAAGGCTATCGGAAGATAGCCTTTAATTGTGATTCGCACAGGATTCAAACCTGTAACCTTCTGATCCGTAGTCAGATGCTCTATTCAGTTG
>JAIDTL010000092.1 GCA_029060725.1 Muribaculaceae bacterium | reverse complement strand
TTGTGAAGGTTGTTCTCATCCTCCATTTTCATGTCGTATGGAATCCCGGCAAAAAAGATATCAAGATTCTTAACAAGTTTTTCGGGCTGACCGAGCAATAGACTGTTGACGATATTTCTCACTACAGTCTCGGAATCTCCTCCCTTTTTAACCTTGACATAGAATGGGAGAAGTTCTTTGAAAAGACTATCAGCCACTTCTTTATTGGGCACACCGAGTGTAAAAAGACGAGTATCTCGGTCATAATTTTTTATAGTCAGATAGCCGGTCTGAAAAAGCAATGGAACCGGAGAGGCACTTCTTAGATCAAAACCATTAAGTGTGATTTCATCACACTGTGTATTGAGGAGACTCTCTATGTCTTCATCAAACTTATACATAGCTTCAGCTACGAGAGTCGGTTTGCCTGTTCGGCTCCAATAATTGGAAGCTCTTTTCTCAACCATAGCATTGAGTAAGGACCATGGGTTATATATATCACTGCCATTTACGGCAAAACGATAACCATCATAGTTTTTCTTAAGTTCCAGTCTTGCTTCTTCTTTGGTAATTCCATTATAATTAGCAAACTCTTCAATTCCGATCCTGAAATTATCTTCAAGTTCTTTTTCTGTTATACCGCAAATATCCGAGAACTCATCGGTAAATGTAATATCACGAAGATTATTGAGATCGGAGAACACACTTAGCTTGCTAAATCGGCTCACTCCAGTCAAGAAGACAAGCTGTATATGCTCAGCTGAACTCTTGAAGTTGGAGTAGATTGATGCAAGTTTAGCACGGTAATGCTCAAAGTTATCATCTACATTGAGATTTCCGACAAGAGGTTTGTCGTATTCGTCTACAAGAATTACTACCTGACGTCCAGTCTTTTCATGGGCTGCTTTTATTATATTCCGGAATCTCGTAGAAAGATCTTTCGACTCGCTGACTACTTTATATTCGGATTCCCATTCTCGGAAAAGATTGTCTAAAACAGTGTCAAGAAGACCGAGTTCATCATAACGGTTGATATTCAGATCAAGTCTTAATACTGGATATGGCTCCCAATCCCAGTCTATGGAGTCAACGTACAGACCTTGGAACAGTTCTCTCCTACCCTCGTAGAAATACCGGAGTGTCGAGAGGAAGAGGCTCTTACCAAACCGTCGCGGACGCGCAAGAAACCAATAACGGGTTTTGCTTTTTGCAATTTTTTCCACGTAATATGTCTTGTCTACATAAAACGAATCGTCCTCCCGCAACTCGCGAAAGTCCTGCTGTCCGATAGCATATTTTTGTGAATAATCCATAATCTTCATCAATTCTGCAAAATTAACAGTATTTATCCTCATATCAGAATCTCTCTATGTCTAACGATTCTATTTTTATTTCGATACTTCTTCGATTTGTGGAGGATCAAGATGGCGGGTCTTGGAGGAGAAGTTGAGGCCGATTTTGAAGAGACGGCGTGGGTCGTTGCCGTAAGGAAGAGTGTATTGCTTCTCGTCAATCTGAGTCATTGCCTGCTCTGCCGAATGGTCGAATTTTAATTCTATTATATAAATGAATTTAGAAGTTTTCACTACAAGGTCTATACGGCCATCTGAAGTATGCACTTCTGTTGCAGTTTTAATTCCAATTAGCGTCAACAGGATATAGATTGCATTGTGGAGATTGTTCTCATTATCCATCTTCATATCGTATGGTATACTTGCAAGGAAGATATCAATGTTCTTGACAAGTTTATCCGGCTGGCCGAGAAGAATGCTGTTGACTATGTTTCTCATTATAGTCTCAGTGTCACCTCCACTCCTGACCTTAACATAATATGGCAGAAGTTCTTTGAATAGACTCTCCGAGACCTCCCGATTAGGCACACCAAGCGTGAACAACTGTGTCTCTCTGTCATATTCCTTAATTGTAAGATAGCCCGTCTGAAATAGCATCGCCAACGGAGAGGCATTCTTGAGATCAAAACCATGAAGCGTTGTCTCGTCGCATTGGGTATTGAGCAGACTCTCAATATCCTCGTCAAACCGATACATTGCCTCTGCGATAATAGTCGGTTTGCCTGTTCTTCCCCAGTAATTTGATATTTCTCTTTTGGATAGACAATTTAATACTGACCATGGATTGTAGATGTCGCTACCTTTTTTGGCAAATCTATAGCCGTCATAGTTTCGCTTAAGTTCCAGGCATGCATCTTGGTATGAAATCTCATTCTCCTCAGCGAATTTTTTAATGCCCACATGGAAATTGTCAATGAGTTCCTTCTCGGTAATCCCACAGATATCTGCGAAATCATTGTCGAAGGTTATGTCGTTTAGATTATTGAGGTCAGAGAATACACTCAGCTTGCTGAATCGGCTCACTCCAGTCAAGAAGACAAGCTGTATATGCTCTGCTGAACTCTTGAAGTTGGAATAAACAGAGGCAAGTTTGGCACGGTAATGCTCAAAATTATCATCTACGTTGAGATTTCCGACAAGAGGTTTGTCGTATTCGTCTACAAGAATGACAACCTGACGTCCGGTCTTTTCATGGGCTGCCTTTATTATATTCCGGAATCTCGTAGACAGGTCTTTCGACTCGCCGACTACTTTATATTCGGATTCCCATTCTCTGAAAAGGTTGTCTAAAACAGTGTCAAGTAGACCGGGTTCATCATAACGGTTGGTATTCAGATCAAGTCTGAGCACTGGATATGCCGCCCAATTCCAGTCGGTCGAGTCAATATAAAGCCCTTTAAATAATTCTTTCTTACCTTCGAAAAAATACTGAAGAGATGACAAGAAAAGACTCTTGCCGAAACGTCGAGGACGGGCAAGAAAATAGTATCTGCTCGTTGAACTCACAATCCTGTCGATATATTGAGTTTTGTCAACGTAAAGACAATCATCTTCTATGAGCGTCTTAAAGTCTTGCTGTCCTATCGGATATTTCACAGTTTCTGCCATATTTCCTCTTTTTATTGCAAAGATACATTCTTTTTTTTTACCATGCAAATCACAGAATCCAGTTTCTCTTCTTCAGATACAAAAGAGCTATTTATTTTAGGAATACTTTCTTTCCCCTATTGATAAAAACTCCATTTGCAGGATTGTCAATCTTTATTCCATTCAGATCAAAATATATATCTTCTTTTATTATTGAATCGTCAAATATAGATGCGACAACATTGCTGCCTTCAAATTGCCAACCCATTCCGCATTGAAAAGCCGGAGAGTTTTCCTTTAACGTCAAGAAATCAATATCGGGAAGCGACCCGTCTTCCTTTCGTGGCTGTAACAATTCTGCCACGTCAAGGCTTTTGAAATCTGCAGAGCTTACGGTCAACGAACCATCGAAAGAATTGTTGGATAATATACTCAAATTAAAATTGATATTTACGCAGTCAGCTCCGCTTGAGGTCGGGAAATATGCTACGTTGTTTTGCAAATTATGGTCATATCCATCGACATCGACATTTTCTTCCACAGACTTTCTATTTACCATATTGAAGTTCCGTCGGTTTTTATATGCTGAATTATTGATGAAGTCAAGTCCTCCAAGATGATGATTGGCATAAAATCCTTGATTTTTATTGGCGTAAGCGATACAATTGCTGATGATATTTCTCGGAATCACTGCAGGGACCTTCGGTGAACTGCCCATTCCGTATCCTCCACTCTTTATGCCAGTACCGTCTCCGCGACCAACCATATTGGCATCATAGCCGTTTTCCCATGCCCAGCATTTCTCAATAACTACAGGAGCGAAATTATTGATAAGATCAAAACCATCATCACTATTTCTCCATGCTCGGCATCCGCGCAATATATTACCAGTGAATTCAGTCTTATTGAGATGGAATCCAAATCCATCACAGTTGCCACCTTTACCATTTTCCGAAACCGGATCATAATTATTGTAAGCATCACAATTCAGTACCAGATTGTTGCTTCCTTTTGTAGCATACACCCCGATTCCCATCCCATCATGCATATTGACATTCTCTATTGTGCAGTTACTTCCGCCAAAAAGCCCCACGTTTATGCTTTGAGTATGCCCTGTTTGAGTCACTTGTATACCTACGATGTCAAAATTTTTAAGATGCCAATAATTGCCACGTAAGTCAAATCCCATTATTCGATTCTCTGTTTTGATCTCCGATAAATCTATGACAATGGACTCCCCCGGAAAGCCGGTTATGGTTATAGGATTTTGTGAAGTGCCATTGGCTGATAGGAAATATACACAGTCATAAACGTTGCTTTCACCCTTGACCTTCATTATATCGCTGACTGTTGGCTTATAGATACCTTCACGAAGATATATTGTTGTTCCAGCCTTAGCCTTTGCTATAGCCTTACTTATATTAAAGAAAGGCAATTCTTCGGTGCCGGGATTTGAGTCAAGCCCATAAGGCGAGACAAAGTAATCGGTTGCATGGGCGGTTGCAAGAGAGACTACAGCAAGAAAAATCGACAACCAAGTTTTATTCATAAGTGCTTTATTTTTTGATATTATTTTTTTGAAAATCCCCTCACACTGACTTGACCAAGAAGCGATCCATAATAGAAACCTTTCATTTGGAGATTTCCTCTATTCGCGGAGCATCAAGATGGCGGGTCCTGGATGAGAAGTTGAGGCCGATTTTGAAGAGACGGCGAGGGTCGTTGGCGTATGGGAGAGCGTATTGCTTCTGTCCGATCTGAGTCATAGCCTCCTCTGCCGAACCGTCAAATTTTAATTCTATTATATAAATGAATTTCGGAGTTTTCACTACAAGGTCTATGCGACCATCGGAAGTATGAACTTCCGTCTCCACTTCAACCCCGATGAGTGTCAACAGGATAAAGAGGGCATTATGAAAATTATTTTCATCTTCCATCTTCATCTCGTATGGAATTCCAGCCAGGAAAATATCAAGATTCTTTACGAATTTCTCCGGTTTTCCGGTTCTCAAATCCATAATGATGTTATGCACCACTAAATCTGCTGTTCCACGCCGGGTCTTGACATAATATGGAAGCAGGTCGTCGAAAAGCGACTGGCGCACTTCAAGATTTGGGACACCGAGTGTGACATAGTCAGATTCAAAGTCATAGTCCTTTATAGTAATATAGCCGGTCTGATAAAGCAATGCCACGGGGTTGGCACTTTTAAGGTCAAGACCTTCAAGAGTATGCCTTGACACGACGGACGATAATATTTCCTCCAAGTCGGCATCCACATTCTTCAATGCCTCCGCAATTATAGTCGCTTTACCCGACCGTCCCCAGTAATTTGAAATACTCCTGTCCTGCATCGCATTGAGTACAGACCAAGGATTGTATATGTCACTTCCCTCCTCTGTAAACCTATACCCATCATAATGATTTTTCAGTAGACGACAAGCCTCATCATACGTTATCTTTCTTTTCTCAGCTAACGAGCTTATTCCCTCCTGAAAATTTTCCAAAAGTTCCTTCTCAGTGATTCCACAGACATCCGAGAACTCATTTACAAATGTTATATCCCGGATATTGTTGAGATCTGAGAAGACGCTGAGTTTGCTGAAGCGGCTCACACCGGTCAGGAATACAAGCCGGATATGCTCTGCCGAACTCTTGAAGTTGGAATAAACAGAGGCAAGTTTGGCACGATAATGCTCAAAGTTATCATCTACATTGAGATTTCCGACAAGAGGTTTGTCGTATTCGTCTACAAGAATTACTACCTGACGGCCGGTCTTTTCATGGGCTGCCGCTATGATATTTTGAAATCGGGTAGATAGAGTTTCGGCTATTTCATTTATGTCGTATTCCTTCTCCCATTTTTTGAATATATTGTCAAGCAACGAATCAAGAAGACCTGAGACCTCATACTTTTCTGTATTCAGATCAAGTCTGAGCACAGGATATGACTCCCAATTCCAGTCGGTCGAGTCAATATATAGCCCCTTGAAAAGCTCTCTCCTCCCCTCAAAGAAATACTGCAGAGAAGACAGGAAAAGACTCTTGCCGAAACGGCGCGGACGAGCAAGGAAATAATATCTATTGGGTGAACTTACAATCTTTTCGATAAATTGAGTCTTGTCAACGTAAAGACTATTATCTTCTCT
>JAIDTL010000091.1:4021-37606 GCA_029060725.1 Muribaculaceae bacterium | reverse complement strand
CGTGACACCCTCAACCAGATTCGGGGTGCATTCCAGGATGGGGAACAGAAAGGTCGACAAGAAGGCTTGGCTGAGGGCCGTGCTGAGGGTCGTGCTAAAGAGAGGAAAGACAGCATACGTTTTATGCTGTCACTGGGTATCGCGGCAGATGTTATTGCGACGAAATATGGAATGACTCCGGAGGAAGTCATCCAGATATCAAATGAAGACCACGCCTGAATTAGAATCACAGAAGGACACACGGGATATTATTACACTTTTGGGGGGTCTTTTGACTCGTGATATGGATATTTAGGCACAGAACTTTTTATTAGCTCCGACGATGGTTGGAACTGGCAGAGGGGGCGCAGAATTTATTTATATCAATTTAGATATTCTTTCTGCGCCCACATCTGCTGGTTCCAACCATCGTCGGGGAAAAAGAAGAGTTCTGCGCCTAAATTCTATAATAACATTCATCGTCAGGTATGATTGACGCGCGTGGGCGCATGCGGAGCATGCTCTATTCTTAAGTTCCTTTCTGAGCAAGCTGGCGGGAAAGCATCAATATTGCCATAACACAGCAGAGGTTGATGATCTGTCCTGACATTTGAGGATGTCCGTATAGAAGGAATCCATTCACAAGACCATCCAGCCAGAATAAGATTACAGATAGAGCCAGCATCATAAACCAAGACATCGATCGCTTTATCAAAAGCATCGTCATACTCAGACATATAAATAGCCCTACAGCAATAAGCACGACCCCAACACAAGTCTCAGTAGCCGAAGTTGATGAACTAATGCTGATTACTCCTCCAGCAACGCGAGCTATTCCTACAATATATGCCAACACTGCCCCACAAATTCCTTTGATATTCATATTGTTTTTATCTTTTTATGGTAGATCTGTCTGCAAAATTAGCTAAAAAACACGAAACCCCAATAATTATTCAAAATTTTCTTGGTGTATATAGGAGGCGGGCCCCTCACCAAATTTTGGTTTTTTCTTCACTTTAGCTGAAAATTTATATTTTCTCTACCCTAATCAAATGATTCTGTGCTGAAAAGATCTGTGCCCCTCGAAAAACCAAAGCCAAAACTCTAAGTTAATATATTAGGCTTAAGAGATAGATTTGGAGATTAATTCTGTGAAAATCTGCCAGTTCTGAGCTTCTATAAGATCTGCGCATAATACCAGTGTTCCCATTATCTGATCAAGCATTCATAAAATTTCTATTGTCGGAGTTACATTATACATAAACTTGATACTATATTGAAGAAGAACCAAATTTTGTGCAATAAGGGATATTAGGTGATTTTGCGAAGTAATTTTGCAGAAAAAATAGTTTATGAATATTTCAGATATCCTCACTCTCATTGGAACAGTTGGTGGCATACAAGGACTTGTCGAAATCGGAAAATGGTGGCAAAACAGAAAAATTGACCGACGAAAAGAAGAAGCTGATGTCAAAGCCACAGAAAACCAAGTGACTCGATCCCAAATTGATTGGCTTGAAAAACGACTGGCGGAGCGCGATGCCAAAATCGACGCCATCTATGCCGAGCTCCGCAAAGAGCAGACCCTCCGCATTGGCGAAATCCATCAATGCCACGAAGCCGAGCTCCGGCTTGCAGAAGCCGAAGCCCGTAAATGCCTCATCCGCGGTTGCCCCCAACGTCAACCCCCAAGCGAATACTAATCAGCTCAACTTTCGGATTTACACTAAACGCATGTTTATGATCACACAATTTCCGCATGCGTCCCACCGAGTCAGACAGAGTAGTTAGCACTCTCCGAGTGCGTCCCCCCGCGTCAATCAACGTAATAGAGCATGCTCCGCATGCGCCCCCCCGCGTCAAACAACGTAATAAAGCATGCTCCGCATGCGTCCCCCCGCGTCCAATGGTAACCTGCAAGCTGTCACCTCCCAAAATGTCATTGCTATTAGATCTTTTAAGATGATGTTCACAACGCGGATCGCTGTCGCTTCGCTCGCTTATTTCGCCGATGGCGGCGGATCCCCGCGGATCCCCACAGGCTAAAACCTGGGGTTAAGCAATTTAGGAAAACCTCTCCGAGGTAGAATTAAGTGCCCGTGCTTCGGGCATTCGCTCGCTGATCAAGGCTGAGCCTTGGCGTCGCCGGCTATTGCGGATTTTCTCTGAAGCAGGGGATCCGCAATGGCGAGCGTAGCGATGCCCAGCTTTCATCCGTGAGCGTACGCCCGAAGCCCGGAAGCACACCTAAAGCTAAGAAAATTAGAAAGATCCGCGAAAATCCGCCAGCGTCAGCGGCACAGCCGGCGAAGCCAGGCGATCCGCGACGTCGCTATATCAAATTAGATCCATCTCTTAAGAAAGTATTGACGCGCGTGGGCGCATGCGGAGCATGCTCTATTACGTTGTCTGACGCGCGAGAGGAAGTATCAGAGTCTGCCTCATTCATGCAATGCGTAGCGCCAGCGAGCGAGCCTCAGCGCTCTTTGCTTCCGAGTGAAGTAATGATCGTTGATATTTGATTGTTGCCCTCAGCGAGCCCTTTGCGCCTTTGCGTGAGATAAATATTTACATGATAATAGATTACTAAATCCGAAACTTAAGTAATCAGCTTAGAATCCGATTTTTACGCGAGAGGAATTGCTCCTGAGCTTTTCCTCTGCGCATAGCTTTTCGAGCTCAGCAAACGATGGTTCCTTCCCTTCTAAAATTTCCGACAACAGGGCTTTCCTCACGATATTGTCGATTTCTCCGCCACTGAAATCATAGCGTCCTGCTAACGACATCGCTTCACTTTCGTTAAGGGATGGAAGTTTACTGACCCAGATGTTCTTCTTAGCCTCGATAGATGGTTTATCGAGACGGATTTTGAATAGGAAACGGCGTTCAAAAGCTTTATCAAGATTTTCCGCAAGGTTGGTGGTGGCAATCAATATGCCGTCCAACTGCTCCATTTCCTCCAAAATTATATTTTGGATGGCATTCTCTGTCTGGTCTATACTGCTGTTGTTACCTGTCTTGCGAGAGGAAAAGATTGCGTCCGCCTCATTGAATAGAAGGATCGGTTTCAGGGCCGTACGCTTGCACTGTCGTTTGTAGCGAGTGAAAATCTCTTTGATGATCTTCTCGCTTTCACCATACCACATGCTCTTGGAAGCCGAAATATCAACATGTATGATATCGCGACCCGTGGAGCGAGCCCATTGCATTACTGATTCGGTTTTGCCGGTACCGGGAGCGCCGTAAAGAAGCACTGCTATACCTTTAGGCAGACCCTTGTCTTCAAGTCGCTTTGCAAGCACGGAATAGTTTTCCTCTTTGAGCGAATTGCCTACCATATTAAGATATTCAGCTTCTGCTGGAGCGAAAAAGAGTTGCTTCTCTTTGATGTCGGTAGCTTTGATGAGGGTCTTGGTGTCAGGTTTTTCTATATAGAGGGCAGCGTCATCCCCAAAATAAAGCTCTTTACCCTTGTCAGTAAGTTGGAGCGCAGTGTATTCACCGAATAAAGAGGAGTTGGTCACCATCTCCATAAGGTCCAGGCGCTGGAGTTTGTGAGATTCCTCCTTAAACTCCTTTATTGCCTGATTCCGCTCCTTGATGGGATAAAGTTCACCCAGTTCTCTCGAAAGGCTTAGCGTTTCGGCGTTAGCGCATGCGTCGCACCCGGTGTAGAAGAGGGCGCGTAAGTCCGCTTCGGGGATCACATCACGTATATGTGCCAACTCAGGGATGCTTCCCATATTGGCATCCTCAAAAAGGTTTATCTTCTCAGATAAACGCGACATTGCCATTGCATTGTCGACGTCATGCTCGCTGCTGTGGACGTATTCTTTAATTTTCTGAGCAAATGAATAAAGATTCAATCCATAATACTGCGGACCGAACGCACCGAAGTCTTCCTGCAGGAAAAGTTTCTGCCCCTTGGCAGTAAGAATGGTCTCTTCTTTATTACCTACTACTTCTACAAGATTCTTTTTTATCAAAGGATTGGTGCCCTCGATGATAGATTTCTTTACCTTGAATCTCACTCCGTATGCTTCATACATATCCTTAAGGGTGGCCTCTATATGTGAGCGTCTATTGTGCTCATTGCTGACAAAGTCATGGCATATTTCATAAAACAGAGCTCGGTCAGGAAGAGAGTCTATGATTCCCTTAAGCTCTTTCACCAATGGCATCGAAGAGTTCTCATTCTCGATGGTATCGACAAATTGTAGCATGGATTCTGCCGTCACGTCGTTATCTTGGATTTGAGAATCCACTAATTTGCAGAAGTCATAGCGGTCGAATTCCTTATCGAGAATCTGGCTTTTGCGAAACTCAGGTCTCTTGTTTTCGATAATGCATCCGATCACATAGTTGGTCACCATAAAGTTCTGACGAACGAGACGACACTCGCTTAGGTTTGTCTGGGTGACAAACCCTTTTTGTATCAGTCTTTTGAGATCAGGCACATACTCCATCACATCAAGCTGGGCAGCTCCGAAGTATGTTGCGACATCGTCAAGGTCGGAGCAGCGGCCACCGCAACTCATGTCAAAGAGTGCCGAGAATATGATTGCCTCTTCTTTTGACTCAAGACCAAGTGTTGCGATGAGTCCTTCAAGAGCTTCAGAAAGCTCTTTGGTGCCTAATCGTTTCAGTTTGCCATCACGCAATTTGCCGGCTGCCTGTTTCAGGTATTGTATTGATTTCTTGCTCATATCGATTATATTACGTTGACAAGTACAAAATTAGACCGAGGGTGTATCATTTGGCGATACACCTTCAAGAAAAAAGTAATTTTTTAAAAAAATTTAAATGTTTATTGTATCTCGATCAAGTTTGGCATATTGAGATTAGTATAATCTGAATTCATGATGGCTCCATTTGAAAAGAAAGTGCCATTTTTCTGCGAGATACCATGCATACTATGTATATGGCCAAACAAATGAAACTTGGGCTTTATTGTCGTGATTCTTTCCAGTAAAGTTTTCAATCCATAATGTGTATTATCATCAAAATCAAGTATTCCGTATGCTGGTGAATGGGTTATGAGAATATCTGTATCGGCTGGAATATTGGCATAGTTATAATTTTGTCGGGAAGTAATGCAATCATTCATAAACATAGGTACTCCATAAAATTTTATGCCGTCTATTTCCACGCCCGAATTGCAAAGATAATGCACGTTATTGTCAAGTCCATCAATATTTGCATCATACAGACAGTCATCATGATTCCCACAAATAAAAATCTTATGTTTATATGGCAAGTCACAGAGCCAGTTTAAGAAATCAAGTGCCTCCGATTCGGTACCTGTCATAGTAAAATCACCTGAATGAACTAAAAAGTCAGCTTCCGGAAGATTACACAAACGATGATGACAACCATGGGTGTCAGAAAGATGAAGAATTTTCATAATAAATAATTGTGTTGATTATAATTGGAAGAATAAAAGACGCTATGATATAACAATAGAAATCAAAATTCGGATATGCATTTTAAAAATTCTGAAAATTTATTTGCCAGTGACAAATTTTGGCACTCCGACGGTCGAGGAGATATTCGTTTCTATATCGTCTGCGAGTCGCAGGATGAGACTCATAAATAGGGTGTTCAGTTAGATGTTCCGATTATTATGTCCCATTTTTAGAATTTGTATTTAAGAATTTGACTTGCAGCTCGGAGTGCTGCCATTATGCCAAAACCCCGGACTTCAGTCCGGGGCTGCCCCGACAAAAGCTCTGTAGCCTCGGAGAGGCGCTTTATGATATAGTTATGATTTTGGCACATAGAACCTTCACATTTTACGAAAGAACACAAAAGTATTGATCGGATTATTCGATGAAGTATGGTACAATAATTATTGGGCTGAAAATATAGAATTACTGCGCGTATCGATTGTCTATATGAATTTTGTTTCGTAAATTTGCATCGTTAACACTAAATGTTTTTTTATGAGTGAAGAAAGTTTGTTTAATAAAGATTTGCCGAAAGAGTTGACTGATTTCTTAGAGAATCCAGAGCTTAAGAGTATCATCGAAGAGTATGAGAAAGCATCAAAAGAATGTGATTCCGCAGGTTTTAACATATTTACTATTATATCTGATTATTATTTCCGAGAGAATTTTCACGGAGATATATTGTACGCATTTCTTAATCCTCAAGGTGGACATGGAGAGAAACATAAGTTCCTAAACATCTTCTTACAGATGCTTGGTCTTGAAGATTCTATAAAATATTATGGTTCTAATACCATCGTAGAAAAAGAAAGGTTTCTGCAAGGGACGGATTCAGGGCGAATTGATTTCCTTATCCAAACTCCCGAAAATAGACATTGCATTATTATAGAAAATAAACTTCATGATGCAAATGATATGCCCCGCCAATTGGAAAGATACTTTGATGAAATGGATGGGTGTAATGAATATACTGTAGATGCTATAGTATATTTGCCGATGTCTTTAGGAAATTATCCTCATTTAGACAAAGATTATGAGGGTAAGTTCAGATTAAGGATTATTCCTGCAAATGATTATGGTAATTCTGGAAAATCTTTAATTAATGATTGGGTCTTACCTTGCATTAGCGCAGCGGAATATGATAATTCAAAAGAAATCCTTAGCCAATATGCAAAACTATTAAATGCGTTGAAGCCCGAAAGTTTGAAACATGTTTCAATCCTCAAGTTGCGAGATTTCTTGTTTGGCAAGCAAAAAGATGATGATAGTTTAAATAAAAATCTTTGTATAATAAATAAAATAAAAGAAATCGATGAAAATGGCAGCTTTTCCAAGATGCTTAAAGATCTAGGAAAACAATTAGCAAATAGACTTATATTAAAACTGTCTAGTATATCAAAGCTGATTAAGCATCCAACCTATGAAAATTGTTGTGTTGTGAAGCTTGGCTGTAAAAGAGAAATCTATATATTCTGTGCGGAAGATTTTAAGTATAGGATGAGGATAATAAATGATGGTATAATTGAAAACTGGAAGTCCTCGATTCTTGAGAATCATGAGTCTGAAAGGGAAGCACTGAAAAATAGAGAGTCCAAATATGACAATTATATAGAATACAAACTAAATGAAGAGGAGTCGTTAGCATCGATTATTAAATTCTTTGTAAAAATCACTAATAAATAATTACGCATAGGTGAAGAAAAAAGAGATGGCATTGTCGGGAAGACGATGCCAGCTCTTTTTGTATGTTATATCGTATAAGTTTGTATGAAAAGACGATATCCTTATGATATATTTTTTCTGTCACTGACAAATTTTGGCAATCGCATGCGCTAATTTTGCATCGAACATTAAAACATCTTAAATTATGCAAGTCTGGAAAGCAACTGCCGTCAAGACCTATAATGACGGAAAAAGAAAAATCGCTCCAGGAATGAGCGTGGAGTTTACGACCGACTATAACTCAGATCCCAAAAGCGTTTGGACCGGTAAATAATATTTCTGTGCCCATCTGCCCGTTTTGCGAATCTCTCGAAGAGAGAGATCTGCGCCTAACCCAACAAGTACCCGTCGCCCGAAACAAGATAAGATGCGCCTAACCCCCGGTTCCAACCGAATGCAACGACCTAAAAGCGAGACAGTGACCTTCTCAGTCTCCCACTATCGGTACGCGAGCGGAGCGAGAGAGCCTCTGCCGCTTTGCTTCCGAGTGATGACCTCTTAAGACTTAAGACAAAATCTCAGCGAGCCCTTTGCTCCTCTGCGTGAGACTTCAACATACTTGCTAAACATAAATAAAAGAATGACGGTAAATGAATTATTCCAATCTCTTGGGTAGAACTTTTGAATCCCCTACCTGCAAACGAATATAAGTTACGAGCAAAACAAATTAAACTGATCATAGACCTCCCTTATTGTAGGGATAAGTCAATAAGAAGAGAATTGAAAAGAGAAATTAAGTCTCCTTATGAGGATCCGGGTCTTTCTGTAAAAGCATGGAAATGGTTGTCTGATGCCGATAAACGACGTAATATAAACCATAATCGCAGTAAACGCAAAATATTAAGGCTGATTCAAGATTTGAGACATCTTCAGTTTATTATTGTGTTTTTTAATAAACTAAGGTGATACATAAAGATAAATTATGATCAAGACATGTGATAAATCAGCGAGTTATTTAAAGAATTTGCTATTAGATATCTATAAATGTCAAAAGCCGTTTGAGCTTTTCGTAATCAACAAGAAGCCCAAGACGAGAATGGGAGTTTATATAGTTGAAAAATGTAGAATTCGGGTATATTCTAAATGGGATAAATGT
Organism: Muribaculaceae bacterium; assembly: GCA_029060725.1. GTDB lineage: Bacteria > Bacteroidota > Bacteroidia > Bacteroidales > Muribaculaceae > Lepagella. The sequence continues at coordinate 29,362 of JAIDTL010000091.1, read as the reverse complement.
TGTCCATTGGAAGAAATTGCTATCCATGAATATGCTCATCATATCCATGAAACGGAGAAGAGAAGGAACAAGAACAGGCGCAAGGAACGTGCTCATGGTCCCGAATTCTGGCGAATCTATTCAGCTCTTATGTCTGTTGCTCAGCGAAAAGGCATCTTTACGGATTCTTTTATTGCTGACATTATCGGAGATACATAGCCGTGAGAATGCATGCTGAAGGACGAGGCAAGAGGATGGATCTATGCGTTGTCACCCTTTAGGGGAAGGAATTTAAGAAAACTTTCCCCTAAAGGATGATGATTTTGTCAAAACTTTATGAATTACTGAGTCTACATGAATGCGGCAGCATGTCTGATTTCAGTAATTGAGTCCGAAGTGCCATAGTGGGATAATGTTGGCATGGCCGAATTCGATGTCATCGCGCACGACTATGCCTTTTGGATTATTTTCCAATTGCTTCTGTCCTTTTTTGGCTCCTCCTACTTCGAAAATGTAATCTTCGATGCGGAAATCAGTGTTCTTGGCGGCGATAACGTCGTTGTTGACACGCATCTGGTTGTAGAAGAAAGTCTCGCGCACACTTCCGATATTGGTATTCCGCCCCTTCAGCGCATACATGAGGTTGGAATTGTCGATGAATATCTTCTCTACCTTTCCCAAACTTCTCAACTCACCCGTCTCATCGCGAAGCTGAGCAATAAGGCCGGCCTTTTCGAGATAGACAAGATAGTCAGGCAGATCATTCTTGCTCACACTTAACTCAACTGTAAGATTACCCATATTAGGTTTGTATGGTGCTGATTCAGACAGTATGGCGAGAAGTCGTGCAAGTTTCCTTGATGTAGAGACATTCATTCCTGCATACTGCGGGATATCGACCTCAAGGGTCTGTGTCATCACCTGTTGGAGGCGCAGCTCATATCCGGGTAGATGACTGAATGGATAATACCCTTTGGCAAGATACTCCCTGAAAAGTGGAAGAGGATGTAAATCAAGAGGCAGTTCAACTTTATGGTGCAGGATCTCATCGAGAGAATAAACCTGAAAATCAACATCCTTCGACAATTTCAGGTATTCCCGGAAAGAGAGTCCCTGCATCTGGAACATCAATACCCTGCGACTTAAATCAGCTACACCCTTATGTATGTCAAGAATAGAACTTCCGGTAAATATAACCTGAAGTTCGGGATGAGTATCATATATCTGCTTCAATTCGCGCGACCAGCCTTTATACTTATGGACTTCGTCGATTATAAGATGTAGACCGTTTTCCTTCACCCATTCATCGGCAAGTCCGGTGAGGGTATGATTATAGAAAAAGGAATTATCAGCAGACACATAGAGCCATTTATCCTTGTCAGGCTGTAATAGGATATGCTGCTTCACCATTGTAGACTTGCCAACACCACGCGGACCAACAAGACCGATCATTCGGTCTTCCCATATAATTCGATCGTACATATAGCGACGAAAGGCAGTAGGAGTCCTTCGCAACTCCTCATTCATGTAGGTGATTAGATTGAAGTCTGTCATTGTCTTGCTTATTTTACAGATGCAAATTTAATGAAATTTTCTAATAAATCTGGTATCCTTTCATAAAAATGTCACCCTTTAGGGGAAAGTTTTCTTAAATTGTTTCCCCTAAAGGGTGCAAAATTAACCTATTGATACGTGATTCTGTCAGTTGAGGAGGTATGCCCTTGACATCAAGGTCTGCTTGACGAAGTCAGTCGATAGCTTGTTGAGAGCCTTGTTGAAGTTCTTTTGTTCACACTTGTCAAGTGCACAATACTTGCCGCCATATTCCTTCAGGAAATCATCGAGTATGTCTTTTGAATAGAGTCCCATTATTTTACCAAAATCCTTTGGAAGTGAGACCTCTCCTATATGGCTGATTACGTTGTTGAGTCGGTTCTCAGTAATATATGTATCTACCTCCTCTATGAGGAATTTCAGCTCCTCGCTCTGTGGAATTGGTTCGGAGAAGACCTTGTTGCGAGCCTTTACAGCCTTCTTTTCAGCGAAACGAACATTTTTACTCTTGATCAGGACTCTTGAACCATTTCTAAGATATTGGGGTACAACTGGACGAATCACGATACCTTCACAGATATTGTCTGAGATATCAGGTAGCCCTAACCACTGAGAGATTTTACTTTGAAAAGCATTTGGGTATGCCAGGCATTCCGAAAGAGTCCCTCTAAGCAGAGTCTTTGCGTAGAAGAACCCATCAGCCTCAAAGAGGGCGTTGACCTCATCCATATCAAGGTATCTTCCGGTCTCGCTTTCGAAGACATAGATGTCGAATCCGTAGAACTCATGTCCGGGGGTGTAGTATACTCCCTTCTGAATTAGTGTTGTCCCTTTCTTTGCGGCAACTCCCTCATGGGCGTATCTTCCGCCAAACATCTCGCCAAAGACAGAGATTGATATTACTTCCGGATGTGATTCCTTGATTCTCTTGAAGAGTGACATAACCTTTGGACGGTAATGTTCCAACATGTCCTGGAAGTCGTAGAACTTTTCATCGTTGTTCAAAACAGAGGTACGCTTTGCGAATTCTACCGTCTTTCCGTCACAGAGAAAGCTGGTGTTGGCACCATGCACCTTCTCCTGCACCACCCACTCAAGGTTGTCAGGTATCTCAGCCTTAACCCGCTCCATGAAGTCTCGGGTGAATGCATTTTCGATGGAGCTGTACTTTTTGAAATTTACCATTGTTTGTTGTTAGTTTTTTGCGCTTTAGCGCGGTTGGAGTTTGTATGTGTCCAAAGCTAATCATGGTGGAGAAGGTAGAAACCAGTATGGACATGAAAAAAACGACTGTCGGAAAGATTGGCAGTTTCTTTCCGACAGTCGTTTATATCTTGAAGTTTATTACACTCAGTATAAACTAATCTGATTCAGTTTGAATGCTGAAACAAGAATGTCGGAATTTGCCGCTGCGCGTATTGATGTCTGTTGTCGGAGCAAACATATACACCATACATTCAAAGCCCTGCGGACATTGAATGCGGCTATTGATGAGTATATGATAATTCCTTTTTAACATTTGTTTCAGATTTGGGTCGCAAAATTAATATAATTTTCTGAATTCACCAAATAATCTTCATGATATTTCCGAAAGGCGTCACTTTTATACATATTTTACCCATTAATTCAATTTGAATTGTCACCCTTAAGGGGAAAGAATTGGTTCTTCTTCAAATTAGTTGAATTTTATGATTTCTGTGCTCATCCCGACAACATCTGTGCTGAGAAGATCCGAGCCAATATAACACCAAAGTATAAATCCAAGTCTCCCATCCCATATTGTCATACCTAAGGTTGCTATTCAGGAGAGTCTCCGTGAGCTTCAATGGCAAGCGAAGCAATGCCCCTTTGTGAATGATATCATTATTAATTAAAATATCTCATTTCTGAACATAAGAGTATAAACTCCGTGTGCCCTCTGTGTGAGCCCTAATCCTCGACATAATAGATAAGATTGTAGAATAATTAAATCTGTGAAAATCTGCCGGTTCTTGCGCTTTGATAAGTTCTGAGCCTAACATTTAAGTTCAAGTTGGCAAAAGATATTGCCAGCTCTCTCTCCATTCCTGCACCATCTCATCTGTGTGATCTACATCCGAAAGTTTTTTCAACTAAATTGAAGAAGAACCAAAAAATTTAAGAAAACTTTCCCCTAAAGGGTGACATTTCTGTGTTCAGATATTCCATAATCGACCAATGACGAAAAAAACGTAGGTTGTATCGCAAAATGTGACAGCTTTTCATTAACTTTGCAGAAAAATTTATGGAATATGAACCAACTGCAGAAATATACCTGGCTTATCGACACTATCCGACGTGCCGGAAAGATTTCTCACAAGGATCTTTCTGAGAAATGGGAGCGTCACAAAGAATTAAGCGACTGCCGTCCACTTCACCGGGCCACTTTCAATCGCTGGCGTGATGCTATATTCGAGCAATTCGGTATAATAATCGACTGCCAGAAAGTGGGAGGGTATCTCTATTTTATTGCGAATCCTGAAGATATAGATGAAGATAAACTAAAGAAATGGATGCTCGATTCTTTTGCTGTAGGAAATGTAATCGGTGAGAATCTTTCCCTAAAAGGACGTATCTTGGTTGAGGAAATACCCTCGGGGAGAGAACATCTCACCATGATACTCAATGCAATGAAGGAAAACCTGACGGTAAATATCACTTACCGGCCGTTCAAGAAATCTCATAGCTACACATTCCCGATAGAACCATATTGTGTTAAACTGTTTGAAAACCGTTGGTACGTTCTTGCACATAACATTCGATATGATGATGAGCGTCTTTACGGACTGGATCGTATTGAGAGCGTTGAATTGTCAGGCACTACTTATAAGTTGCCCAAAGATTTCGATGCAGAGGATTATTTTTCGTCCTCATACGGAATCGTCATTGGCACCGGCGAGAAACCCGAAAAAATTGTGATACGTGCAAACGAGATCCACAAACACTACCTGATGTCATTGCCTCTCCATCACAGTCAGAGATTGATAGAAGATAGCGGTGAATACGCCGATTTCGAGCTTTTCCTTGCCCCGACGTATGATTTTGTCATGAAGCTTCTTCAGGTCGGGTCGATGGTTGAAGTCTTGCACCCTCCTCATTTGCGCAAGACTATGAAAGGGTGGATTAATGATATGTATAACCTATATAAGAATGATTGATAATGAGAGATTTTGCAGCAATAGATTTTGAGACAGCCAATGGCAGACGTTCAAGCGTATGCAGTGTCGGTATCGTTATAGTTAGAGACGGTGAGATCGTAGATAAATTCTACAGTTTGATTAAGCCATCACCAAATTACTATACTTACTGGACTACAGAAGTGCATGGCCTCACCAGGAAGGACACTGATTCTGCTTTGAAATTCCCCGATGTCTGGGCACAAGTGGCAGACAAAATAAAAGGCTTGCCCCTTGTGGCACACAACCGTCCCTTTGACGAAAGTTGTCTAAAGGCTGTATTTGATGAATACGATATGGACTATCCGGGTTATGAGTTTTATTGCACTCTTGCCGCCTCCCGACGCACCCTTAAGCTACCCTGCCACCAGCTTCACGTAGTGGCTGCCGCCTGCGGCTACGACCTCGCCAACCACCACCACGCCCTCGCCGACGCAGAAGCCTGCGCCGCCATAGCCCTGAAGCTGCTTTGATGATTTTTAGATATGAAGTTGTTTAAACTTATTTTTTTATTAAGATTTCGTCAGGTTTTCGAGCGGATTTTTCTTTATGAAGAAGGAGCGATGCGGGCATCGTGACTGATGAATGAAGGAAAATACGCCGAAAAGATGGCGGAAGATTAATAAAAAGAATCTTATTTTTAATATTTTATATTGTTTTTTTGAATTCGTAAATAAGTTTAAACAACTTCTATGCAAGTACGTTTATTGCTGACTGAAAAAATTCCTCTTCAATGAATTTCAATTCAAAGAAGAGGAATTAATAATTTTCATTTAGAAGCCTTGAAATTAAAGATAGGGCGTATGATTGAATCAATGTTTACGGTGTCTCCTATATTGGCTATAATCTCTTCCGCCGACTTATAGACCATGGGAGACTCGTCGCGTGTGAAATCATTGACCGACTCGGAATAGATACCCTTCATTGATTCCTCGAAGTCTTCCATTGTGATTTTCTCGTATGCCTGAGTGCGGCTCAATACTCGACCTGCACCATGAGGGGCTGAACAGTTCCAATCTTTGTTTCCTTTACCAGTGCATAGCAATGAGCCATCGCGCATATTCAGGGGAATGATGCATCGCTCACCATCGGCAGCAGATATCGAACCTTTCCTGATTATGTTATCATCGCTGATATAATTGTGGATAGATTCAAATTCCTCTATTACATGCGTTTCCGGGAAGAAACGCAAAAGTAAGAGTGATATGAGCTTACGATTAAGTATAGCCCAACGCTGGCAAAGGCGCATATCGTGAAGATACTGTTCTCGCTGTTCTCCTTCGACATAACAGAGATCAGCAGGAAGAGATGGCTCGGCCTTTTGATGCTCTTTTCGCATCTTTTTGATTACATCCTGAAGTTCTGACCGTCGTCCGGCTGCCTTATATTCTTCGATCGTGCGTCTGATAGTCTCTTCAAATTCATCTGCCCCTTCAGTAAGATGCTTGATGGCTTTTGCTTGATAGATTTCTGCCACCTGCTTGCCAAGGTTGCGCGAACCGGTATGAATAACGAGATATACATTCCCCTCCTCATCCTTATCAAGTTCTATAAAATGATTGCCACCTCCGAGCGAACCGATAGCCTTGTTGATACGTCCGGAATCTTTCAGTTCTCGATAGCAATATAGTTCAGTCACCAATTGCTTCGCTTCACGGTATATGTCCATTTCCTCACCTACAAGTGGCTTGAATCCGAAACGATCCTCCCTCACAATCTTTCCAGAAGGAATATTTCCATGTATATGATCGTGAAAAGCATGATAGTCAATGTCTGAGAGTTTACCGAGATTAAGTACACGCATACCACACCCTATATCTACTCCTACGATGTTGGGAATCACCTTGTCACCAAGGTCACCGGTGAAGCCGATAACGCATCCCGCTCCGGCGTGAACATCCGGCATGATCCGTATCTTCTTGTCAGAGAACACATCAATCGAAAGCAGTTGTTTGATCTGCTCCAATGCCGTATCTTCGATATTGTCCGTGAATATCTTCACGTCATATCCTTCAATTGTTTTCATATTCGATTAATTTTATAATTTATATCAAAGATACACAATTAGTGCTCGTCTAATCAGCGATACCATCCGGTGAGTGTATCTTTTTCATTTATATTGAGTCTTATTTTCTGCAAAATTATAGCTAAGGTGACGCATTTCGTGATACAGCTCATAAAAAAAGAATATGATTATCCTCAATAAACCCCAATGAATTGTTAATAATAAATAAAACATCTGAGAAAATTTGGCTCTCTCAGATGTTTTTTGTAATTTTACGTTACAGAGGATATTAAACCCCTCTGTAATAAATTATGAAGAATAATTTATTTTTCAAGAGAGACAGTTTCACTTTATTTACCATCTTTGCGGTGTCAGATGATGAATAGTAAGAGTGATTTAGAGGTCTTGACTTGGCTGACACTGAAGAATGTCATAAAAATTTTTAGTGAATGTTATTCACTGAAGAATGGCGTTTAGCCGTACTTGACTTAATGTCAAGAATGGGATTAGTATAATCCCATAGTCAAGACCTCACTGTCTCTCTTTTTTTGCTTTCATCTAAAATATACAGGGAATATTATGAAAAACAAGTCTTTTAAGCAATTTCATTTATTATTTTAGTGATACACTCAGTCAACATCCTCTTGAACTGAGCCTCTGTAAGTCTTATACTTTTTTTCTTTGATTCCCCTAAATTATGGAAGTGCCTACAACCAATCGTGCTTAATTCTGATGCATTCATTGATAGTACTTCAGTATTTCCATCAAAATATATAGCAAAGCATCTTCCATTTTTAATTCCAATCGCATGCATTCTATTATAGTTCTCTGAACAATGATGAAATGGAATTATTCTGTCATAATAAGGTCTTATTAGAATTTCGTCATATGGAGTCATTATCCCATAGAGCCTACTCCCTTGATTCGTTATAAGTTTATAGTTATAGTTTAAATTCCCAACTACTATAGGCTGTCCATTTCTACTATATCTATGATATCTTATGAATTGAAAAAAGTTTGCCTCGTTGAATTTAAAATCTGTTACTAAAATAAATGTATCATAAGGAAGAGTTACTTTAGTGAATATTACAGACCCCCAATATGGTATCTGATATGATAAGTTGTACCCATCATTAATATCAATCTTATCAAGATTAATAATATAGTTGCTGACTTGATAGTACCAATTCTGAAAAGCACTTATTCCTTTTTCCCCATTTGTTCTATATCCTGCATATTTTACAAGATAACTATTTAATATTGACTCTGCATCTTTAGATAAATCAACCATTAAAATCCATATTTCTCTTTCACCTTATTTTCCCATTCTTCAAAAGGAGTAGACTCAAAATATTTTCTTGCCTCTTCTACAGTATTAAATTTAGGCATAGGTTGTTCTGCTAAAAGATTATGTCTCTTTTTAGCAGTTCTTCTTATTTCTGATATCTCTTCGCAAAATCTTGCAAAAGACTCTTCATTTAAATCTTCCTCATTAATAAATCTCATATCAATAAATATCTTTAAGTTATAAAATTACATTACTTTACGCCACATTCTTCTCATACGTCCTATGCATAAACGTGTTCTGATACGTCACGCTCGCAAACATCAACCTCTCAAAACAGTCACAGTACCTTCTATTGAACCTATAGCAGAATTCATCCAAGTAACTCTGCAAGAACTCTACATCCACGCTGTGGAACACATCTAGCAACTGCCTCTTGGCGTTGCTTATAACTATATGTACCCATGGCAAGACCTTGCCTACCTCCCTTGGTGGTATCACTTGGGCATGATGCTCCTCAACCATATCTGTAAAATTCGTATATGATGTAGAGCCATCTGTTGTAACTATGGATTCTTGCTCCATGGAGTCCATCACCACCTCATCTATGGTCTCTGCCCTCAGATTAGGTATTACTTGCATCTTGATGTGACCTACTGAGCGAGTGACATCCCTTCTCGTTGGATGCTCCTCTTGCTTGCTCTCTGCCATCACAAGCACTTTGGCTTTCGCCTCAGAGCCTCTTCCCCTATGCCTTGGGGCATTGGCATCGTACTCCTCTGAATCCACTGTGAAGAATCCCTCGTCAAGTTCTATCTCACCACTGAGGGTATATTGAGCATCCCTCTGCCCCATGATTGTCCTCAACTTGTGAAGCAGTTCCCAAATGGGCTGATATCTCTTGTGTCCCAATTGCCTCTGCAGTTCTGACGCTGAGAAGGTGGTCTTGGTAGATGTAAGCAGATGTATCGCAATGAACCAATAGAGCAATGGCAGTTTAGTGCCATGCATAACAGTACCACTTGTAAGTGAAGTGCGATGTCCACAACGTGAGCATTGCCATTGATTGCGATACCCTTTCCAATAATGGTGGGTGCATCCACACTTGGGGCAAGTTATGCCATTGCGCTCACGCAAGGCTTTCAGATGCTCCTTGCAAGCCTCCTCGTTGGGGAAGTGTCTGTTGAACTCTATCAGATTCATGGTCTCTCAGAATTAATTATATGCAAAAATACAAAAAATAATCGAGAAAACCAAATTTTTAAGCAATAAAACAACTGATAATCAGGGTCTTAAATATATTGTATATTCTAAGCCTCTGATTATCAGTTGGGGTTTATTGAGGATAATCATTAAAAAGAATTATTTCTACATCAAAGAAGTACTTCCCAAAAAGAAACTTCGAAGCATGATGCGTTTTATGCAATATTATTTAAAAAAGACAAATTAACCATAGGAATTAACATATAAGTCGTCAAAAGAAATGTCCATATTGTGTTTTTTAGCACAGATATGGACATAATTCTATTTATTAAAAAATACCGCTTATAAGAATTATGTATTCGTTTGGTTACCTATATTTTCTTAAAATAAGTCTAAGAAACTCTACTCGGTCTACTAAATCATATTCGTGATCATTTTCAATATTTATTGTTTCAATGATTTTGGTTTGATTTTCATCTTCTGATTCTTTAATCTCTGATTGGTGACGTTCATTGATCAAAAACTTATTGGTTCCTTCGAGCATTAATCCATTACCGTAATCTCCTAATGACCAGCCTTTCTCATTAGAAAGAGCGAGTAAGATCCCTTCCCAATGACGTCCACTTGTACTCAAAGGTGTGTGCATGGCGTAGAAATGACAACCTTTTTTGTCTCCTGGGAACCAATATTTACCGTACTGAGATTTTTGAATTATGATAGGATATTTAATAAAGTAATATCTCCAATCATAATGATCCTGTTGCTGGATCCAATTTTCGACAATTTGTTTTCTATTGAGCCCATTTTTTGAATCTTTTAAAAATCCTGTAATTGCAGAAGTAGCTCTTTTCCTAAAATCTGAGTGAGTATTAGGTCCGAAATAACTTCTCCATATTCCAGAGTTTTTCCCTGGAACAAGTACCCTCCAAGAATTTTCGCGATACGCTATATCTCCGTATGTCAATAGGGCTTTTGAAACCTCAATCCATTCCTGTTCATTTAACGAATCTTTGAAAGTATTATTGAAGGTATCGAAATAATCATAATTGTCTGTGCCTATTAAACAGGTAGACCCAAGCAACAGATTGTTGTTTTCCAAGGAAGAAAGAATGAGTTCATGTTTCTCGTCGTTATTTCTAATCCACTCTAATTTCTGCGCTTCCTCAACTTTTTGTTGCTGGTTGAAGGAATTGGTTTCGAGATTAATTGTACCAAAAAGGATCAATTCTTCGGTTTCGGTAACAATCGCTGTATATCTTTCCTTACGAAATTCATATTCAGAATTAAAAGTCAGGTTTCGTAATACTCTAATTCTTGTTCTGAACTCCGTTTCTGAAATTGACTCTTTGTTAGTAATATAAACGATGCAACCCCAAAGTAGAAGTACATTACGCATATTCTGTTCTTCGCCTTTGCTCAATTTCTTTAGAAGGTTGACTGACTGATGAATGTTGACCAAGAATGAATTACCAGATGGTTGATTTTCGATAAACCAACTTTCAAAGAACTTATCAGAATCGAGTTCTACCCAAGCATCAAGAGATTTCTCAAGAAGCATCTGATTTTCCTTCTTTAAGAATACATCTTTTATCATTTCAAAATGATCTGCCGGGGCTTCAAGACCGGATTCTTTTAAGCAGATAATATTTGCGACAAAATGGACATACCGCAAGAAAGCATCATCCACTACAGGTAATTGAGTTCCGTTTTCATCTCGAATTCTCCAGAAAACGTCAGTCCAGACTGTGTCAACCTTTTCTGAAAAGTCAGCATTTGAAATAATGCTATCTAACTCAGCCTTAAAGTGCTCAAAAGGTGTCAGCGGTTTTCCTCTCGAATTCATTTTTATATAGATTTCATCAGAAATGCCAAGTTCATCTAAATCTGCAAAGAAGAATGTAATATTGGGTAATCGATCCCAATATTTAGAATCAGGGTGATTCCCATAAAACTTTTGATTCAGTTCATCCAACATGACAAGCATACCCTTTACAGTAGGATCATTCTCCCACAATAATATAAATTGTGGATCTTCTTTTATTTCAAAAGAAAGTGAATGTTCAAACTCAGGAATGAATTTATGTGTTAAGAAATCACAGAATGCCCGAGTAGTATGTCTTGTTTTATATGTAAATCTTTCTAAGAATTTTACATTATCCTCAATCTTCTCCTTTTTGATTATAAGCCAATATAAAAGAAAAAGTGTTGTCAAACGTTGTTGTCCATCCAGAGGAATAAACGCCTTATTATCGTCAATATTTTCATAAGATCCATAAACAAAATCAAGATTAATCTCCTGATTGCTGGACAATGCATCATATAAAGCTTTGACAAATGATTTTCTAATTTCTTCTGCTGAAGACCTTCCTTGAGCGTAATCTCTCTGTATCATTGGGATGACAAGAGGAATATCTTTGGTGGTCTTATTTTCATCTGTAAATGAGAAAAGTTCTGGAAATGTTTTCTTATCCATAATATTCTGATTATTAAGAATAGACAGTATTCAAAATTTCGTCATAATATGCATCCCTATCTTTGTCAGTCCATAGGTATGGCTGATTCTCCCCGGCGGGAGAATAATACTTAGTAAATACATTGCGTGTACATACTGGGATGAAATAGCCTTGTTTATCAAGTTGAGCAATATCATGTCTTTTCACTTCAAACACTGAGTTGTTTAAAGCCGCGTTAGCATCTGTTTTAAGAAGTGCAAGGTTTTTTATTGAATGCATATTGGCATTAAGATCATCATCAGCTAAATTGGCTGAAAAAAGCGAGGTAATACGTTTAAATAAGTCAGAAAAAAGATCACCACCGATAGTTTCTTTAGCTATAGCATTTTTAACATCTTCTTTAATTTCATCTATTTCCGCTGTTTGAGGTAATGCGTCAAATGCGTTAAATTGTTTTTCCAACCAATTATGACGTTCTTTCTCAAAATATAAACCCTCAGAATTTTGAGCGTGTATATGTTCAAGACTCCAACCGGGAGCTTCCTTGAAACGATTAAATGGGAATCGTTCTCCGGAATTATCCATAGTCTTGATATTAAACCATATCAGAACATTCTTGATTTTGGTGTTATCAGAACCATATCTTAACGAAAGTATTTCATCTTTCTTAACAAGTCTGTTGCGTATTTTTTCTTCGAGCGTAGATAGACGCTCAGTTTTTTTCAGGTGTTTTGTTTCTTCAATCAAATTAGAAATTCGTTCTCCCAATAGTACAAGACATCCAGCACGATTATATAATTCACGATCTTGAAACCACACTTTTAAAGTGTCAAAATAGAATAAAATATCGTCCCAAAGTTCTTCAATAGATTTATTATTCTTTGTAATTAAATCATTGAAATAGAAGAAAGTAAAATATTTATCACGTTCGTTCTTTTTCTTTTTAGACATTAAGTCAACAATCAGTTCAATGCGTGTTGGATATTTATTAGCATCAACATTTGTCAAAAAAGACCAAAATTCAGGGTTTCTGAGCTCTTGTTCCATTCTTTCCCAAAGCAAGGCAATTTCGTTCTGGTTTAAATTTTTATCAGAACGTATCGTCTTTAGGCTATTTCTATTGAGGAAAAGAGCCTTTATTAGTTCAGCATTTGTAAGTGGGATACGTCCTATGTTAAGTCGTTTAAATAACTTATGTCCATTTTCGTTATTATCTACTTCATACCAAAGGACCTTGACTTTGTCTGAAAGAAGTTTATACAATTCTATGCAAACACTTGAAGGATCCTCCTGGTTATTTAGCCATTCCTGTATTGTCTTATAAGCGTTATATAAATATCGAAAATCGATATATTTATCTTTTTCTTGTTCTGCTTTTTTTGTATCAGATAAAAGAGAATTTATATAGTCCCAACTAGAATCTCTAGTGTCATAAGAAATAGAATATTTTGGACTCACCTTTGGAAGCCACTCTTTTAATGAACTTATGATTAAGAATAGTGTTGTAAGACGCTGTTGTCCGTCAATTAATTCATATTCGCAGTCTTCTTCTGCAATGTTTGTAGCGGAGAGCCTTTTTACAACTATGGGTTGAAGATAATATGAATTTTGGTTTTCCTTGTGTTCGTACACATCATCCAATAGACGCACTATTTCATCTGACGTCCATCTATATCCACGCTGATAAGAAGGTATTCTAAATATCCCCTTTATTTGGGATACTACCATCTTTCCAAAATCATTGGCCATATTTTTATATATTTATATCAAATTTCTAATGTATGTGCAAATTTACAAATATTATTTGAACCGACCAAACAATAACACGGTTATTAAGCGAAGCGAGTCTTCAAATAATATCTCCAAAATTATCTTTCTAAAGAGAGTCAATATTCTTTGCAGTTTTTTCTTCTGCATAGACTTCCACGGTATAACTAAGATTGCAATGTTATAACTTTAATTCTATATGTGTCAATAAATTTGATTCCCCTTTCCTGAAATATTATTCACTAAAGGGGAATCTTTGAAGTTAGTGGATGATTATTCTTACGAAAGTCGAATTATCGGTATCTTCTGCAGCAAAATTAATATCCGACTGTCCCATTTTGTGATACAGGTTAAAAAATTTGCGTGAAATTTATGGTTCTTCTTCAAATTAGTTGAAATTTTATGATTTCTGTGCTCATCCCGACAACATCTGTGCTGAGAAGATCCGAGCCAATATAACATCAAAGTATAAATCCAAGTCTCCCATCCCATATTGTCATACCTAAGGTTGCTATTCAGGAGAGTCTCCGTGAGCTTCAAGGGCAAGCGAAGCAATGCCCCTTTGTGAATGATATCATTATTAATTAATATATCTCATTTCTGATTTTATATGAATAAAAACTCCGTGAGCCCTCTGTGTGAGCCCTGATCATCGACATAATAGATAAGATTGTAGATTAATTAATTCTGAGATAATCTGCTAGTTCTTGCGCTTTGATAAGTTCTGAGCCTAACATTTAAGTTCAAGTTGGCAAAAAATATTTACTGCGCTCCCACCACCCCCTGGGCCCTCTACGTGTTCTCCATCCTAAAGTTTTTTCAACTAAATTGAAGAAGAACCAAATTTATCAGGATAAGGGAAGCTTGCTTATTCTGCATTGTAACTTTGCAGAAAAAATCCCTTATGAAGAATTATTTGAAATTTTCTATCTTATTTATTGTCATTGCTATCTCTGCATGCAGAAGCCACAAGACGGTAGAAGTATCAAACTACTCTGCCAATGACTCGTGTATAGTCCAAACAGACCTGAGCGTCCGTTCCTTTACCAATATCGAAAAAACTGAATCCATATCCTCTTGCATTGCCCAAGACCATCTTGAATTCTCTGACGGAGCTGGTGAAATCCGAATAAACTCTATTGGAGAAGTCTCTATCAAAGGGCTAAAGTCTGCATATCTAATCCACCAAAACACTCATGAACGATCAGTAACTACTGCCACTACCACCAATAGTCTAACTGCCACATCAAATGAAAAGTCAGCAAAAATAACGACATCTGCAACAAAAGCCGAAGCAACGATTCCGGTATCATCCTCAACTTGGCTCAAAATCATCCTTTTCATTATAATAATCATCCTTATCATCAGATTCATTCGCCCCCGTTAATCCTACCATCTCCATTCTTAAGCCTCAAAACCACCCAAAACTAAATTCTAAATTCTCAATTCTCAATTAAATTTTCTCAATTCTCAATTAAATTTTCTCAATTCTCAATTAAATTTATTCTCAATTCTCAATTAAAAAACATGGCTCAACTCGAAAAACTAATTCCATTTATAATCTTTTGGGAAACCGGCGTAAAAGCTCCTGAGTCTACCAATGCGCAATTATTTCTTAAAGCTAAAGCGAAAGGAATCGCTAACGATCCTGCCGATAGGGGAGGGGCAACACTTGTCGGCGTTACTATAGGAACCTACAAGGACTATTGCCGAAGAAATGGGCGTAGCATCCCCTCTATCGTCGATCTTTCCAAACTAAACTATGAAGAATGGCTCCATATTCTCAAGACCATGTTCTGGGACCGTTGGCAAGCCGATCAGATAGCAGATCAAAGAGTCGCCGAAATGCTCGTAGACTGGGTATGGACCAGTGGCAGTTATGGCATCACACTTCCTCAGAAACTGCTCGGCGTAAAAGCAGACGGCAAAGTGGGTCAGAAAACCCTCGATGCCGTCAATGCCCGCAATACTGCAGAATTATTTGAATCTCTCAAACGAGAAAGGATAGCTTACACGAATCATATATGCCAATCGCGTCCTGCCAATGCCAAATTTAGATCAGGCTGGTTGCGACGCATCAATTCCTTGTGATCATACTCCGGCCGATGCGTAGCAGGCTGTAATCATTGCGAGCTTTCCAAAACTGCGACGCGAAGCTATAATTGATCGTTAATCGTTAATCGTTGATAAAACTCTGTCCCTTTGCGCCTTTGTGATAATAAAAACCGTCACATCTATCTTTTTTTGAGCAAGCCCCGCATGCAAATACCACAAAATTCTCAGCAAATGATTTTTTGTAATTTTAATATGTCAAATTCTTTTATTATCTTTGCAAAAACATACCTAAAAAACAGACATGAAACGAACCTATATCAACCTTCTCGTGGCTTTGGCCATGCTTACACACGTAGTCTCCGCCATGGGTGCCTCTAAGTCTATATCCGGACTTAATGCAAAAGACTTTAAGAAGTATTGGGTGATTGAATCGGAGGGCCCTTGTAAGGTGACCTTTCAAGGTGATACCGCTGAATTTGTAGCACCGAAGGGACTCAGCGTCTGGCGTAAAGACAAGATGAGTGGTCGCACTGTCATAGAATACGATGCGCAGGTTGTCATGGAAGGGCCCGACGACCGTCTCAGTGATCTCAACTGCTTCTGGATGGCTTCAGACCCTAATGCTCCCGATCCTTTTAAGAATCTTAATAAGAGAGGCGGTAAATTTGTAAATTCATACGCTCTCCAACTATATTATCTCGGCTATGGCGGAAATCATAACTCCACCACTCGCTTCCGTCGATACACAGGCGATGAGAGAGGGGTACAAGATGAAGCTTATCGTCCTGCAATTATAAAGGAATACACAGATGCCGACCATCTCTTAAAAGCCGGTAAGTGGTATCACATCAAGATTACCCACGATGGGCTTCGCACTCAATATTTTATTGACGGCGAGCGAATCGTAGATTTCCGTGACCCTGCTCCTCTGACAGAAGGATGGTTTGCTTTTCGCACTACTCTAAGCCGTACACGTCTGACCAATTTCTCCTACACTTGCGAACCTCTACAAGAAACTGACGTGCCGCTTGCATGGGTTGGAAAAGCCCCGACATCTGATGTCCCGGTCACTTTCGGTGTCCCATTCGATGCTGGTGCTGTCTCCATATCCACTCCTCTTGCTATATCTTCCGGCACCAATACAATTCCCACTGAAAGTTGGCCTTTGGCTTTTTGGCCCGACGGCAGCGTGAAATGGGCTGCAGTCTCAGGCACTGTCCCCGCAGGATCTGAAAATCTCACAGTCCGAATTGGTCAACAAGGAAAGAAATCCAACATCAAGGACAAGAAGAAAATGCTTGCAGAGGATGATAGAAATCGAATCGTAGTGAGAGCAGGTAATTCTGAAATTTATATTCCTAAAGTCACTTCTCCAAGCCAAATAATTGAAAATATCATAGACTCAATTGTGACCGCTGGGGTGAAAACAGCTGTGGATGGTCGACTTGTAGGCTCTGTTAAAGACTCTCCCGATGTTGGATCAGTCAAATCTACAGATATGAAGAGCCGTCTCCTTTATTCCGGGATAGAACGTAACGGTACTGAACGAGCAGTGATTTATCTAAAAGGAGTACATCGTTCGGATGATGGTCGGGAATGGCTTCCTTGGACTGTACGCTTAAGCGCATTCGGTACAAGTCCTGAGATAAAGATGACCCATTCATTCATCTTCGACGGCGACCAAGATAAAGATTTTATTTCTTCCCTTGGTGTGGCATTTGATGTCCCGATGCGGGAGCGTACATACAATCGTCATGTGGCTTTTTCTACAGCTGACGACGGTGTATGGAGCGAACCTGTCCAACCTCTTGTAGGCAGACGTGTCTTACGTAATCCCACATCAGGGCAATTCACTCCCTCTGTTCAAGAAATGCAGATGAGAGGAGAGAAGGTCTTTGAATATGCAGAATTTGATGAAGCCGGTCAAAAACTCATTGACGAATGGGCAGAGTGGGATGGTTTCCGTCTCTCCCAGAATGGTCCCGATGGCTATACGATACGAAAGAAAGCCACTGCCGATTCCCCATGGATCGGTACTTTTGGTGGGCATCGTGCTCAGGGATCGGTATATGCCGGTGATGTCACCGGAGGATTGACCATTTCAATGAAAGATTTCTGGCAGTCTTATCCATCCGGACTCGAAGTTGCCGGAGCCCGCTCTCCTAAAGCTACGGTTATAGCCTGGCTATGGAATCCGGATGCCATGCCTATGGATCTGCGTCACTATGATGACCGTCCTCATGGGCTTAACTCAAGTTATGAAGATGTGCAGGAAGGCATGAGTACTCCATACGGAATAGCCAGGACCTCAAGCATCACAATCCGTCCGGATGCCGGATATAGGGGAAAGGCAAACTTCGCTGCCAATGCTGCCGCGGCTGGTCTTGAAAGTGTCCTTCTGCCTACGCCTGACTATCTCCGACGTCATAAGGCATTCGGTATATGGGGCTTGCCTGACCGAACCACTCCGGCTCGTGCTGAAGTAGAAGACCGTCTTGACGATTATGCCGACTTTTATAAGCACGCGATTGAGGAAAACCGTTGGTATGGTTTTTGGAACTATGGCGATGTGATGCATGCATACGACCCTGTGCGTCATTCTTGGCGTTATGACGTAGGTGGTTATGCATGGGATAACACTGAACTCGGTAGCAATCTATGGCTGTGGTATCAGTTCCTGCGTACTGCCGATCCTGATCTCTGGCGTATGGCAACAGCAATGACGCGTCATGCTTCCGAAGTTGACGTGTATCATATCGGTCCCAATGCAGGTCTCGGTAGTCGCCATAATGTCAGCCATTGGGGATGTGGGGCGAAAGAAGCTCGCATTAGTCAAGCAGGGTTTAATAGAATTATGTATTATCTTACGGCTGATGAGCGTCTTGGCGACCTTATGAGTGATGTGACCGATTCTGATCAGAAACTCTATACGATTGACCCTATGCGCCTCGCACAGCCACGTGAGCAATATCCATGCACCGCACCTGCTCGTCTACGCTTCGGTCCGGACTGGTTGGCGTATGCAGGAAATTGGATGACGGAATGGGAGAGAACCGGAAATACATCTTATCGCGATAAGATAAAGGCTGGAATGAATAGCATTTGTGCTCTTCCAAGCCGACTTTTTACTGGCCCTCTTGCTCTTGGGTATGATCCTGCTACTGGTATTATCACTTCAGAGTGTGATTCCACATTGCAGACCACCAATCATCTTATGACAATCATGGGAGGTTTCGAATTGAACAATGAGCTAATGGAACTAATACCTGACAAGGATTGGGAAGATGCTTGGCTCGAACATGCTACTCATTATAAGCAGAAAGCACGTGAAATTCTCCGCAACAAATTCCGAGTCTCTCGTCTGCAGGCATATTCGGCATGGAAACGTGGCGATAAGGAGATGGCAAAAGAGGCTTGGCACGATCTTTTGACTACTGCCGAACATACTGAAGCCCCCAGAATGTCCGTTAATATGATAGAAGGGAGTGAAGTCCCTGCCCCTATGCATGAAGCTTCGCCAATCAGCACAAACGATGCTGCGCTTTGGAGTCTTGATGCTATTTATATGCAGGAAGTAATCCCACAAGATTAATTTAGAATTGAGAATTTAGAATAGAGAAATTAGAATTATGATTTTGACGTTTATTGGCGGTCTCGGCATTTCGGAAATATTGGTTATAGCTCTCGTAGTCCTTCTTTTCTTTGGTGGAAAGAAAATTCCCGAACTCATGAAAGGGCTCGGTAAAGGGGTCCGTTCATTCAAAGATGGTATGAAGGAGGTGGAATCCGGCCTTGACGACGACGATAAGGAAGAAGTGAAAAAAAACGACACGAAAGTAGAGAAGTGACACATGGCGATAGATAAATCGTCTGAACCTATATGTGATGATCTCGGTATGACATTCTGGGATCATCTTGATGTGCTGCGGGGAGTGCTTCTTAAAGTGCTCGCCGTGCTGCTCATGCTGACAGTCGTGGCTTTCGTCCTCAAAGATGAGGTGTTCGGTATAGTATTGGCTCCAAAATCTCCCGATTTTGTCCTTTATCGTTGGCTGTCGCTATTGTCAGCAAAATTGGGATTCGATGTAGTCGAAGATTTCGATGTGGAGTTGATCAATACGGGTCTTGCACAACAGTTTATGATCCACATGAAGACAGCCTTTTGTGTCGCCCTTATTGTGGCATCCCCATATATACTTCATCAGCTGTTTGGTTTTGTGAAGCCCGCTTTATATGCAAATGAAAGGAAATACTCCATTCGTTTGTTGATAAGCGGTTATTTAATGTTCCTCGTCGGGGTAGCATTGAGCTACTTTATCATTTTTCCACTCACATTCCGTTTCCTTGGGACATATCAAGTATCTTCAGAAGTCACTAACTTGATTTCCTTAGAGTCTTATATGAGTGTGTTGATAATGCTCTGCCTTTTTATGGGAATTATGTGTGAACTGCCGGTATTGTCGTATATAGCGACAAAAGCCGGAATCTTAGATTCCGGCTTCTTAAAGCGTTATAGACGTCATGCCATATTGGTGATATTGGTGGTCTGTGCCATAATCACTCCCACATCCGACGCCTTTACATTGCTGATTGTCTCTCTCCCGATATGGCTTCTCTATGAAGTCTCCATACTGATATCCCGGAGAGCCGCTTAGCCGTTTAATTGTTTAGTTTTTTAAGAATTAATCCAACTCCCCAACTCCACAACATCACAACTCCACAACTACTTACTTGCCTCGTCCTTTATCTTTCCGAGAGCCTCTATCGGAGAGTAAGTGTTGCGGGCCTTAGGATTGAAAGTGATTGTGACAGTGTCACTGTTGGCTATATAATTTACATACATGTTAGTGCTGTCGTTGCCTACAATCACAGGATTCCCTTTTGCATCAGTAGCAGTGAAGATGCTGTCTGCTTTTTGAAATCCATTTTCGAGCATCAAAAGATTCTTGATCTTAGTGCGATTGCCGTTTTCATATACGAATACAGCTGATTGTTCGGGGCTGAGGGCGTAGATCACGCGTCCGTCAAACTGACCTTTGCGACTATCTTTCCCCTTGATGTCGAAATAAACAGCATCATAAACGCCACTCTCTACAGGTTGCTCTGCATAAAAAGCCTCGTTGGCAGCCTGCGCCTCAGCTTCTTTTTCTTTGTTAGCATTGCCGCCGCAAGATGCCATGACAATAGCGAGTCCGCAGAGGCCTAAGAATTTAAATGTTTTCATGTTTTAGTTTTTTGGGGTTTTTCGTATTTTTGACAAAGTTAAGGAAAATATTCTAAATTTGCAATTATCTTAAGTGAAAAAAAGTCGTGGCAGCTTCTGAATTTTCTCTGTCAGAATAGACAACTTTTGTTATCCATTCGCGTTATATTGATAAAGGAGGATGCATCATGATGGAGTGGGGGAGTTCTCTCCGGTAATGTTAAACCACCTTAAAACTCATTTACTATGGACGTTAAGATCAAAGCAATCCACTTCGACATCAGCGATAAGCTCGCTGCTTTCACCAATAAGAAAATCGAAAAACTCGTCCGCAGGTTTGATGCCATTGGCGGCGTAAACGTAAATTATACCCTCGTAAAGCCGGAAACCAACAACAATAAGGAAGCCGGTGTAGAACTTATCATACCCGGATCAGCTTCTATTTTTGCTTCAAAGACAGCTGATTCCTTCGAAGAAGCTCTCGATTTGGCTCTTGTAGCACTCGAAAACCGTCTCGAACGTAATAAGGAAAAGAAGTGACGGATGGGACGCCTTCTCGACAAAGTAAGAATATTTGAATTTTCAAAAGTATGTGACCCACGGGGCAACCTTTCTTTCATTGAGGAAGGTTGCCACGTGCCATTTTCCATTAAGCGTGTCTTCTACATATATGATGTCCCCGGTGGCGAGACACGTGGCGGTCATGCACATCGGGATAATACTACCGTTCTCATTGCTGTATCCGGCTCTTTCGACCTTCATCTCTCTGATGGTGAAGACGAAATGATAATCCGAATGAACCGTGCCAACAAAGGAGTCCTGATCCCCCCCGGTGTATGGGATTCAATGCACGATTTCACCACAGGAACCGTATGTCTGGCACTGTGCGACCATCATTACGAGGAAGAAGACTATATTAGGGATCTTGACGAGTATCATGAATTTCTTAAATCTTGCAGAGACTAATGCTCCCTTTTCTTCAGAGCTTATCGAAGCCGCTTCCAACGTAATCAGAAGCGGCTGCTATTTGCATGGTACGCAGACGAAGGCTTTCGAAGAAGAACTTGCTGCCCAATGTGGTGCCAAATTCGCCATAGGAGTAAGCAACGGTCTTGATGCACTGAGACTGATTATTCGCTCATATCTGGAACTCGGTCGTCTTCACAAAGGTGATGGCGTGATGGTTGCGTCCAACACTTATATAGCTACAGTTATACCCATCACTGAGTTTGGGTTGATTCCTGTATTTGTGGAGCCTGATGAGGATACTATGAATTTCAGTTGGAGCGAAGCTTTGCGAATTCTCGAAGAAAACAAGCGTGCAACTTCCCCTCTGAATATTAGCTGTGCCATGATAACGCATCTATATGGCACTCCTTGTTGGGATCTTTCTGCTGCAAAGAAAATGCATGAATGTGGAATGCTTATAGTGGAAGACAATGCTCAGGCTATTGGTGCAGAAGCAGCGGAATCAGGGCTTAATGGAGTTCATTTCACAGGCAATCTTGCCGATGCTGCAGCCTTTAGCTTTTATCCCACAAAGAATATTGGAGCTCTCGGTGATGCAGGTGCAGTAGTGACAAATGATATTGATCTTGCACAAGCCGTAAAGGCTCTCGCGAATTATGGTACAGACCGCCGTTACCATAATCTCTATACGGGCTATAATTGCCGTCTCGATGAAATCCAGGCAGCAATGCTTCGGGTAAAGCTCCGTCATCTCAAAGAAGAAACCGAGCATCGAAACAGGATTGTCAAGGTATATGCCGATGGGATAAAGAATGATGTCGTGACTCTTCCAAAAATTTTCCCTGATATGCTTCAGGTGTGGCATCAATATGTGATTTGTGTCTCTCCTGAAGAAAGAGACCGACTTAGGGAATATCTAAAAGAAAACGGAGTCCCTACAGATATCCATTATCCTGACCCGCCATACCTTCAACCATGTTATATAGATGAATATGGTCCGAAACAAGAGACAAAAGCCATATTGCTGTCCAAGAGCTGTATAAGCCTTCCTATAGCTAATGTGACCGAAGCTGAAGCTGCTGAGATAGCTAATATAATAAATTCATTTGCCGCAAACAGTTAAACTTCTAATTACAAGTTGAGCCTGCAAAAATTAATACTTAAGCCATGACAGACAATAGAAAGAAGAAAAAATCAAATGCTTCTAAAGAAACTCGTAGACAGCGACAGCGTCTTGCCATCTTAATATCTTTATTAGTGGTATTGGCGGTGACCGTTTTTGCCATTATGTATTTCCTTTTGTCCGGGATGGCTCCCTCGAGTGCCATTGTCCGCATTCCTGCCGGTGCTTCCAATGAGCAGCTATGCGACTCAATGTCAAAATATTTGGGTGACGGATATGCAAAAAAGGTGAGCCGACTTGTAAAGCTTCGTGGCACAGATCTTAGCAAACGCCATGGTGCATATCTCATAGAAGCCGGAATGAGTCCATTTAATGCCATGCGTCGACTGACGAGTGGACCTCAGGAACCTCTCACAATCACCATAAATGGGTTCCGTCTTCTTCCGGTGCTCGAAGAGAAAGTGGCAGCACGTTTTGATTTTTCTCAAGATGCTATGGCTGGCGCCCTGGCAGATCCGAACACTCTTAAAGAATATGGACTCACTCCCGAGCAAGCCCTTGCTCTTTTTATAAATGATTCATATCAGTTCTATTGGGATGCGACTCCCGGGGAGGTGCTCAAAAAAGTGGGAGCCCATTATAATGATGTCTGGACCCCTGAAAGGAAGAAAAAAGCAGAGGCTCTTGGCTTGACTCCGGCAGAAGTGATGATATTGGCTTCTATCGTTGATGAGGAGTCAAATAAGCTTGATGAGAAAGGAGCTATCGGTCGCCTTTATATCAATCGTCTGCAACGAGGAATGAAATTGGAAGCAGATCCTACGGTAAGATATGCCGGTGGCGACTTCACTGTCAAGCGTATTGTCAAGCCTCGTGAAGTGCCTGGCAGATATAATACGTATCTCTATCCCGGTCTTCCTCCGGGTCCAATCCGCACCACTTCCATTGAGACTATAGATGCTATTTTGGACAGTACTCCCCATGATTATATCTTCATGTGTGCCAAAGAAGATTTCTCAGGCTATCATAATTTTGCCGCTACATATCAGGAGCATCAGGCTAATGCCCGCAGATACAAGCGCGAACTTGACCGCCGGGGTATTTATTGACAACTCAAAGTCCTAAGTAAAAGATTGTTATAAACTTTATCTACAATTGCTAAGAGCCATGCGCTGCGCAAGACTTAATATTCCATTTCAACTGATTCTATATCTCTTATTCTTGACATTGACGGTCTTTACATCTAAGGGTGAGAGATTGCCTGATGAGCTCCGTTGGGCTCCTGTCGATGTAGTGGAGGTCCCCGTTATTGATTCTGTAATTCCGGTAGCTCCCGAACTTGCGAATTGGAATGTGCCACAACGTACAGACACAGTAGATACCAATAGAAATTGGTGGCATCTTCTTTGGAAAGGACAACTTAGCATGTCCGACTCTACTGTGCAATGGCCAAAGTTCCTGGGCTTCTGCGTCAAAGTCTATAATTGGGGCGATAGAGTGTTTAGTTCTACCGACCATGAATATGTAGTTGGTACGGGAAAAAAATGGCGCGCTCGACTTATCAACGATAACTGGAACGAATCGTATTATCTTCATTTTGCCAATAAGTTCCGTTCTCTCATGAGTGGAAATCCTCATATCCTTGCCGGCGCATCATTGCAATATATGGCAGTCAGCTATACATATTCTCTTGATATTTCTCATTTGATCAGTGGAGGTCCCATCAACTATAGGAAGCAGGAGTTCGGATTCAACTGTGCAAGATTCAGTGTCGACGGCTACTATTATAAAAATGGTGGCACCTATATTCGTACATTTGGAAACTACAACGACCACAAGCATTTCAGCGAGCCATTCTCTGGAGTGTCGATGTCCACTTTTGGATTGGATGGTTATTATTTCTTAAATGGATATAAATATTCTCAGGGAGCCGCGTATAACTTTTCAAAACTGCAACTTAAAAGTCAGGGATGCTTCATGGTGGGGCTCGCTTACTGCAATCAAAATATTGAGTTTAACTTTGAAAAACTTTCGGATGAATTAAAGCCATATATGTCGTTTGATGAAACTCATTATCGTTTCCATTATAACGACTATAACTTGCTTTTTGGCTATGGATATAATTGTGTGATGGGAAGCCATTGGCTCTATAATATCACCGTAATTCCGGGTCTTGGCTTCAACCACTGCTATGAGGATTCCTACGACGGAAGTGCAAAACTTCTTTCTGTAAGTGGACGTGCTATGACCTCATTTACATACAACAACGGCAACTGGTTTGCCGGACTCCAGGGTAGAGTGAGAGGCAATTGGTATCGCTCAAATCGCACGTCTCTTTTCAGCACGGTAGAAAGCGTAGTCCTCTCAGGAGGCATCCGTTTCTGATATTTTTTCTCCCTGTTTAATGTTCAATACTTAATGTTCAAAAAAATATCTCCCTGTTTAATGTTCAATACTTAATGTTCAAAAAAATCTCTCCCTGTTTAATGTTCAATACTTAATGTTCAAAAAAATCTCTCCCTGTTTAATGTTCAATACTTAATGTTCAAAA
>JAIDTL010000091.1:0-3921 GCA_029060725.1 Muribaculaceae bacterium | reverse complement strand
CCTGTTTAATGTTCAATACTTAATGTTCAAAAAAATCTCTCCCTGTTTAATGTTCAATACTTAATGTTCAAAAAAATATCTCCCTGTTTAATGTTCAATACTTAATGTTCAAAAAAATCTCTCCCTGTTTAATGTTCAATACTTAATGTTCAAAAAAATCTCTCCCTGTTTAATGTTCAATACTTAATACTCAAAAAATATCTCCCTGTTTAATGTTCAATACTTAATACTCAAAAAAATAGCCATCCTTTTTAGGATGGCTATTTTTTTTTATTGTCTTGGTCCGCGTGGTCCGCGATCGTTATTGTCATCACGACGTGGTCCGCGTGGCCCGCGGTCATTGAAATCGCGTCTCGGACGATCGTTATTGTCGCGTCTTGGACGGTCGTTGTTGTCACGTCTCGGGCGATCACCTCTTTCCCCTCTCGGGCGAGCTTCACGCTCTACGTAGCCTTCCGGCTTCTCAGTCAACGCACGCATTGACAGACGATACTTGCCGGTCTTCTTGTCGATCTCGATAAGTTTCACCTTTATTGTGTCGCCTTCCTTCAGACCGGATGCCTCCATGTTTTCAAGGCGGTCCCAAGAGATCTCGCTGATGTGAAGAAGTCCGTCGCGTCCAGGCATGAACTCTACAAAGGCACCGAAGTCGAGGATAGAGCGAACCTTACCTTCGTAAGTCTCTCCCTCTTCAGGCATTGCTACGATAGCCTTGATCTTGGCTACTGCTGCATCGATGCTTTCTTTATCCTTTGAAGCGATCTCGACCTTACCGATACCGAGCTTTTCATCCTCTTCTATTGAGATTGTAGCTCCGGTCTCTTCCTGGATTCCTTGGATGATCTTACCTTGCGGTCCGATTACTGCTCCAATCATATCCTTTGGAATTTCGAGTGTCACAAGGCGTGGTACGTGTGGCTTGTAATCTTCGCGTGGTTCCGGAATAGCCTCTGCAATCTTGCCGAGGATATGAAGACGTCCCTGACGTGCCTGATCGAGTGCCTTAGCAAGAATCTCATAGCTGAGACCGTCACATTTGATATCCATCTGTGTGGCTGTGATGCCGTTTTCAGTACCGGTCACCTTGAAGTCCATGTCTCCGAGATGATCCTCGTCGCCGAGAATGTCAGAAAGCACTGCATATTTGACTGCACCCGGATCGGAGATTAGACCCATTGCTACGCCGGCTACCGGACGCTTCATCTTCACGCCTGCATCAAGAAGGGCGAGTGTGCCGCCACAGACAGTAGCCATGGAAGAACTTCCGTTCGACTCAAGGATGTCGCTGACAATGCGGCAAGTGTATGGGAAGTTGTCGGGGAACATGCGCTTCAACGCTCTGTGGGCAAGATTGCCGTGACCGATTTCGCGACGTCCTACGCCACGCTGTGCCTTAGCTTCGCCGGTAGAGAATGGAGGGAAGTTATAGTGGAGGAGGAAACGCTCCTTGCTCTGGTTAAGCACGTCGTCTACGATCTTTTCGTCGAGTGTAGTTCCGAGAGTAGCAGTCACGAGTGCCTGAGTCTCTCCACGGGTGAAGATTGCTGATCCGTGAGGTCCCGGTATATAGTCAGTCTCAATCCAGATAGGACGTATTTCTGTTGTCTTGCGGCCATCGAGACGGATTCCTTCGTCAAGCACGCAACGGCGCATTGCCTCTTTCTCTACATCATGGTAGTAGCGCTTCACCATTGCGATGCGCTGCTCCTCTGTATAGTTGGCGAGCTGCTCTTCTGTCATCTCCGGGAGATTCTCGATATATTCGTCGCGGATAGCCTTAAACGACTCGTTGCGCCACTGCTTGTCGGCGCTTCCTGCCTTTGCTATTTCGTATGCCTTGGCGTAGCATTTGTCATGAACGTCTGCACGGAGAGCGTCGTCGTTTACCTCATGGCAATACTCGCGCTTTGTCTCCTTGCTGGCTTCTTTCATAAGCTCCATTTGAGCTACGCAGTGCTTCTTGATTTCTTCGTGTGCCACCTTGAGGGCTTCGAGGAGTTCTGCTTCGCTCACTTCGTTCATTTCTCCTTCCACCATCATGATATTGTCGTAAGTAGCGCCTACCATAAGTTCGATGTCAGCTTCCTCGATCTGGGAGAATGTCGGGTTGATCACCCATTCGCCGTTGACGCGGGCTACACGCACTTCTGAGATAGGTCCGTTGAATGGGATGTCGCTGCATGCGAGGGCTGCAGAAGCTGCGATGCCTGCGAGTGCGTCAGGTGCCTCGTTCTCGTCGGCAGAGAAAAGGGTCACATTCACAAAAGTTTCTGCATGGTAGTTGTCTGGGAAGAGAGGACGTAGCACGCGGTCTACGAGACGTGAAGTTAAGATCTCATAGTCGCTGGCGCGTCCTTCGCGTTTCAGAAAACCGCCGGGATAACGTCCGATAGATGAGTATTTTTCTTTGTACTCTACTGTGAGGGGCATAAAGTCAACGCCCTCATTAGCTTCCTGCGCGGAGCAGACGGTAGCGAGAAGCATGGTGTTGCCCATGCGCACTTCCACCGCACCATCTGCCTGTTTAGCGAGCTTGCCGGTTTCTATCGTAATAGTGCGGCCGTCGCCCAGCTCAATGGTTTTCTTGAATGGCTGTGGTTTCATTCTTGTTTAAGTTCTTTCTTGTTTTTCGTTATCTTTGTCGCTTGTTGGCAAGAAAGGGCATTGAGTCGCATAGATGCCGCTCAATGCCCTTTCTGCGTTCAGTCTGCAAAGATAATAAAAAAAATCCGATTTTCCTAATTTGCAGCCTTTTTTATGTTATTTTCACTTTCTGAGAATATACTATCTTCAATTATCCTCCTTTAGGTGGTCAGGGGGCTCAGGAGTCCGGGTGGCTCTGCTCCGTGGATGGGCTGCATCGTATGCCTTTTTCATATCTGAAAATGTGAGGTGGGTATATATTTGTGTTGATTGGAGGGAGGCATGCCCTAATAGTTCCTTCACGGAGTTAATTTCCGCACCGCTATTGAGAAGTGATGTGGCGAAAGTGTGACGCAATGAGTGCGGACTCTTATGTGTCGCTCCTGTCCCCATCAATTGCTTATGCACTATTTCATATATGGCCCTCCCTGTAAGTTTTCCTCTTTTAGAGCATATAAGTGGGGCAGGGGAGGAGAAGGAATATAGTGAATCGCGCACTGTCTGCCACTCTTTTATATCATCGAGCAGTTCATCGGCAACCGGTATGAGACGGGTCTTGTCTCGTTTGCCGTGTACTCGTATCTCTTTGGCATAGAAATCTATGTCAGCATCAGTGATTTTTGCAAGTTCATCGCGGCGTATGCCGCAGGAATAAAGTATTTTGATGATGAGTTTATTGCGAATATTGAGAGCCGGATCTCCTCCAAGGATGGGATTTTCAAGAAGATCCTCCATCTCCTGTTCGCGTATAAATTCCGGGAGCTTTCTCCCTATTTTAGCGAGCTGCACTTCTGCAGCAGGATTATTGCTGATAATCCCTTGTTTCTGAATCCATCTGAAGAAAGCTCTGACTGCTTGGGTCTTTCGTCGCAGACTGCGTGGCGAAAGACCATCTCGAGCCATCTGTGCGAGCCAGGCGCGAACATCAGTAGTAGTGACCCTCTCTGCATCAGGCATATCCTCATCCTTGCCGAGAAAATCGGCAAATTCCCACAAGTCTCTGCCATACGCATCTACCGTCAACTTGCTCCGATTGAGCTCCAGCTCAAGATATTTCAGAAAGTCACTTATCATTACATCGTTAGTTAAAAATAATTCATGATAAATCATGATGTTCCATGTTAAATCATGATAAATCAAGAATAGCCGGTAATAGCTATGAAAAAAAAAGGACCGCTTCTTTGGAAGCAGCCCTCTTCTTTATTTGTATCGTAGTGTAGGCAGGTCGATTACTCCTCGTTCTGACGCAGCTGCTGCACGTAGATAGCCTTGATCATT
>JAIDTL010000090.1 GCA_029060725.1 Muribaculaceae bacterium | reverse complement strand
AAAAAATTAATGAACTGTGCAACAATTCATAAAATTTTTTTTTCAGCAAGTTACGAGACCAAACTGTCAAACTCCCGTCCAAAGGTAGTCACAAAACGCATAAACAAGGAATTTCCACAGTTTGAGGAAGAGACAGAGCTCACCCCGGAATTAATCGAAACCCTTTCAGAAGAAGATCAAGAAGCAGCTGATCAAATCAACCGACGCACCGAATTCCAAGTCACCGCTATCGACACGGATTTCGAATTGATGTAAATGGTCTGGGGTGACAGATTGAAAGAAGCCATAAATTCGAAAAACCTGACGACTAATTTTGCCATATCAATATTTTTTTGTATCTTTGCACAAACTATTGTCACATGCAAAAAGAAGAGCAAATTATAGTCGACGGTCTCACATTCGTGCCATATCTGACACGCGAGGAGATTTCCGCTCAGGTAGAACGCGTAGGTAAAGAGATTGCAAAGGATTATGAAGGGAAAGCCCCAATATTCCTTTGTGTGCTGACGGGTGCATTTGTATTCGCATCAGACCTAATACGCGCCACAGGACTTAACGACTCCAAGATCACTTTCATCAGATACAAATCGTATGAAGGGACATCTTCCACAGGAACAGTAAAACAAATCATTGGACTGACCGACGATATAGAAGGGCGCGACGTCATAATCATTGAAGACATCGTCGATACAGGACTTACAGCATGCCGAATGATTGAAGACCTGAAAAAGAAAAATCCGTCATCAGTGAAGTTTGCCACACTGCTCTTTAAACCGGACAGTAGTCAGACGGGCTTCATACCAGACTACATTGCATTCAAGATACCACCAAAATTCATTATTGGATATGGTCTCGACCTTGATGGAAAGGCACGGAATATACCTGACATCTATGTCATCAAGGAAGACTGAAACCATCCTAATCAGATAATTTAAATCAGCAAAAACCATGTTGAACCTTGTGTTATTCGGAGCCCCCGGCAGCGGCAAGGGCACTCAAAGCGAAAAAATCATAGACAAATACGGACTTCATCACATCTCTACGGGAGAAGTACTCCGCAAGCAGATTAAGGAAGGCACCGAACTTGGCAAAATAGCGGATTCATACATCAGCAAAGGTCATCTGATTCCTGATGATCTTATGATCGACATTCTCCGTCAGGAACTCAAGGGACTTCCCAAAGGGAGCAAGGGTGTGATATTCGATGGGTTTCCACGCACCATTCCTCAAGCCATCGAGCTCGAACATCTTCTCTCTGAAAATGGAGAATCTCTGACGGGTGTAGTTGGTCTCGAAGTGCCGGAGGAAGAACTCGTGGCACGAATGCTGAAACGTGGCGCCGAGACCGGGCGTGCTGACGACAATATGGAGACGATTCTCAATCGCCTCAAGGTATATCACAACCAGACCGAACCGCTAAAAGAGCATTATCAGAACAAAGGCTCCTATATCCAGATAGATGGACTCGGACACGTGGATATCATCTTTTCATCTATTGCCAAAGCAATAGATGAAAGGAAATGAGAGATAGAGACAACGGACATGGGGAATAATCAAAAAATCTGAAATGGAACAAGAAGAAATACAACAGAAAGAATACGCGGCAGATAACATTCAAGTGCTTGAAGGACTTGAAGCTGTGCGTAAGCGCCCGGCGATGTATATCGGAGACATTTCCGGCCGAGGCCTCCACCATCTTGTATATGAGGTGGTAGACAACTCCATTGATGAGGCTCTTGCCGGATATGCGTCAGACATCAAGGTGACTATACTCGAAGACAACTCAATCCGAGTAGACGACAATGGACGAGGCATCCCCGTGGACATGCACGAGAAGATGCATAAGCCGGCTCTTGAGGTGGTCTTGACCGTATTGCATGCCGGAGGCAAATTTGACAAAGGCTCCTACAAGGTTTCAGGCGGTCTGCACGGCGTTGGCGTGAGCTGCGTGAATGCCCTTTCCGACTATCTACGCGCAGAAATACATCGCGACGGCAAGGTCCACATGCAGGAATACGCTTACGGCAAACCTACATGCGACCTGACAGTAATCGGCGAAACGGACCACACCGGCACCACCATCATCTTCCACCCGGATGCAAGCATCTTCACGGAGACAATCTATGACTATGAAACACTGGCAAATCGTCTACGTGACTTGGCATATCTAAATGCCGGCATTACCTTGACCCTTACCGACGAGCGTTTCCGCGACGAAAATGGCAACCCAAGATCCGACAAATTCTTCAGCAAGGAAGGACTGAAAGAGTTCGTCAGATACATCGATCAGGGCAAAGAGCGCCTAATTGAAGACATCATAGATCTAAAGACCGAGCGCAACGGAGTGCCTGTAGAAGTGGCTATGACATACAACACTTCGTTTAACGAGAATATTTATTCGTATGTCAACAATATAAACACAATTGAAGGCGGCACGCACTTGACCGGATTTCGCCGTGGTCTTACTTCTACACTAAAGAAGTATGCTGATGACAATCATCTTCTCGACAAGCTGAAAATAGAGCTATCAAAAGAAGACTTTCGCGATGGTCTGACTGCCGTAGTTTCAGTGAAAGTTGCCGAACCTCAATTTGAAGGCCAGACTAAAACCAAGCTTGGCAACAACGATGTGATGGGAGTAGTGCAGACAGCTATAAGCGAAGCTCTCAGAAACTATCTTGAGGAGCATCCAAAGCAAGCACGAGCTATTGTTGACAAGGTGATACTTGCAGCTACAGCCCGTCATGCCGCATACAATGCCCGAATGAAAGTGCAGAGGAAGTCACCGTTGTCTGGTGCGGGTCTACCCGGCAAACTCGCTGACTGCAAGAGCCGTGATGCCGCTGAATGTGAGATATTCCTTGTCGAGGGAGACTCCGCAGGAGGCAGTGCAAAGCAAG
Organism: Muribaculaceae bacterium; assembly: GCA_029060725.1. Classification (GTDB taxonomy): domain Bacteria; phylum Bacteroidota; class Bacteroidia; order Bacteroidales; family Muribaculaceae; genus Lepagella. The sequence goes on along the minus strand of JAIDTL010000090.1, from coordinate 5,166 downwards.
GTCGCAATCCTAATTATCAGGCTATCCTTCCGCTTCGTGGAAAAATCCTTAATGTGGAGAAGGCTATGGAGCATAAGGTATTTGAGTCAGAAGAAATCGTCAATATGTTTAAAGCACTTGGCGTGACTATCGGCACTGAAGAAGACTCAAAAGAACCTAATGTATCAAAGCTCCGCTATCACAAGATAATAATCATGACCGATGCCGATGTGGACGGAGCACACATCGCAACGCTTCTGATGACATTCTTCTTCCGTCGCATACGACCCATAATTGACAATGGCTATCTTTATATTGCCACTCCCCCACTCTACAAATGTACGCTTAAGGGCAAAAAGGGAGTATTCGAGTATGCTTGGACCGACCAGCAGGTACAGTCATTCGTAGACCGCTACTGTGGAGGCGACCGCAACAAATTTGTGTTGCAGCGTTATAAAGGTCTTGGCGAGATGAATCCGGAACAGCTTTGGGAGACCACGATGGACCCGGAAAACAGAATGCTCAAGCGTGTGACTCTGACAGATGCCGCCAGTGCCGACCATACTTTCGCAGTCCTGATGGGTGAAGAAGTAGGACCACGCAGAGAATTCATAGAGGAACATGCGACTTACGCCAACATAGATACATGATGAATGTAGGCAATTGAATATGAAGTCTGAATAATATGTATTTTTAACAAAAGGTAACTATGTAAATTTGCATATATCACTTTTTTTTATTAATTTTGCAACGAAAATAGGAAGGGTCCTTTTTAGAAGCTGTCAAAAGCTGATAAAGCGGACTCCTCTTTTTTAACACTTAAGAGAAAATTTCATTACAATCAACAAATCGGACAAAATACCGGAATACTTTAACAAAATGGCTACTTACCTCACAAAAGAAGGATATGACAAGAAGATGGCTGAGCTTGCAGAACTTGAGGCACAGCGACCTGCCATCAAAAACGCAATAGCAGAGGCGCGCGATAAAGGAGACCTCTCTGAAAATGCAGAATATGACGCTGCAAAGGAAGCTCAAGGCATGCTTGAAATGAAGATAGCAAAGATAAAAGAACTTATCGCTTCTTCCAGAATCATTGACGACAGCAAACTCACTACCGACGAAGTAGGGCTTCTCAATAAGGTGACAATCAAGAATATCAAGAATGGCATGCAAATGACATATACAATTGTGACCGAAAATGAAGCAAATCTTGCAGAGAAGAAAATTGCATCCTCCACTCCAATAGCAAAGGCCCTAATGGGACATAAGGTAGGAGATAAGGTTAAAGTTCAGGCTCCTGTAGGAGTTCTTGATTTTGAAATCCTAAAAATAGAGCTTTAATCATGACTATCTTCTCAAAAATCGTAGCAGGTGAGATCCCATCCTACAAAGTGGCTGAAGATGATCGCTTCTATGCTTTTCTTGACATCAACCCTATAAGAATGGGACATACATTGGTGATACCTAAACAGGAGACTGACTATATCTTCGATCTTGACGATGAGACTCTTGCCGGGCTTCAGGTGTTCGCAAAAAGAGTAGCAAAGGCTATCAAGAAGGCAATACCTTGCCGCAAAGTAGGCCAGGCTGTCCTTGGTCTTGAAGTGCCTCATGCTCACATTCACCTTGTGCCACTCACCACTGAAGGAGATATGGACTTCCACAATAAAATCGAAGTTCCCCAACCTTCAGAAATGGCACATATAGCTGCAGCCATAGCAGAAAACTTCGAATAATACTATCTATTTCAACATAATTGAAGACCGGTCTAATCCATAGACCGGTCTTTTGCGTTATACCTTAAAAGACTGACCTGCCGGACATATACAATATGTCTCAATTGTCGCACATATCTGACTAATCTGAAAACCGAAAAACTAAAAGACATGGAAATACTCAACTTCATAAAGATCTATGAAAAAAGCTTCGCGGAAAACTGGGATCTACCTGCCTTGACCGACTATACCAAGGGAGAAACAATGACATACGGCCAACTCGCCCACTCCATAGCACTTGCCCACACATTCTATAAAGCCATTGGAATTCAGCCCGGCGATAAAATTGCGCTTTGTGGCAAAGACTGCTCTGATTGGGTTCAAATATATATGGGTGTAGTGACCTACGGAGCCGTCGTGGTGCCGATACTTTCAGAATTCAACCCCATTGACATAGGCCATATAGTGACCCATAGCGGGGCATCTGTCCTCATAGTACAGGAATCAATTTGGGAGCACATGGACCCGGATTCTCTAACGAAAGTAAAAGCCGTGTTCTCTCTGAAAGGTCATGATGTGCTTTACGAGGCTGAAGGCGCTGAAATAAAGCGCCATTTCCGACTGACAAGGCGCAGATTCAACCGTGCTCATCCAGATGGATTTGGTCCGGCAGACGTGAAATATATAGACCGAGACAATTCTGAACTTGCAGAAATAAACTATACGTCAGGCACCACAGGATTTTCTAAAGGAGTAATGCTTACCGGAGAGAATCTTGCAGGCAATGTTTGCTTTGGCATCAATAGTAAGCTTCATTATCGGTCGAGCCGCGCTCTGAATTTCTTGCCTTTGGCCCACGCATACGCCTGCGCTTTTGACATGTTGACACCTCTCGCCGTAGGCAGCCATATCACAGTACTTGACAAAACTCCATCCCCAAGAATACTTATAAAAGCTCTTGGAGAAGTGAAACCGAATCTCATCATTTGCGTTCCATTGATTCTGGAAAAGATCTATAAGACTCAGATACTCCCGATGATATCCAAAGGTCCGATCAGATGGACTCTGGCAGTGCCTCTTTTAGACAGCTTTGTATATTCAAAGATTCGGAAGAAACTCATAGATGCTTTCGGTGGAGAATTTGAGGAAGTCATCGTAGGAGGAGCTGCCCTCAATCATGAAGTAGAAGATTTCCTATATAAAATAAAATTCCCATTCACTGTAGGCTATGGAATGACGGAGTGCGGTCCGCTGATCTCTTACACACCTTGGCGCGAGTTCATTCCAGGGAGTGCAGGACGCACGCTTCCTATTATGGAGAGCATGGTCATGAGTGAGGATCCTGAAAATATCCCTGGGGAAGTGTGTGTAAAAGGCACAAATGTAATGAAGGGATACTACCGCAACAAGGAAGCAACTGAGGCTGTGCTTGACAGCAAAGGATGGCTTAAGACAGGCGATATGGGCACACGCACTCCTGATGGCACACTCTTCCTTCGCGGACGCAATAAGACAATGCTACTATCTGCAAGTGGACAAAACATATATCCGGAGGAGATAGAAGCAAAGCTAAACAACATGCCATTTGTAGCAGAATCATTGGTTGTAGAGCGTGAGGGAAAACTTGTAGCGTTAGTATACCCCGATTATCCTGCCCTTGACAAGTTTGACCTTGCAAGTCCGGATTTGACCGACAAGATGGAAGAAACGAGAAAGGAGCTCAACCGGTTGGTGGCTCCTTACGAACAGATTTCTAAGATTCAGTTAATTCCAAACGAATTCGAGAAAACGCCAAAACGCTCTATCAAGCGCTTCCTCTACTCTTAATTATAATTGAGGATCATTAAATTGAGAATTGAGAATTATGACAAAAGATATTTTCAATTCTCAATTTTCAATTAATCTCTACGGAATATATCTCTTGTGTAGACCTTAGCCGCCACATCATCAAGGATTGCATCATAACGATTGGCAATTATCGCCTGCGACATTTCCTTAAACTTATTGATATCATTGACGACGGTGCTTCCGAAGAAGGAGGTGCCGTCTTCAAGTGTTGGCTCATAGATTATGACCTGAGCTCCTTTGGCTTTTATACGCTTCATCACGCCTTGGATGCTCGACTGACGGAAATTATCGGAATTTGACTTCATTGTCAGTCGATATACCCCTATGACAGGAGCGGATTGCTGTATGCTGTGGACTGCGTGCTTTCCGTAGGCGTGAGGGTAATGATTATTTGAAGTATAGTCATACCAACCTGCCATTTTCAGCACCTGATCAGCAATAAAATCTTTACGCGTACGATTGGAATCAACTATGGCAGACATCATATTCTGAGGCACTTCAGCGTAGTTGGCAAGAAGTTGCTTAGTGTCTTTTGGAAGGCAGTATCCACCATATCCAAATGAAGGATTATTGTAGTGAGAACCAATACGCGGGTCAAGACCTACTCCATCAATAATGGCTTTTGAATCCAGCCCTTTCACCTCAGCATACGTATCAAGTTCATTAAAATAACTGACACGCAACGCAAGATAAGTATTTGCAAAGAGTTTCACAGCCTCAGCTTCCTTCATACCCATATAAATGACCGGAATATCCTTTTTCAAAGCCCCTTGCTCAAGGAGTGCTACAAAAGTGTGAGCAGCTTCTTCCATCTTCTTAAGGTCGGTGACTTTAAGTATTGCATCATTTTCATGAGCATACTTCTTGTCTTCTATAATCTTTGGAACCCCGGCAATTATTCTTGAAGGATATAGATTATCATAAAGAGCCTTAGACTCACGAAGGAATTCCGGAAAGAACATCAGATTTAACTCAGAGACCCCGGCATTTGCATATTTCATATATAGAGAGCGACAATAGCCGACAGGAATTGTAGACTTAATGACCATTATTGCGTTAGGATTGACAGACAGTACAAGGTCAATTACGTCTTCTATGCAGTGGGTATCAAAGAAGTTTGTCACTGGGTCATAATTGGTAGGAGCGGCAATGACAACGAAATCAGCATTCTCGTAAGCTTTTGCCCCGTCAAGAGTAGCTACAATGTCAAGATCCTTTTCTTTAAGGAATTTTTCTATATATTCATCTTGTATCGGGGAGATACCTTTATTGATCAGATCTACTTTTTCCGGGATCACATCAACAGCCGTCACATGATTGTGCTGAGCAAGGAGGGTAGCAAGCGAAAGACCCACATAGCCTGTCCCGGCTACTGCAATATTATATTTCTTCATACTATATTTTTATATATAATCCGAATCGGAGATTGTGATATCCAATTTTTAACAATTATATAACGCCGTGGGGGCTGAATTATTTGTTTTAAGAAATATTTTTTGAAATTTTCATCAAAATAATTTGTAGTTTCAAAAAAAATCATTAATTTTGCAAGTGTGTTTTTCATAGTATTAAATTAAGATTAAGGTTTCGGTCTAATTCTTTGTGAAAAGAGTTAGATCTT
>JAIDTL010000009.1 GCA_029060725.1 Muribaculaceae bacterium | reverse complement strand
CCACAGCCGAGACATCTGTAATGATCGGCGACAATCCTTCCAATGAAATTTCAGGTGCCTTAAAAGACAGATGGAGATCAATATATTTTGACACAAAAGGCAAACCTTTCGAATCAGAATCAAAACAATATCTCGGAAAGATCTACACTCTCAGTGAAGTGCCGAATATTTTAGGTATCTGACCCATCAAAAGTGAGACCGGAAACTCCCTCCAGACGTCCCCTTAGATTGTCAGACTCATCCTTGCGGATCGACAATATCATCGAGCATGAATTATCAAAGTCTTGCTTGATGATTTCTGCTCCCGTCGATTTCACTATCTTCATCACATCATTCATCACCAGATAAGGAAATGTGAAAGAATAGATAGTTTGCGATATGCATTCTTTTTTCCCCGATGCCTCGAGTGCAAGAGAGGCTGCTTCCTTATATGCTGCTATAAGTCCCGGAGTCCCAAGTTTTATACCCCCGAAATATCTCACTACTCCTACAGCTACATCTGTAAGTTCGAGAGAATTGATTTGCCCGAGAATGGGTTTTCCGGCAGTCCCGGATGGCTCACCGTTGTCATTGGCTTGCCATTCCTTGCGTTCAGGACCTATCATATATGCCCAACATACATGTCGGGCATCATGATATTCATTCTGCAAAGCCTTAAGCCTCGATTTCGCATCTTCAGCTGAGACTACATGATAAGCAAAGGAGAGAAACCGGCTTTTTTTCTCTGTGAACTTGCCGGTTCCCTCCCTTTCAATAGTATAAAAGATGTCAGCCATCTTATTAGCCAAACATATTTACAGCATCCTGAGTAGTCTTGGGATAAAAAAGCATTCCTGAAGCCACTTCAGAAGCTACATCCTCACCAAGAGACTCTTTGACTATTTCCAAAGCCCAAAGTGAAGCGCTGGATGGTCCGTTGGCAGTAACATATTTACCGGATACCACTACCTTGTCAGGCACATGGATTCCACCTTCCACTTTTTCTTCAAAACTTGGATAGCATGTAAACTTCTCCCCTTTCAAGACGCCAAGCTGTCCGAGGACTTCTCCGGGAGCCGCACAAATGGCTGCCATTCTGCCTTTCTCGGAAGCAGCCTGATTGTAGATAAGACCTTGCAGAGGAGCAAATTCATAGAGATTGGTTGCCCCTGGAAGTCCTCCCGGGAAAATAAGCCATTCAGCATCCGTGAAGAGTGTGCTGTCATAAAGCACATCAGCTACAACAGTGACACCATGAGCCCCTTTCACTTGGAGCGAAGCTGTAATGGAGACAGTCTTCACATCCATACCTGCACGGCGAAGAATATCTATTACAGATATAGCTTCAATTTCTTCAAAACCGTCAGCTAAAAATACAAATGATTCTTTCATTAGAAAACTCCTTGAGCATGCATAGCCTTGGCAACTTTAAGGAAGCCTGCTGTGTTAGCACCCTTCACATAGTTGACGAAGCCATCTTCTGTTTTACCATATTTAACACACTGTTCGTGGATATCCTTCATGATTTCCTGAAGTTTCTCGTCTACTTCCTCAGCTGTCCACTTCATCTTCTGAGCATTCTGTGCCATTTCAAGACCTGACACAGACACGCCGCCGGCATTAGCAGCCTTTCCGGGTGCATAAAGGATCTTAGCCTTGAGGAACTCAGCAACAGCCTCACGAGTTGAAGGCATATTGGCACCCTCGCTCACAGCAAGCACACCGCCATCAACGAGAGCTTTAGCCTCTTCACCGTTGATTTCATTCTGAGTGGCAGATGGCATTGCGATATCATATTTCATGAGTGTCCAAGGACGCTTGCCACTATAATATGGAAGATTTTCGTTGGATGCATATTCGCTGCAACGTCCGCGGTAATAAATCTTATGCTCAAAGAGACGTTCAAACTGCTCTTGAGTCATACCTTCCGGGAAGAGAACAGTGCCTTCACTGTCGCTCATAGACATTACTTTGGCACCAAGTTTGAGAAGCTTTTCAGCTGTATAGAGAGCTACGTTTCCGGAACCGGAGATAGCCACTTTCTTATCCTTAATGTCAATACCCTTAGTAGCAAGCATATTTAGTAGGAAGTATACGTTGCCATAACCGGTAGCTTCCGGACGCATCAGTGAACCTCCAAAGTCAAGACCCTTACCGGTAAATGTACCGGTGAACTCACGCTGCATCTTCTTATACCAACCAAACATATATCCTACTTCACGACCACCAACACCTATGTCGCCTGCAGGGACGTCAGTGTCAGCACCGATGTGGCGAGAAAGCTCTTGCATGAAAGCCTGGCAGAAACGCATCACTTCCATATCGCTCTTGCCGCGTGGTGAGAAGTCGCTGCCACCTTTTGCACCACCCATGGCGAGGGTAGTGAGAGAGTTTTTGAATGTCTGCTCGAAAGCAAGGAATTTCAAGATTGAGAGATTGACAGAGGAGTGGAAACGGATACCACCCTTGTAAGGACCAATGGCATTGTTATGCTGCACGCGATAGCCCATGTTAGTGCGGACCTTACCCTTATCGTCGATCCAAGACACTCTGAAAGTATAGATGCGGTCTGGGATGCAAAGACGTTCGATGAGATTTACGTTCTCAAACGCAGGGTACTCGTTATATACATCTTCGATCGATTCGATCACTTCTTCAACTGCCTGAAGATACTCCGGCTCGTTGGGGAACCTTCTCTGCAATTCTGAAAGAAACTCTTGTGCTTTCATCTTTTTTACCTTTATATTGTTTTTGTATTGTTGTTTTCTTTGAATTTGTTTGCAAAATTAACAAAAATATTTCACTTACACAAACATTATAACATTTTTCTCAAAATTTCATGAATCATAATCAGTCCGATTACTCTGATCATTCGGATTACTCTGTTCTTCCATATTGCTTTCTTTTGTTATTTCTTTATCTCCAACAAAATTAATCAAAATGTTTAAGCATAGCAAATGGTGGCTGAACCAAGTATAGATTATCCCAATAAAGGATTTGTTATGCGCAATTTATCTATTACAACAAATAGAGTCAGACTATAAATAAAAGGCGGTAGAGATGTCATTAAACTATCTCTATCGCCATAATCTGTTATATGTATCGTACTTATTTCTTTGCCCAGCAACCTATGATCTCTCCATAATAGATTGTATGAGGCTGTACTCCATCAAACACACGATTGCTATAGGTCTCG
>JAIDTL010000089.1 GCA_029060725.1 Muribaculaceae bacterium | reverse complement strand
ATATCTAAGCATATTCCGATAGTTCTCTCTGCATGGATTTGAGAAATAAAGCTGAAGTTTTTCAGTCTGTAAGGAATTAAGATTATGGTTTACGACAAAACTGAAATTACGAAGAGTATTTGTAAATACGGGTACGCCCTTGCCTGCGGCGCGATCGAGCGAACGAAGTTGAATAGAGTCGAGATAAAGGCCACGTCCATACATCAGCACAGCGTCGTAGCTCTCGAAATCCTTTGCCTCTTCCATGCTGACGCACGTTACCTTTATGTTGCGGCTGTCGTTGTTGAGGATTATTTCCGCTTCCTGTGCAGGCAATGGATTGACTACAAGAATAGATGTAGGCTTGATCCATATTGAATATATAAGCCAAAATAATCCCCCCACCAATACTATCAGTGCTATTGCAACAGATATTTTCCCGACTCTTATCATATTATAAGTAGTTATTCAAATTAAATATATAGTATGATCAATTTGTAATCACCTGAATTTCAATTGGGAATAATTATGAATTATGCATTATGACTTGCTTTAGCTTGGGCGAAGCCAATTATGAATTTCCTCTTAATTATAGATTTTCCTTTATAAAACCGGCTTTTTGAGAGGCTGCATCCATCACCGGAGCTGTCATAGCCTCCCTGATATGATCGATATAAATATTCTGGATTTCAGGAATCTGACCTAACCCCTCAAGGACAGCCTCCGTCTGAAAGCCATCCTTCTCGAGCTGTTCGCGCCATTCTACATCTATGTCATTACGGGCATGATCGCCTGCTACGAACATAAACGGCACAAGACAAACTTTTTTCACTCGGTCCTTCTTAAGTCTGGCTACGGTGGTCTCGTATGTGGGATACCCTTCCACTGTAGCCACATGGAAACTGCCGGCATCAGCAGCTCCGAACATATAATCTATCTGTGAATAAATTGCCGTGGCAGGAGTGGAGGTGCCATGACCAACCAACACTACAGCCTTATTTTTTCCTGCATGATCACTGTAGCGGTTCTTCAGCACCTCCACTGTTCTCTCACAGTCTGCAATAGAATACAGCAACGGTCGCCCTACACGTATTTCTGTAAAGAACGGCGACATTAAGGCGGCTTCCTGACGAAGCACCTCAGTCTCTATCCCATCGATGACATTGGTGCCCTGTACTATCACATGTGTATATCCGTCTGCAGCAAGCCGAAGGAGAGCCTCTTTTGGGGTATTCTTATGAATTCCACGCTTTGCAAGACGGTTTATTATTATCCTTGAAGTATAAGCTTCTTCTACTGTTATTCCCGGAAATGTCGATTTTACCTTATCATTTATAGCATCTATCGTTGCAGCGCGGGTCTCGTCTACGGTAGTGCCGAAATGTACCATTAGAATTGCGGTATTGCCAGCTTCTGAATTAACCAGGTTCTGAGCATTTACTGCCACCGTAAGCATGATTGAAAGAAAGAAAATCAGTTTTTTCATACTATCCTATATTTGTGGGTTCGTCTCCCGGAGTAATTCACATTATCCCGGGAGACTTTGGCAAAAATTTTGAAAAACTGTCTATACTTTAATATTATTATTTCACGAATATTATTATTTCACGTCTTCGACTACACGTATCTGCTCGAAGTAATATCCTGATGCCATAGTAGCACCAAGCGAGGTCTGTCCTGAAGTCACGTCGTAAATGTAGATCTGAGGCTTCTGACCTTCAGCATCTACTCCGATATATGCTTTATGATTGACGTATGCCATTCGGGAAGAGAAGCGGCCGCTGCTGTAAGCAAGACGCTGACCATTAAATGTAATAGGGGTGCTGGTCTTGGATATCACGTCAAGGACAGTATAATAATGACTGAAATCATCTATCTTTGTTCCTATTTTATCCTCTCTTGCGTATGCAACCACCTTATTGTTTCCGACATACATAACAGAAATCAATTTGCCTTCAGCGGTAAAGCCATCATAGCTCTTGTCAAAAGATGTAGAGTTGGCTGGGATCTTAAGCAGATGGCTATGCTCATTGCCGTCAGCATCATCTGTCACACAAGCTATATAGAGGTTGTTGTTGCCATCGATGAAAGTAGTGGTCTGAAGCAATTCGCCGTATGCGGTGCCCACCATCTCGCAATCGAGGAAGCAGGGAGTGTCGCTTTCAACTTTCATTGTGGCCGGGTCAATGACTGCTGTCATCATAGGAGTAACTCTTTTGCCTCCAAAAGCTTTACCTGTCTTTGCATAATAGAAGTAGAAAAGCTTATTGTCTGAGTCACGATAAGTGAGTATACCTGAAGTAGTGAAGAGTTCACCACCCTCCGGCATCTTAACATCAAGAGTACCCTCATCGATTATAGTCATGTCATCGGCATTCAGTTTAGTCCAGATTATCTTTGAAGCATCTCCATTAGCCGCCATTATTACGAGAGTATTGTCGTTGATCCAGGCATGGGTGTACTTTCTTGTAGAATATGTATTTGTCTGGAAGCGGCGTTCCTTCACCACCTGAATCTGATTGTCCTTGATGATATATTTTGCGAAGCGGTCGCCGGATACGGGAACCTGATAATAGTATGCACCTTTCAGTATGGTCTCGAGAGAGAGGATTGAGTTTACCTCAGTTCCCTGACCTTGGAAGGTTATTTCCGGCTGATCTGCTTCGAGAGAGTTAAGGCTGCGTACGAGAGTCTGCACGTCCCTGCCCATACCACCGTGGCGGTCGAGGGCTACCCAGAGGTCAAAGTGATAGTCTTGAATGATGGTCGGATCTTCGTCATCCGGTTTAGGTTCATCTTCGTTAGAGCAGCTTGTCATGCCGAAGGCAATGAAAAGCGCCATGAAAGAAAGTAGAAGAAACTTAAATTTTTTCATTGTGCTATGATTTTTGATTAGTTAATGAATATTCTGAATTTAGCTGCAAAACTTCGTCCGGGTTTCTGAAGCATATAGTTATCGTAAGCCAGTCTGTCGAAAATATTATTGCATTCAAGCGAGAGATTAAACCTGTCTTTCTTCCAAGAATAGGTTATGGAAAGATCCGTGATGTTTTGGGTCGGGATACGCGCCTTTGAAGATACGGCTCCGAAAGCTTCCCAGTTGAGGAAATACCAGTGTATATATTGATAAGCAGCTCCAATCCTGAGACGATCCTCTTTTTCAATGAGCGAATTGAAAGTATATGACACATCCACGTTGCCGAACATCCAGGGACGATTTGGCACACGGTTCTTATATGTAGCCGAGGGATTGCCATCAGTCTTAAACTTCTTTAGATCACGCGCATCGCTCCAGCTGCCGTTAAATGCTACCTGTAATTGGCGTCTCCACCAGTATGATATCTCGAAGTCGAAGCCCTTTATGTCTATTGCAGGTTCGTTGACATATTGCATCATTCCCTCACGTTCGGATACCGTGGCACGTATATAATTTTGCACATGACGTATAAATCCGTTTGCCTCATAGCTTAGTTGATTGTCATCATCCGCCATCCATGTTCCGAATACTCCAAAATTAAAATTGTTGCTTGTCTCCGGGCTCAATGCAAGATTTGCATAGACTGTGGTTCCGTTTCCGAGCAGTTCCCGAGACAGCGGAAGCCTCACGCTATGTTCGTACGACCCTTTGACCGCCAACTGTTCCCATATTGTATATCGTGTTCCGATTCCTGCTCCCCAGTAACTTTTAGAATTCTTTTTGTCGATTTGATCAGAGCCCGTGATGGTAAAGTCGTCAGACTGCTCGATTGAGAGTGCGTTTATGTAGTCCTTTACAAAATAAGATGTCTGCCATTTCTGATCAAAGAATGACTGGGAATATGTAAGGGAGAGGATATGCTTTGTGACAACATCGTTTGAAGGTTCGAAAAACCTGTCAGCTCTGTCGTATCTGTCATTACCGCGCCTGTTGAGCATATAGTTGAACGCCAATGTATGATGTTCATTGACGTTATAATCGACTCCTGCATTCACGACAGTCAGAGGCCGGCGGTAAACCCTTATTGTCCTTCCTTTATTGTTGAGTTCGTTTCCCGAAGATGGCATCCATGTTCCATCCCACGAATATTTACGGAATGCCGTGTCTACGGTCTCACTGTGATCCCATGTGTGCGAGAG
>JAIDTL010000088.1 GCA_029060725.1 Muribaculaceae bacterium | reverse complement strand
ATCTCGAGGTTGGCGCGGTTGCCGTCCCACGGCATGTCGATATACCAGCGGTCGTCCGGATCCTGGACGAAGGTCAGTGTGTATTCTCCCTTGCCGTCAGAGAGAATGCCTTTTACGAAGTGGTGGATAGCGCGGAAGTTGTTGATGAAATCTGTCATGGCTTTTATATTTAAAGATTTGTAATTTCTCACGCTGCAAAATTACAATCTCTGATAACATAAAAACAGAGTAAAGGATTTCCCCTGCCTTTACTCTATCTGAGACTCATCAATTAAATCATATTCCTAACATGAAAAATTCCGAAGCTTTTAAGACTTCGACTTTCATTGACTCTGATTTATCCCATGAGGGATTGCCGGTTATTTTTAATGCTCTTTTAATATTATGACTCAATTGCTAAATTGATTAGCCAAAATCAGACTCCGAGAACTATGGAGGGGGCAATATTAAGTTTTTGGCTTATGGCTCTTGCCTGATTAAGGGTAGGCTGCTTTTTACCTGACAGATATTCACATACCCGAGAAGGATTCACTCCGATTAATTTTGCAAGACCGACCTGAGTAAGTCCCATCTCATACATGCGTAGTTTTATCATATCGACCAATGACGGTTCACCGATAGCAAAATGCTCGTCGGAATAGTCAGCCACAAGACCTGAAAGCAATTCCAGTTCCATGCTGTATGGATCAGTCAACGGAGTATCGTCCTTAACATGAGGCAATAGTTCCTCTACTCTTGCAAGTGCCCATCGATATTGGGCTTCATTTTCTATTTTAGTCATAACTTATCTACTTTTATATCGTTGAACAATCAATCTTGTCATATTCTTCATGCGTTCCGATAAACCGAATATACACCCATTTGATAGTAAATTTGATAACCACGACAAGACGATGATGGTTGCCTTTAATATTAAACACTCTATCGCACTCTCGATCTGCTCGTCAGTCAAAGGATGTTTAATTGTGTTTCCTTGAAGTTCTGTGCCAATCGAGAATGTATTTATCCTATAGGATTATCCATATTTTTAGAAATAACGATGATAGAGGTTATTCAACTTTTCCATATTGGGAAGATTGCCAAATGCTGAATATAGTTTCTTTATCGTTTCCTTGAATATTGGAGCATCCGGCAGATGATCGTATGAAATATCCGTCAGTCCTTCGATATATGCCGCCCATTCAGGATAGTTTTGGTAATCATCTTCAAGCTGATCCCAATCCTCAATCTCTATGGGACTATGGTTGATAAGAAGATTGGCTATCCTGAAGTTTCCGTCCTCAATAGCTGAGTGCATCAGATCGTAATAGATTTCCATGTCAGGGACAGCAGATTGCACATCATTAAGGAATCGTTCCAATTCCGTATTGAATGATTGCTTTTGGGCTTCGTCTTTCAATGCCTCTGCATAGTGGGTGGCAATGTTTCTCCAGACATGAGAATGATCCTGAATAGTGCCGAAGAATGAATTGATGCAAAGCTCCATCGCTTCAAAATATGTCTTGGGGGCGACGTTTACATCTTCATCGCCCAGGATTCCCCAGAGTTGATTGAAATCCTCATATCCATCGTTGGGCTCATCAGTTCCGCCCCACATGGCTTTTTCATTGCGATTGACCTTATCGATCAAATCACGGTAGTATTTATCATCCATCTCGAAATTTGTATTTAACTGATTATAATTATCTTATTGATAATGATTATAGAGATTATTCAACTTGTCCATATTTGGCATATTACCAAATGCCAAATATAAGTTCTTGACTGTCTCTTTGAATACAGTATCTTTGGGAAGACGTTCGAATGTTATATCTGAAAGACATTCTAAGTATGCCGCCCATTCGGGAGCGTTTTCATAAATTTCTTCAATCTGTTCCCAACTCTCAATCTCTGTAGGAGCGAGCCATAGAAGTTCACATGCAATGTCAAGACTTTTTGTCTCTATGGCAAGATGCATTAATTCATAGACCAAATCCATTGTAGGGATAAGTCTATCTGAACCATTATTAAGGAACTTCAGGAATGCTTTGTTGAAAGATTCTGTTAGTTCAGGATCTTGCTTAACCATTTGGTATCTTTCGACAATGTTATTCCAGATGGGAAGAGGATCTTGACGTTGTCCGTAAAATGTAGCCAAGCAAATATAGACTGCACTGAAATAAGTTTCATCAGAAACATTCAGATCCTGATCGGTGATAATATTCCAGAGTTTAACAAAATCTTCGAAGCCATCACCTATAGGATTTCGCATGTCATTTTCATTATAAAGTATCTCATAATAGAGCCGATTCGCTGAGATTACCTTATCTATCAAATCACGGTAGTATTTATCATCCATAAAATTTAACTATTTTCTGTTATTAGATACCGAAGAATCGAAAAAGTAAACAATGTAACGGCAAAAAAATCGCCGTTACATCATTATTTTGAGTCATTGATTAACGTACAATTTTCAAAGAAGGTCTTAAATATGGAAATTTATATGAAAAAGATCGTATTGTAAGCGTTCAAATTCATCAATATTATTTCTTGATAAGAAAAGCTATGACTTGAGTTGAGTCTGACCGACTATCGTAAACCACAATCGGAATCTCATTGGTATATCTTTTCATAAACGAAGGCGCATTCGCTCCCGTATATCTGATTTTTGATTTCATTTTAAGAAATGTTGTGTCTGCTGGTTCTGTCATGACAACGAAGCTCGTTTCTTCTGTCGTAGTTCCCTTGTATGACTCAATGATCGTTAGAATGGAATCATTGTCGAATTGATAAGTGTACTCTTTATTATCCTTTGAATTATTCTCCATAGAACCATCTGCATTAAACACGAGTTCTCCAAGATAAACTGCCTCAGGACGCAAAAAACCGAATTCGTATTTACCCATTATTGGGGAATCGATTCTTTTATTCTCCGTACAAGACAAAACAACCAGCATCATAGTCACGGACATTAAAATTAGCTTTCTCATAAATAGATTCTTATTGGACTTTACAGTTATTTAATTGAGGTATGGGATTCATATAAAAGCATTTCTTGAAGCCGTCTGGCGCATCATCTATTTCCCATGGTCTTGGATATAATGTCGCACATCCGAAATGAAGATGAGAAGGTGTATTCTTGGCATTTCCGGTATTACCGACTGTCCCAATCTTACCTCCAAGAGCAAATGGATGAGTTGTCACTTCATCCATATGTGCGTAATAATGAAGACGCCAACCAGGGGCAAGCGTAACAACAGCGTTACCTCCTTTTCCCGGCATATGGCCTGCAAACAGAACCAATTCAACCGGATAGGCAGTCTGTATTGGAGTTCCTTTCTTCTTAAATATATCCACTCCTTTATGGGTTATCGAAGTTCCCCAAGGATAGTACCAATATGACTGTGGATGATAGTCAGCAGTCGTGCCGCCTATGACCGGATTCCTAAATGGCAGAAGCGACATCATAAATCCAGCCACTATTACTAACACAACAGTCAATAATATCTTATTCCTCTTTTTCATCAAGGTTCACAATTGGGTAATTATAAATGAAATTTACATTATTTAATTAAGTCGGAAGGCGCCACAACCATTTCATTTAATAAAATTCCACGTTCCTTCATGTAATCCCTATATGGTTCAATATTGTATTCACTTACTTTTCTCAGATCACATAGTCTTTTTCCATTATCCAAGTAGACTTTATAAACTAACTCCGAGCAGTACATTCTCTCGTCAGTCCAACTAAACGATGTATCATATGACTTACCAATATATTTCTTTAAGTTAATCTTGAAATCCTTTATTGGACAGGCTCTGACTTTAACGTGTTTTCCTACTCCTCTGTTAATCCATTCCTGAACTGGAGTGAGCTTCACGACATTTGATGCTTCCAGCACATAATCCTTACCATCTTTTTTATAGATTATTCCACAATGTGTATATCTGGAATCAGTTGCAGCTTTTATATATTTCGATTGATTTGACTTACTTTCTTGGAATAAAATATCTCCTTGATTATAGCCAAAAGCAATATTAACTATAAACAACAGTGTAATCAAAAATTTAATTCTCATAATATTTTCTTATATCCTTTTTTTATTAGATACCGAAAAATCGAAAAAGTAAACAATGTAACGGCAAAAAATTCACCGTTACATCATTATTTACGTTATCAGGATTAGCGTATTATATTGATTTTGGGCTCGAGTCAATTATCAAAATATATCATCCATCACGGCATCACGATAACAGTCTTCGTAATTCATTCTGCTTATTAGTTCTCGCCTTGCCTCATTTTCAAACTTAGCTTCAAGATAATTTATCTTGGCATCCAACTCTTTCTTCTTATGTTGGTAATTTAAATCGTGACTTTTTACCAACTGAGCGGCTCTGGTTTGTTCTGGAGTGCATCCGATGTAGCGCTTTTCCAGATTCTCTAACTCTTTGCGAGTTTGTTCTAATTCTTCTTTAGTAGTCATATCGCTGGTCATTTTATGGCTTTTACACTTTAATTTTGTACCAAAATCCACCTCGTCCAAATTATGAAATTACTTTAAATAATAGTCATTTTTGATCATGTCGTCAATTATTGTATTAACAAATGTAACAGCTTGGGCTAAACCGTCATAACCTTTTCCTTTATTATTATGAAGCAGCCCTTTGTTATCATTTAAAGAACGATCATAATTCCTACTAACGCGTCCTTCATTGATTGCATTAATTAAAATTCCATAGCCTTTATAAAACTCATCCCTATTCTTACTTTTAACATAGTACTGTGCCCAACTTGAGACATTTCGTTCACAATTACGTATCAACCTATCCTGATCAAGATTGAACGCCCCTGCTTTAAAGATTCTTACCGATTGTTCATTTGATGTATAGTTAGATTGCGCGCTCAATTCTTGACAATTGAGACAGAATAGGCATATGAAGAATGTTAAGATCGTTAGTATTCTTTTCATAATTATGTTTATTGGTTTCTCCACTTTTAGAAAAAATCACTGCAACTCCATTACTTTTCGTTGCTGTAATTTACGTACCATTCAGAATCATTATCCATATAACTGAATTTTTGATAGAAAAAGTACGTATGATTACTGTTTAATTGTTCCGTCACTAAATCTCACATTCATAATGATTATCCCTTTGACCTTGTGATCTTCTTGTAAAATTACAGGAATTTCGAACGTTGCGCTACCATTGGGATATATAGTCCGTGTGAAACTTTTTGATATGTATTTAGGTGCAAAAATATTTGTGTCTGAGGAATAGAACGGTTTTGTGCTCACGTTAAACTTCAATGCTGTGATAGTCTTTTTTGTTGTATTTTTTACAGTCGCTTTTACAACGGCATTAAAATTATTGTCATATTTAACCGTCCAATTCGAGATTGTTTGTGCAGACATTCCAAACGAACACAGCATCAGGAAGAAGCTTGCAATAAGGACTTTTGTTATTAGCAGTAAATTTATTTTTTTCATATTTGTATTTCTTTTCCATGTATCTATTAATGTCAAAAACCCATTGGATTTAAATATGATTGTAACAAAGCCATAAGATACTCTTTGTCATCATTAGAATATGATCTCAGATTCCTTTGGTAGCTTTCGTCATTTTCTAAATGCTCCAATCTTACGATAGTATGAGTATTCATATTGAATGTTAGGTTATCTCTAAACTCTTTCCAGAATCCAGTCTTCTCAACGGGAAGTTGGGAGTTATATTGATCTACCAATTGATCATGAGCATCACGAGCCTGATTAAAAAGATTATTTTGGTGCAAAACCTTACAAATGGCCGCAATCCCTTTTAGCTTCTCCAAATGCATACTAAGTTGCATCGAGGGCTCTGTTCTCGAATGCTGAACAGGTATCTTCATTTATTTAGTCTCTCTGTTTCTCATCCTCCGTTGAAACGTTTGCGATTAGACATAAAAAAGGTGTGAGGAATGTATCTTGTTCTATCCCACTATCAGGTCTTGGCGTACCTTTCCACGGATAAAACAATAGCCCCACACCGACAGTGCAAATTTTTCCGATTCGGAAGATATATGCAAGCAGTGCAGGTGCTATTGCCAACCTTATCTTCGTGGAAATTCAAACCGCCAAGTTCGATAATGGAAGATAAAATTTCAATA
>JAIDTL010000087.1 GCA_029060725.1 Muribaculaceae bacterium | reverse complement strand
ATCACCTCTGCGAAAGCCACATTGTTGATGCTCCAAGCATACGGCATCCAGTCGGTAGTGGCAATTGTGGCATACCCTTCTTCCAGCCCGGGAGCTACAATAGGAATGTGCGGTATATTATTGTCAATATATCTTGTGGCACTATATGCCATAAAATCATCCGCCACGTCGCTGTCGATGGCATGGTAGACTGTCCAAAGAGCAGGATGGTCATGTATTCTTTGATGTCCCATGAAGTCCTTGTGTTCTGCCCACACTCCCTTATCCTCCATCCATAACGTAGAGTTTAGGGCATCGAGTATCTTTTCAGCTTCCTGTGCGTAAGGAGTAGGATCTTCGCCGATCTTCTCAGCGATCTCAGCCGCTATCTTATTTGCCCTATAATTATATGCCGATGAGTGGGTGACGGCACCACTGTTATAGTAAAGTGCGTCGCTTGCCCAGATACAGCAGTATGCATCATAAAGTCCGTCATCATTAGGATCGAAATTCCGTTTTTCCCATTCAAGATGTGCCTTCAGGGTCGGCCACATCTTTCGGGCATAATCAAGGTCTCCAGTCCACTTCAGATGCCAGAGAAGTTCGTCTATATAGCATAGATTCATGTCGTAGTGATGCATCTGGTCGTTCCGCTCAGGATTGCGACAGATATATCCGTTGCTATACATCTGAGTGCCCCATTTCTTCTCAGCTCTCGCCATATTTTTGCCGGGATCCTGCGTGGGATGTGAATAAATAGGAGGAACAGTATCAACCTGCGATTTAGCATACGCATCAAAATGAGTGCGAGCTCTATCGTGCCATCCTAAAAAGTCACCGCTGTATGCACCACGCCAACCACTCAATGGCATACGCCAACCGATAGCACCATGTTGCCAGGTCTTGCCATCCCACGTACCGTCTGCCGCATGCGCAATGACGGAACCAAGAACATTAAAATAAGGGTCGGAAGTCTCAATTTCAAGGATTCCTGTAAGTTCTTCCCTCTGCTTCTCTGCTTTGGCAAATTCCTCGCAGATACGCTTCTGATCAGAAGCCTCTATTTTCTTGTCTAAGTATTCTATATAAACAGTCTTCAGGTCGCCACCTATCGGCATCGAAGCCGTTTCAATGGCAAGAGCATCACTGTCGGGAGCGAAAGCGTTGGCTGGATCAGCACCCATATCACCGTTTCGACTCAGTTTTATCTTTACGGTTGGCACGCATATACCCTTGATCTCAGACCCTGACGGCATATTAGAAGCTTCTATCTTCCAGAGAGCGGCTTCGTAATCACGTGGAGCAAGAGCGATTAAGGTTATATGTCCCTTACCCCATGAAGGATCTGACAACTCATAACGTCGTTCTCCTCCACGGTAATATGTACGGCACTCAGCCACAGAGTCAAGTCGCATCCAACGCCCATCCACTTTCACCAAAAAGTGTACGTTTCGGTTATCCTTGCCATGGAATGCACCGAAAATCGGACGGTCGCTTGTCTCAAGGCGGAAAGCGGTGTTTCCCCCATAAAGAGCCCTTGTATATAGATTGTCGCCATTCTTGCGGTAAATGTATCCTCCTGATGTAGGAGTATATTGCATCACTCTGTCGCCGCTCCTATCCAAAGAATTATGGTTAAACTGCCCTATATATGACTGCCCAGCCACCAGCATAGGAACCCCGAAAGCAGCAAAAGTGAATATCTTCTTCATAATTGATTACGGTTAGTTTCTGCAAAGTTAACCATAATCCCCCAATCCACCAAAAAAGCATCCGACAAAATGCCGGATGCCCATCAAAAATTTTATCTTTAATATTTAATCTTTAATCTTTTATCTTTAATCTTTTATATTCGGTCGGCATCACTTGTATGAAATCTTTGACGGCATTTTCCCAGTCATCAAGAATTCTTGCGGCAAGTGGCGAACGTGTGTGACGATAATGTGCCGAAATAAGACGATGTAGCTCACGAGCATCCGACAGATCATCAACAAGAGATAACTCAACCATCTCCATATTACAGAAATAGTCGAACGTTCTTTCCGGATCATATACATACGCAACGCCACCACTCATACCTGCAGCAAAGTTACGTCCTGTCGGACCGAGCACCACTGTGACACCTCCTGTCATATACTCACAGCAATGGTCGCCGACACCTTCCACCACTGCAGAAGCACCAGAATTGCGCACACAGAATCTCTCACCAACCCTACCATTGATGAAAATCTCTCCGGAAGTGGCTCCATAGAGAATGGTATTACCAGCTATTATACTGTTTTCCGGAGCAAACTTGCTTCCTTCTGGCGGTACTATAACAATGCGTCCTCCCGAAAGTCCTTTTCCGACATAGTCGTTGGCATCTCCTTCGAGTCTGAATGTGACTCCCTTAGTAAGAAATGCTCCAAAACTCTGTCCGGCAGAACCTTTAAAAATCACCTTGATGATATCATGTTCAGGAAGACCTTCATCACCATATTTCTTAGCAATCTCACCGGAAAGCATCGCTCCGGTAGAGCGATCTGTATTGCTGACAGGGAATTCCATCTCTACGTGGGTTGCCGATTGAATAGCAGGATACGCCATGGCTATTATCCTACGGTCAAGCACATTATCAATCTCATGCTTCTGCTCTGAAACGCAAATGACACTATTAGTCGCAGCTTCTTCCGGCACATAAAGCAAGCGTGAAAGATCAAGACCTTCAGGCAAACCATCCTTAACTTTAAGAAGATCAGGACGCCCAATGATTTCGTCAAGTTTCCTGATACCTCTCTCTGCCATCATTTCTCTTATACGACGTGCAAGGAATCGGAAAAACCTTACTAAGTAATCCGGCGAACCGTCATACTTGGCACGCAACTCAGGATTCTGAGTGGCAATGCCTACCGGACATTTATTAGTGTGACATCGTCTGTCCATGATGCAACCGAGTACAATCATTGCAGCCGTTGAAAATCCATAATCTTCCGCTCCAAGCATCGCCATTACCAAGACATCACGTGCCGATTTAAGCTGACCATCAGCCTGCAATCTCACCTGACCTCTAAGATTATTGATGACAAGGGTTTGCTGTGTCTCAGAAAGACCGAGTTCTACCGGCGTACCGGCATATCTTATGGATGAAGCGGGAGATGCCCCTGTGCCACCATCGCTGCCGGATATAGTGATCAGATCACTTTTTGCTTTAGCCACACCGGCGGCTATTGTGCCTACGCCACTCTCCGAAACAAGTTTGACAGATATCTTTGCCTTAGGATTTACATTCTTTAGATCGAAAATTAGCTGTGCAAGATCCTCGATTGAATATATATCATGATGAGGAGGTGGTGAGATAAGGGATATTCCCGGAATAGAGTGACGAGTACGTGCTATGACTTTATCCACTTTGAATCCCGGAAGCTGTCCACCTTCACCGGGCTTGGCTCCTTGTGCAACTTTTATCTGGATTTCATCGGCATTCACAAGATAGTTGGCTGTGACTCCAAAACGCCCGGAAGCAACCTGCTTTATGGCTGATCTTACTGATGATCCGTCTTCTCTTGGAGCAAAGCGGGAGGAGTCTTCTCCACCCTCTCCGGTATTGGACTTAGCACCAATCGAGTTCATCGCAGCTGCTATTGCTTCATGGGCTTCAGTAGATATTGCCCCGAACGAAATGGCACCTGTGAAAAATCGCTTCATGATGGATTCCTCCGATTCCACCTCTTCTACAGGGATTCTCTCTCCGAGATTCCCTATCTCAAGATAGTCTCTGATGAAGATTGGATCATGACCGGAATCCACGATCTCGCAAAATTCCTCAAATTTCTTATAGCTATCAAGTCTTGTAGCCATTCGGAGTGCTTTGACTGCTTCCGGACTCCAAGCATGAATCTCACCGTCTTTCTTAAATGTGTATCGTCCTGTGTATGGAAGAGGTGCAGATTCATCGAAATCACCACTCCATGCTTCCCGGTGGGCATCGATGATATCCTCCGTTATAGACTTGAGTCCAAGTCCACTTATCTTGGAAGGGGTATGACCGAAATAGCGATTGCAGATTTCATCAGAAAGACCGATGGCCTCGAAAAGTTGACTACCTTTGTAAGAGATCAATGTAGATATGCCCATCTTTGACATTATCTTTAGCAACCCTTTGTCGACTGCTTCAATGTAATGGCGTTGCGCTGTAGCAAAATCAAGTTGAATTTTCTTATCTTCCACCATCTTGTCAATGACAGCAAGAGCCATATATGGATTTATGGCAGAAGCTCCATATCCTACAAGCAGAGCAAAGTGCATTACTTCCCGTGCATCTCCCGTCTCAACAACAATTGCCGTTTTCGTACGCTTGCGAGCGTCGATCAAATGATGATGAAGCGCAGCCGTAGCCAACAATGATGGTATCGGTGCCCTCTCAGATGATATTCCTCTATCTGTGAGGATAATATAACTGCAACCATCATCGACTGCTTTTTCCCCTTCCCGACATAGACGTTCTATGCCTCTTTCAAGACCTTCTGCTCCTTCTTCTATCGGAAATGTCATGTCGAGATGCACAGCATCAAATCCCTTATATCGCAGGTGGCAGAGTAGATCAAGTTCTCTATTTGTGATGACTGGTCGCTTAAGTAGCACCATCTTACACTGTTCAGGAGAGAAATCGAGCATTTCTTTATCGACCGACCCAATATAACTGTCAAGATTCATGACAAGTTCTTCTCTCAATGGATCGATAGGCGGATTTGTAACCTGAGCAAAATGTTGGCGGAAGTAGTTGTAGAGGGGCTGACGCCTTTTGGAAAGTGCTGCAAGAGGACTATCATCACCCATAGAGTGGATCGGTTCTTTAGCCTCAACAGTCATGGGTGTGATTATCTTTTCTACCTCTTCACTGTCGTACATGAATGTGTGAAGGAGTTTTTCAAATCCCTCCACTTTATTGCCGACTTTCTTTCCAGAAGTGATCGCATCAAGTTTGACTCGATTGCGAGCCAGCCAATCCCGATAGGGATACATATTGGCAAGATTCTCTTTGATTTCCTCGTCAAACATTATACGATGCTCTTTCATGTCGACAATCATCATCTTGCCGGGTTTCAACCTCCCTTTACGCTTGATTTCAGAAGGATCGAATGCAAGAACCCCGGTTTCGGAAGCAATGACTACCGTGTCATTGTCTGTAATCAGATATCTGCCCGGACGAAGTCCGTTACGGTCAAGCATACCGCCGGCATAGCGACCGTCGCAGAAAAGTAAAGCCGCCGGACCATCCCATGCTTCCATCAGGATAGAGTGATACTCATAGAATGCTTTGAGAGCAGGTGATATCGGGTTTTTATCGTTGAATGATTCCGGCACGAGCATTGCAAGCGCATGAGGGAGCGACATTCCTGCCATGACAAAGTATTCCAGAACATTATCAAGAGAAGCGGAATCACTCATCCCCGGTTGCGCTATTGGAGTCATATCCTGGCAGCCGAACGCCTGAGGATGGTACACACCTTCACGAGCCTTAAGCCACAGGCGATTGCCCTGAATAGTGTTGATTTCTCCATTGTGACCAAGCATCCTGAATGGTTGAGCAAGACTCCAAGCTGGGAATGTATTGGTAGAAAATCTCGAATGCACAAGCGCCATTGCCGTAGTGAAACGTGGATTCATCAGATCCGGGTAGTAATATCTGAGCTGCAGGCTTGTAAGCATTCCTTTATAGACTATTGTCTGAGATGAAAGAGAACAGATATAGAAGTCTGATTTTCCTTTAATATCTGATTCTGCCACCTTCTTTTCAACTCTTTTTCTTAGAAGATAAAGCCTCAGTTCCATCGGCCTGTCACTTTCTTCATCTGTCACGAAAATCTGTCTTACTGAAGGCTCGGCGTTGCGAGCTACTTCTCCAAGCATAGAGTTGTTGGTAGGAACATCTCTGACAGCAAGAAGTGTCATACCGTCTACCATTGCTTCACGCTCAATGATATCAATGATTTCTTCTTGTGACTCTTCATCGCGTGGCATAAAGACTATTCCGGTTCCATAACGCCCCTTCTCCGGAACAGGGACACCCTGAAGAAGAATAAATTCATGGGGAATCTGTACCATTATGCCCGCCCCGTCACCTGTCAGTGGATCAGCGCCCTCTGCACCACGATGCACCATGTGTTCAAGCACCTGTAGCGCCTTTTCCACAAGATGATGGCTCTTCCTTCCGCCTACATTGACGAGCAATCCAACGCCACATGCGTCATGCTCATACCGAGGGTCGTACAACCCTTTATGACAAATCTCCATTTTCACTAATCTTTTTTACCTTAATATCAAGAAAATTTGTTAATTTTCTTTAAACTCGATGCAAAAGTAGTAAAAATCTATAATACCACCAAATCTTTCATCATTTTTCTCTTATTTTGCACCTAAGAATTTATCCCTCGATCCATAGAAGAGATCAAAATAACGCTTCATATTGTCGAGTTCCCACCATTTGCAGATTCCTACCGGATGCTGATCAAGATTGTAGATTTTGGCATTTTCCATCGATAAAATGAATGGAGAGTGAGTGGAAATCAAAAACTGACATTTCCCATATCTTGCAAGATATGAAATTATGGATGCAAGTTTGATCTGAAATTCACACGACATACTGTTTTCAGGCTCGTCAAGAAGATAAAGTCCAGGGGATTCAAGAAGTTCAGAGAGTTTCATGAGAGCAGTCTCCCCATTGCTGAAACCTCTTTCCATTTTCCCAATTTTGTCAAGAAGAATTTTGTTGAATGTCTTATTGCCGTGGCGCATACTATTTCTTGCCTGCCGCATCTCCACTCCCCTCTTGAACTTATCTACATTATATCCGGTCTCAAAATTAAGATGCCGAGGCAATTCCTCCGGTTCGCGATATTCATCCATAAGAAAATGACTTTTCTTCAGTTTCTTGTCATTTTCAAGTCTTTGGTCAAGCATGGAATGAAAAATATCATCACTCGTCAATACAGTAGTTATCTGCGAAATGTCATATTTCTGAGGTTCTCGATGCCCTTTGTATATGGTTTCTCCGGCAAGAGTATCAGAAGCCTTATACTGACATCTGTCGACAAACTCGTCAAAATAAGGACTGGAGTTGAACATCGACTGCCTGTCGGCACAAAGTTTCTGACTTATGACATTTATGATAGTCGATTTTCCCGACCCGTTGC
This sequence comes from Muribaculaceae bacterium, assembly GCA_029060725.1. Lineage (GTDB taxonomy): Bacteria > Bacteroidota > Bacteroidia > Bacteroidales > Muribaculaceae > Lepagella. Next base: position 5,366 of record JAIDTL010000087.1, on the reverse strand, counting down.
CACCATAAAGAATTGTCAAAGGTTCAAAGTCAAGCGACCATAGTCCCAATTCCGACGTAAGATGGAAAGGATAAGTATTCTCGTCATAAAACGACCCTTTAGGCACATCAAAATAAAGCGTATCCTCCTCCAAATCAGGAAACATAAATTTTTCAAGATATATCATAAGTTCCAATAATTTATCAATTTATTTACAAAAATAATACTTTTTTCTTAACCACACAATACCATGAGTAACTTCTTATATGTATTTACTTCATTTAATAAAGTGGAGAATATGATTGAATGTCCTATTCATTTATAGCCCTCAATAACAAAGTTTCAAAAAAAATTGTTAACTTTGCACTGCCGTTGGGTGAACAGGCTATTTTATGCCTGTGAGAGGGAATCCGGTGAGAGACCGGGACAGTGCCAGCTACTGTAAAGCCTCATTATGTATCTGCCATAAATGGTCACTTCCATCAGGAGGGAAGGCCGGCAAGGTATAGGCTGAGTCAGGAAACCTGCCTAACGACACGTTAGAATGATTATTTCTGGAATAAAATAATTAGCTATGATGAAAAAAGTATTCAAACAAATCCATCTGTGGCTTTCGGTACCTTTCGGATTGATAGTCACACTTATCTGCCTTTCAGGAGCAATTCTAATCTTCGAACGGGATTTCGGTCATTTAGGACAAGCAGAAGTTATCTCAAATGGGCAATCTCCTCTTCCGATGGATTCCATTCTCCGATCCGCAGAACAGTATCTTGCAGGTAAAAATCGGATAGTTGGTGTCACAACGTATCCTGATTCAGAACATGCATATAAAGTGATGCTTGCAAAACCTGCGATGGCAGCCCTTTGGATAAATCAATATACAGGAGAGATTATTGGCAAATATGAACGGGCCCAAATCTTCAAAATTGCAAGCTCAGCCCATAGACGACTTTTCGGCAAGTCAAAAGAAGAGGGAGCATTTGGCGCAAAAACCGGTAAACTGATCATAGGAATCACCACCATTGCTCTTCTGCTTATCATTATTTCCGGTCTGATTGTTTGGTGGCCAACAAAAGATAATCTAAAAAATAAATTGATTATTTCTACCGGAAAAGGATCCTATAGATTTTGGTATGATTTTCATTGTGTAGGTGGCGTAATATCCACACTTGTCTTAGTCATCTGCATATTTACAGGTCTAAACTGGTCATTCGGATGGTATCGGACATCCTTTTACAAAACTTTCGGAACTAAGGTAGCCAGATCTTCAAGCCATAAGACAGAGGCAGAAAATTTTATAGCCTGGGAAACTGCATATATCGGTATAAAAAATGTGAATCCGGATGCCGAAATACGAATGTATCAGGGTGAAGTCGATGTCGTAGAAGGAGGCTTTGGTAACCAACAGGCCTACAAGACATATCGATTTGACAGTGAATCCGGGAAGATTACAGATATTATTCCGTATGCTGAAAAAGACAAGTCAAATCACATAAAAGGTTGGATATATACCCTTCATGTTGGCTCATGGGCAAGTTGGTTCTCAAAAATACTTTATCTCTTCTGTGTCATCATTGGAGCTTCACTTCCAATTTCAGGTTATTATCTATGGATAAAGCGATTGATTCGAAAAAGTCACCGTTAATAAACTGACAACGGTGATTTCCAGGATCTAAATCTGAATTTTTATATAATATATGTGACTACCGTTTTATTTCATTTTTCGTTTATATCCAAATTCTCGCCACACTTCTTCCCGGCAACCGGAATGCTGAAGCTCATGACGTGACATAATGAAGAAAAGGTCAGACAGACGGTTGACATACTGGAGAATATTCTCAGGAACAGGATCCATCTCATTAAGATGCCATAGATTCCTCTCAGCCCTCCTTGCAGTCACTCTTGCCTGATGCATCAGTATAGCCAAAGGTGTTCCTCCGGGTAGGATGAAACATTCTGGTGAAGTACATTGCGAATTGATCTCATCGATCCAACATTCCAGATTCCCAACCAACGTATCAGGAAGTTGGTTGGGGTTGTTTACTCGCTGTTCACTGAATGTTGCCACCAGACTCATAAGAGCCATGAGATTGAGTTGAATCTCTCGGAGCCGCGGCTGCCACTGATGGTCAGAAGGCAATGAGGTGCGTATCGCTCCTACAGCCACATTCAGTTCATCAAGAGTGCCATTAGCCTCTATTCGTATATCAGTCTTAGGCACTCTCAGTCCTCCATGAATAGCAGTCGTGCCCTTATCTCCTGTTCTTGTGTATATCCTGTTCATTGGTTCCAAATTTTAAATATGTCTGACTCTCCCCAATAAAGATGGGTGTAACTTGCAAAAGTATTCTTGTATCTATATACAGGAGTCGCTACCTGAGCGCCCTTCACATTAAATTGTTGCGCCACTGATGGAATATCCTCTGTCAAGGCAGTATGAGAGTAATGAAATTCGTGTCCTTTTAGATTTAAATCCCTGAAAGCCACACTCCTGTAGCCTAATGTCAGGCGCGCATTCTCCATTGTGGTCTTCGATGGGAAAACTCCACACATCCTCTTGCCGTCGATCTCTTCTGTAAGATATATCATGCCTCCACATTCTGCCAGTATCTTACCTCCGGACTCCGCATATTCCTTTATAGCCTTACGCATACCGGAATTTCGCTCCAATTCATCTGCAAACAGTTCGGGATATCCTCCAGGAAGATAGATCATGTCGGCATCCGGAAGCGACGTGTCACGAAGCGGAGAAAAGTAAACAGTCCTGCTTCTAAATGCCTCAATATTTACTGGATAGATAAAGTTAAACGCCTCATCTTTTGCAACAGCCACTATCCTATCACCCAACAGTGTCTCATACTGCTGCCGTTTCTCCGAATCTACCTCGGTAAGCGACAACAGAGTTTCAATATCTATGTTGCGTTCCACTTCGTCAGCAGCTACCCCAATAAACCGCTCTATTTCAGCGACCGAATCAAGAGAAAGGCCCAAATGACGTGACGGTGTCCTAAGGGCTTCGTTCTTGCGTATATAGCCCAACGAAGGGATCCCTGTCTCACTACAAGCATCTTTAAGGAAAGCATAATGATTTTCAGAGGCTACACGATTGAAAATGATACCCACAACCTTTACATTTTTGCGAAACCGGGTGAATCCATATATTGTAGCAGCAACCGAAAAAGCCGTAGATGCGGCGTTGACAAGAAGAACAACCGGAATATCCAGTTTCCCTGCCAAATCGGCACTGCTTCCTGCCATCCTGTCATAACCATCAAACATTCCCATAACTCCCTCGACAATATTTATATCGCTATCAGCTCCATATCGGCTATAAATCTCCTTTACATGCTTTTCAGAAGACATAAATAGATCCAGATTTATTGAACTGCGTCCTGTTGCCAGAGTATGGTATTGGGTATCTATATAGTCGGGACCGCATTTAAAGGGCTGTACCGTCATTCCCCTTCGTGACAGCGCTTTCATAAGTCCCAACGAAAGGGTTGTCTTGCCACTTCCAGACGAAGCCGCAGCTATTAGAAACGAACTCTTTTTCATTGCCATGTCTTACTTAATATCTTACCATCGTCCGCTATCAGGACCGCATCTAATTTCCCTTTAAAAATCTTAGAGCAATGTAAATGACAGCGCCCTAAAAGCTCAGGAAAAAAGCGTTCAGCATCAGATTCGCTAAGAAGGGAAGGAAGTTCCCTTGCAAGAGATAGATTTGCTAATATGTTCTTCGAATCTGAAGAGCAACCGCTTTCTTCAGCCAAAGATATAAGGAATCCCCTATTGACCGTCACTTTATGGCTATGTGTATCCATATTGCCCTCTGCGAGTTTCACAGCTTTTCCTAACATAAGCCCTATTATCAGCTTCTCGACTCCACACTCCTCGGCTATCTTCATGGTCTCTCCGATTGCATTGCCATAATGGATAAAGGCTTGTTGAGGCAAATCAGGGAAAAGAGTCTTGATGTATTTCTCACTTTTACCTCCGGAATTCACTATTATCTTTTCACAACCGCTAGCCAAAGCCACTTTCATCTCCCTTCGTATGGATTCGAGAAAAGCTTCATGGGAGAATGGACGCACTATGCCGGATGTGCCGATAACGGAAACTCCACCCAACACGCCGACCCTTGGATTGAAAGTCCTTTTCGCAAGTTCTTCTCCACCTTCCAGAGACACAGTCACGTCAAGTCCACCATCGTATAGAGCCGAAAGTTCGGAGCTCATCATAGAACGCGGGATAGTATTTATGGCAGCCTCTCCCACAGGGAGTCCGAGCCCGGGAAGAGTTACTGTCCCAATCCCCTCTCCTCCATAGAATCGGATTCCATCATGCTCCGCAAACGAAACTTTAACAGATATCAATGCCTTGTCGGTCACATCCGGATCGTCCCCGGCATCTTTGATTACGCTGGCTATAGCATAATCCCTTTCAATCATCACTGATACGACGGGCATGTGAAGGGTCTCACCCTCCGGTATCTTGAAGTCAATGTCCATAACCTTTTTCCCGGTCAATAACCCCACAAGGGCAGCCTTTGCAGCAGCTGTAGCACAAGAGCCAGTCGTAAAACCCGTGTGCAACGGATAAAACTCAGGCAATAACCTCTCTACTTCACGGCGAAGTCCATGACGACCTTCTACGACAATAAAGTTATCCGGCAGTTTCGGACGCTTAACTACAAAAACCTTTATTCCATGACTCTCAGCAGCCTCAATCTTTTCCATAAAACCACCGGTTTCTCCACTTTCCTTGGTAAGAATAGCATCAGGTTGAATATCCTGAATCAAGGAATCCACAGAAGAGTCATGATAATATACCAGTCTATTAGTAGGAAATCCTTCTTGAGTCGCTATCTCGACAGACTCATCGCGTTTCAGTATACGAAACCAAGTCTCATGTCGACTCCAATATGGTTTTAGGTTCTTTATGGTCTGTACACCGGTCAAGGCAAGGAGTTTTTCAGTGCCGACCTCCTCCATCTCTTTTATACCCTCATCAAAACTGTCGCACCACACAGTGTTTTCGTAATCAACGGAAGGATACCTACGCTCAAAACTTATGACCGGAATGCCCAGTTCACGACTGACTTTATCAACAGTGGAATGCAAAGAAGAAGCAAACGGATGCGCCGCATCAATTATCAGACGTATGGCTTTAGATCTACAAAAGTCGACCATATCCGAGTGTGTCATTGCGCCATTTATGTGTTCGCCATGAGCACATTCTATCTTCTGAAGATCTCCTCGCGTAGAGTAGAAATATTGTCCGGCACCATCATCAAGAGTCTCAACGGTGATCCGTCCTTCTGTAGTTCCTCCGAAAACAAGTATCATTTCCTGAAAAGATGCTTGAAACTGTCATTATAAAGGCGT
>JAIDTL010000086.1 GCA_029060725.1 Muribaculaceae bacterium | reverse complement strand
TTGTCATCCTCATCCTCATACATCAGGACTTCATCCAATGCCGGCTCAATATTGATAGTCGAGAGGAGGTGGGTGAAGGTGAATCTTACAGCGCCTCCGTTATCCATGTTATACTTTCTTCGGTGCGCCGCTACAAGAAGGTCTTTCGCTTGATCCAGTGAATCAGGAAGTTCATACGTGAAACTGACCGTAGAATTCTCATATTTCAGATTATCCAAATCATCTTTGACATCGTAAGGATGTATAGCCACAAAAGAGTGTTCCTGACCCATAAGCCAGTATTGTTTTGCTCCATAGTCCCATCTGTTATTCTTTAATTCCACCTTCTGAGCATTAAAGATGATCTTGAGACCGGCATAGAATTCTCCCGTTCTGTTCATATCTCCGAACAGCATGAAAGGACTATTTTTAAAGGTATTGTTGTTAGTAATGGCTGCACGTGTTAAGGTATTCTCCACTTCAAAACTCATCTCTCCCCCTAACTCAGAGTCTGATACATCGTGATCTGACGTACACGATGACGCATACACCAGACAAGCCAATATAGTGAAAATAATATATTTAAAACTGTATTTCATATATTTTAGTCAATCATTAATATGATTTATTGTCTCCTCAGAAGTAATCATTCAATGGTGAAACCTACTTCCTCGTCTTTTATTTCCACGTTGTTATAATCTTTCACCGTGTGCCAAGTCGCCAGAGGGGTTCCGGTGACCTCTATTGGTGCTATGATCGGTTTTCCCGGCATTGCATCTTCCGGATCCTGCACTCCTACGCCGTTAGTGTAGTCAAGCTTATAAATGTATTGAAATCCCGGATTCCATCTTTGCGTAGTGGTGGATGGTATACAAGATGCCCAGCCATAATTTCTTATCTCCTCGTTTTCAGGTGTGATATACTCCTTTGAATAGCTCTTGTCTGTATAAAATTTTTTGTCTCCGGTCTTCCTATATACTTGATGTTTTATCTTTCCGGTTGATCTCTCAACAGAAAGATAGACCACTTTCATATTATCTTCAGTTACGATAACAGATGAATTCAAATTCGCTCCTTCTATGTAAGGATAGAGCAGAGTATTATTATCGGTGAGTTTTTCTTTCACACGCAGCAGCACGCTGAAATAAAGTTTTTGATTTGCAATATTGTTATTTTTATTATTCTTGTAGTCTGTCCATACGGTATAATCCAAAGGAATCACCAGTGCACAGCCACTTCTTCCCATTATATTGGCAGATTCTTCTTTCGTTTTGTAGTTTCCTTTGCCAATCTGAACCACTTCATCCCCTTCCTGGAAGATATACTCTACGCATCCTTTTTTCTGATTAACGCCGGTCCATCTTCCAACTTTTGTAAGTCGCCAAGACTCGTTTTGGGGAGTTAAATTATTAGATATACCCTGAAAACTGAAATCACTTTCAAGGGCAATACCCCCTACTCTCACACCCGCTATTTCAACCTCATAACTTTGGGGATCTCCAAATGCTTCGAAATAGAGACCACTCAAATGATGCTGGAATGTAAGATTTATACCCGAATAGAGATTGTCTGTTTTCGTCCCTTCTACTGTGGCAGTCACAAAATCGGAATGTTGAGTTATGTCTTTGTTAACTTTGAATCCCCTCATCCAGTATTCAACAGTATTATTCGTGGATATGTATTCCAATTTAAAATGTGTGTCATCATTTTCACTAAGTCCCGCACTTTTCTTAAGATCATTGACAGATGGGAAAAATGCAAAAAACCTCAATTTCCCATCTTTATTATCTTTATTTGAAGGCCATCTGCAGGACGCTGAGCGATATGCTTCACCCATCCCCGGAGTCTGTGTGACCAACTGAGATGGAAAATACCCAACCGGGATAGTGTCTCCTTTTTCATTTACATTGTCCAGACTTGCGGCGGCAACATTGAATCCGTTCTTTTTGATCCTATCCAAGTCGATATTGTCGTAAGATCGTGTTTCCACACCCGGCACTGATGTGAAGAAGAGTATCTCGGATTCATCATTTGTCAAGTCATGATCAGCCAAATCCTCCTGAGAGCAGGAGGAGAGCAGAAACGCCGACAGAAAAATCAGTCCGGTATGTTTAATCCTCTTATCGTTCATTGATGCTATGTGTTTTTTTAAGATCCGGGAACTCCTATTACGGAGGTTGTAGTCCCATTTAATCCCTGCCAGTCATAGACCTTCACTGATACTCCGACCATATCGCTGATGATCGGATCTCCTGCCTTGGGCGATACATCGCCTGTGACATCCGGACCATGTACGCCCACGCCGGAAGTATAGTCAAGAGTGTAGCAGTATGAATATCCGGGCTGCCAGTCGGCAGAGACAGGCAACGCCGCCCAGCCGAATTCCCTGATTTCCTCGCCTGACGCAAGTGTATAGGATTCGGTACATGCCTTATCCAAGAAGTAAGCATCTCCGTTTTTGTAGAGTCTTTTGCTTACTGTGCCTGTAGCCGTGACAACAGCGAAGTATTCCCTCTCGATGTTCATCGCGTTCACACCCTGGCTGTTGTCAAAGTAAGGATACTGCACCTTCCCATTTCCTGTAGTCGGAGTCTTATCGATTATCCTCAGAAGCACTTTCAGGTACATCCCATCGCCGCTGTTGCCGGCATCGTTTGTACTGTCCCAAGCAGGGCTTGTAGTGGGAATCAGCAAAGCGCAATTGTCATTGTCGCTATCCATTTTACTGCCTAAAATTGACACTTCGTTGTCGCCTACTTTGACGATCGCATCCCCTTCGCGGAAGATGTATTCAGCGTTTCCCTTTGCCAAATCTGTCCATGTGCCGTCTGCATCCGATTTCTGGAATTCAAAAGTTCCTTCCATTGGCGTGTTTGCTATGCAAACACCTGCTATCTCGATGTCACAGCTCTTGTGTGAGCCTTTTGCCTTCACCTCGATGCGGCTAAGCTGATGCCTGAACTTGAGATTGATTCCTGAGAAGAGATTGTCAGCCATCGAACCATTAGCGTATGCAGTCACGAAATCCACCTGATTGGTGATATCGGGTGCAACCCGAAAGCTATCAATCTTATATTCGATCGTCTTATTCTCGCCGGCAGAGGTTTCGTTAGCCAATGATGCGCCGGTGTTTAATTCCGGATAATAGGCGAAGAAGTGAAGCTTATCGGCCTCCTGTCCCGGTTCCGGCCAAATGCACTCGTCAGATACTGTATTTAATGCTCCGGCTTCTTTTTCAATACGTACGTTATTGAAGTACTCCTTAATTTTTCCACTCTCTATGAGTTTGTCGTCAGTCTCATCAAAGGCGGTCATAAAGAAATAAGGTAAATCCTTAGTTATTTCCGTAGCCTTGGTGGTCAGTTCCGGCAACGATGTATGGAAGATAATCCTCCTATCGTTTTCGTCAGGCTGCACAGTCAGTGCCTCTTCCTGAGCGCAAGATGATAATAGAAGCGCACTGCCCAATATTATGTATGATGTCTTTTCTATCTTATTCATATCCGTTAGGTTTTATTTCCTCGGTACAGACACGTCGGTCTTAGCTCCCTCTATCCAATCAGAAACTTCTACATTCACAAGCACCTTGTCGCTGATGATCGGGTCGCCGGGACGAAGATCATGAGGATCGCGTAGTCCTACTCCGTTGGAGAAGTTGAGAGTATAGGTATAGATGCGTCCCGGCTTTAGATCGTCGGCAACAGGAAGTGTTGCCCAACCGAAAGCCTTTACGTCGGCATCGTTGGCTGAGAGGTCATACTCTGTTGTGAGGTCTGTGTCCGTAAAGTAGTTGTCTCCTTGCTTATAAAGGCGGGTCTTCACTGTTTTCCCGTCATTCTTGTCTATTGCGAGATATATGATCTCTTCAGCATATTCAGCACCGGAATATGGATAGACGATGCTTCCGTTTGTGTCGTAAGGAGTTGTGTCTGTCACTCTAACAAGCACACCGAAGTACATTCCGTCAGCATGGTTTTCTCCATTCTCAGCCTCAGTCTTGGGGCTCCATGCAGAGTTATTGGAAGGAATGATCATAGCCGAATTTTCATAACCGTCTCCCTCTCCGACTTTACTCCCCAATATCGAGACAGCCCTGTCGGCAGAAAGGGGAGAGCCATCTGTCTTGTCAAGCGTCACTAATACGTCGCCATTTCGGAATACATAGTCTACGCTTCCTTTCGTCACAGATTCCCATGCGCCTGCCTGAGTTGGGTCTGTGGCTCCTGTCTGCGCCGTGAAATTGAATGTCCCTCCTGTCGCGATGCCACCCAAACGCACACCGGCTATCTCAAGATTGTAGCTGGCAGAGTTTCCCCATGCCTTTAGCTCGATACGGCTCAGCTGATGCTGAAACTTAAGTGTTATGCCGGTTTCTTCATTATCAATCAGCTTGCCCGAACCGATGGCTGTCACGAAGTCGAATTGTGTCGCAATGTCATTCGGCACCTTAAAGCTTGTAAGCTTGTCGCCTGTTGATGAGGCTTCGCCACCGGCTCTTAGAATCTCATCGAGAGTAGGCGCAAATGCTGCAAACCGGAGCAGGTCATTGTTGTTAGGCCAGATGCATTCCGAGTCATAGCAGACAAACTTACCTGTGTTGCCGTTCCTTCCAAAAGTCTTGTTGACAAAATATGGTGTTTCTGAAGATTCACCTACAGTGAATGAACTCACCTCAATCTCCTTAATTGAGGAGGCCTTCAGCTCGGTGGCTCGCGAACTTACTTCCGGAAGCGAGGCGTTAAATTCGATTCTCCTTCCTGACACACTGTTCGCTTCGCGGCCTAATTCCTCTTGCGAGCATCCGGACACTGCAATAACAATACCGAGAAGCGCTTGATATGTATATATTTTTTTTGCCATATAGATATCTATATTTTCATTTCCCAACCTTAACCTATTATCATATCCCCCTTAACCCTATGCCTAAACTTTCGCTCGCGAAAGTTGAATCTTCATCGTTTGGGGACATCAAGATTCGAATTATAGCCTTCAGCCGGAAGCCATTCCTCCATTTCAACTTCAAATGGTATCATACCTCTTTCGATGATTGGTTCCCCCGGATTCGGTCCGTAAGGATCATGCCATCCGATGCCGGAGCTGTAATTTAGCTTATATGTATATATCTTTCCTGCCTCCCATTTCGCTCCTACGGGAAGAGATGCCCAGCAGTAAGCGTGCACTTCTTCCGTTTCGCTTGGAGTATACTTTAATTCTTCCTCCTTTTGATTGGCAGTGTAATACTCTTCGTCGATGAGATATACTCTCTTGCTGACCTTTCCATCTTCTCCTAAAGAAAGATATACTGTCGGTAGGCTGTCTCGGTCGTTGGGATATGGGTATGCCACCTTCCCGTCTCTGCGGTTTGTCACCCTAAGCAATACACTGAAGTAGAGTTTTTCTGTTGTGTATTCAGGAGAGTCTATATCCGGATCTTCCTTCCCTTCCCAAGCCTCAATCTTCTCTGCCATCGGTATCACCATGGCAGTTCCGTGACTACCCATAATAGAAGTTGCGTCTTCATTGGATATATGGCGGCCGGTGTCCTTGTTTAATATGACTGTAGATTCTCCATCCGTGAAGATATGCTCCACTGCCGACTGTGATGTGGAGAGCCATTCGCCGGTGTGTTCTGCCGACATCAGGGAGGAGAAACAGAAGTCTCCTTCTGTAATGGCATTGCCGATTCTCACACCTGCTATCTCAAAATCATACTTATCGTTGTCGCCCCATACTCCAATCTCTATCCTTGCGAGTCTATGACTGAAATCAAGTCGAATGCCTGAATCCCCGTTATCTTTCCCTGTCCCGTTGGCGTAAGCCGCGATGAAATCGACATGGTCGGCTATGTCATGCGCCACCTGGAACTTTTCAAGCCGATAGTCAAGAACGGGTGTGCCGTCCTCTGCTTTCTCAGAGTGGTTGACAAGTTTGAACTTTCCATCATTGATATTTTCCTGCATTGATTCTGCCGATGGAGAGTAGGCAAAGAAATGCAGTCTGCTTTTTGTGTCGGGCCACATGCTCGATTCCTCATCTTCGGCAAGGAAATGTCCTTCTCCATCCTTTTCATATCTGAGGTCGTCGAAATATGTTGTCATCTCTCCGGTATCGGGATGTTTGTTGTCGTCTGGATTTATGCTCGTCACGCGGCACTCCGTCAGAGTCTCTTGGGTAAGCACTCCGGCTCGTGTCTGGGTGACGGTAGGAAGATAGGAACGGAAATATATCCTGTTTCCATCTCCCGAGAGTTCGATTCCTGCCGGACCCTCCTGACTGCAAGATATAAGAGTCAGCATGGTCGCAAAAACCGTATATGTGGATATTTTCATTCCCATTAAATTCCGTTCAAATTAAAATGTTTCACTTTCAATTACTCTTTCCCGGCACATTCAAGTCGGGAGTATAGTTGTCGCCATCAGGGGTGGCATTTTCCCAGCCGCTTACGGTCACTCCCCATGAAATTGGAGATTTTTTCCCTATCGGTTTTCCGGGATCTGTATCTGCAGGATCATGCAGTCCGATACCTTCAGAATAATCCAATGTGTAAATATATTTTTTCCCTGCGCTCCAGTCAGCGTCGACCGGAACAGCTGCCCATCCAAAATCCTTTATCTCCGTTTCTGCCGAAGCCGTATATGGATTCTGAAGTTCAGGATCTGTATAGAAGACTTCTTCTCCCTCTCCGGGATATAGTTGGGATAATATGTTGCCCGATTTGTCTACCGCGTAATAGATTACCGTCATATTATATGGATTCCCCGGATACGGATACAATATCTTCCCTGTATCTTTTTCCGTCACTCTCAGCAGTATGCTGAAATACATCCTGTCCGTCTTGTAGGGTGTCGCCCCAATATTCGGATCGTTAGTGCCTTCCCATTTCGAATTGACAGTCGGAATGACCATAGCGCAGCCTCCATTGCCCATAATGGAAGCAGCATCAGCAGCAGTATTATGTTCGAAACTGTTTATACTGATTGTCTTGTCGCCGACAAGATTCTGTCCCTCTTCCATTCCGGATGTTTCCGGACCTCGGTATGTGTATTCTACCTTGTCCATTACTATGGCAGATCCCCATCCTGCAGTTCCGGATGGCTGGACATCATCTGCAAAGACGTATGTGCCTTCTACTACGGGATTTCCAACACGAACGCCGGCTATCTCGTAGTCATAGTCCGGGTTCGCTCCCCAAGCTTTCAACTCTATCTGGCTCAGCTGGTGGCTGAATGCCAAATCTACTCCTCCGGCGAAATCCTTCCATCTTTCTCCGGCAGCTTCCGCTGTGACGAAATCGAACTGTCTTGAGATGTCAGGATTTATACGTAATTTATATAGACCGTATGCTACCGCTACAGAATTCCCGTCTCCTATTGAACGGTTGCTTAGCCTGAAATAATTATTGGGGTTTGAAACGGCGGAGTTGCCCTCTGCCATTACTGTTATGGAAGGAGAGAAAGCGAAAAACCTTAGATGCCCATTGTTGGCAGGCCAATCGCGAGATTCTTCGTCCGGTGCTGAAACGTAGGTCGTTACAGTCGGAGAGTTTAACCGGCGAATGAAAGTGGCGTTTTCAAAATAAGGAGAGATGCTTCCTTGTTTGTCGTCTGTAGTGTTAAAGCATGTCACCTGAAAAGACTCAAGACGTTCGAGCGTCATATCCTGAGCCCTTGAGGTGGCGATGTCAGAGAGGGAGGTCTTGAAATATATCTCCCCGTCTGCCCAGTCGTAGACGTCCGGCTCTGCCGCCTCCTTTGAGCAGGAGACGGCAAAGACAAACGCTGCAAGAGCAAAATATGTCACTCTATTTATATTCATTTCTTTAATTTCAGTTGACAGAGGTGTCTGATCTTCCGGGAGAGCCATGCTCTCCCGAATATGAAATTTGTTTGTGGATTATTCCTGAGGTACTGTAGTGTTGCTGGTTTGCTCATCCCAGCCTTCTACAGATACGGAGAACTTGATGCCGTCGCCTAAGATTGGGGCACCGGGTTTTGGATCCTCTGGATCCTGAACGCCTACACCCTCGCTGAAATCAAGAGTATAGACATATTTCTTGCCTCGCTCCCAGTTGACGCCTACAGGTACGGCTGCCCATCCAAACTCTACTATCTCATTGTTGGCACCTATTGTAGAGGTCTTTGAAGGTACTCGTCCAACGATCTTGTTGGAACTCTTCTCCTTTTCAAGATATACCACATTCATTGTGGTATTGTTGCCGTAAGGATATATCTGAGGAGTTGTCAGTTCATCGCCGGTAGGCTTCAACGTCACGCGCAACAGAATACTGAAATACATGTCGCCTTCCCCATCTGCGCTCCATTCCTTGGGGTTCCTGTCAGGATAGGGATCTTCTCCGTGTCCGGTGAAAGCACTGTATTTTGGTGCGATCCACGGATTTGCTTCCCCTGTCCATGCTCCATTTTTGGTAGGAAGCACCATTGCGTTGCCACCTTTACCCATGATGGATTCTGCATTGGCTGCGGTAGAATGCGGTGTGGTGGAAGTGACTGCTCCGCCGTTATAGTTATTGAACTTACCCAAACGGTAGATTTCATCACCCCCTCCGTAAATATACTCTACAGGAAGACGCTGTGGATTCTTTGAGATGCCCCATTGTCCGCCTGCGGCAAAGTCTACACCTCCTTGTCCGTCACAGAAATTGAAGATGGCGTTTCCGGTGTATGGTCTGCCTATTCTAACACCTGCGATCTCGATGTTGTACATGTCATTTGAACCGAATGCACGCAGCTCGATGTTGGCAAGCTGATGCTTGAATTTCAGTTCCACTCCCAAGTTAGCTGCATCTTCATTTTCAGGAACATCGGCTGAAATGTGCGAAGTGATGAAGTCTACCTGTTTGGAGATGTCGGTAGCAACATAGAAGCGTCCGAGCTTGAATCCTTTGTAAAGGGTCACATCCTTGAAAGTGGTGCTCTGCTGACCCATAGGATCGAGTGGCACATTGTCGTTGCAAAGATTGAAGAATTGAATGGCCTTCGAATACGTCGCCAAATTATTGTTATAGTTTGGATCCGTAGGATCAAGCTGCGAGAACGCAGCGTTCTGGATTTCCTCAAGAGAAGGAGCATACGCGAAGAACTCCACCTTGTCAGATTGTTCTCTTGTCGGCCACTTCTGGTTACTGCTGCTGGCATAGAGGTTGGCTCCCATAAGGTAGAATGGTTCGTCCCAGAAGAGGGAGTCCGGAGTTACGCCTGTGTCCGACATGTGGTTCGGAGCGTATGCCGATACATAGAAGGTTGCCGGATTCTGTATGTAGTTAAGATCCGGATTCACGCGCGTTGAAACACCGGCACGGAAAGAGATGGGAAAGCCGTCCTTGTTCTGAACTACTTTTGTTACCTCTTCTTGTGAGCAGGAGGCGAGGACTATCAAACCACCTGCAACTGCAGTTAAAGAAAGTTTGTTCATAAATGAGAGATTTGAAGATTTATTATTGTTATTTGTTTTTATTTTCTGATTTTGTTTCGAATCTTTTAGCCTTTAATATTTAATCATTAAAAGCTTACACTTTTAGGTCAAAATGATACGTATCCCAAGTGTCAACCTCTATGCTGACTCCTCCTTCTCCTTGTGGAGGTAGAGGATCGTCCGGTATCTCAGGAAGCTTAAGGCCATAAATCTTTATGCTTACATTGCGTGGATCCGGCGCCTTGTTGACCTGATCGCTCACATCAAATGTGTAGAAATTACCGGTCCTGTTCTTCAAGGCTACGTAGAGGCAAAGCTTGTGGGGCAATTCCTCTCCTTCCGGAAGTCCGAAAGTATAAAAATCCGAACGAAGTGAATTACTCTCGACATCCGCTGTTAGTGTGAAGGTATGAGACACAGCTTCAGAAGTTGGAGTCATCCTTCCAGGGAAATACCCTCCTGCCAGCGATGATATAGTACCGTCAATTCTTATGTCTGCGCTCTTCAGGTTTTCAACATCTACGAACTCAACCGAATATCGGCATATAAGTTCTTCAGGGTAGAGCTGAAGCTTCTGTAGAAATGCCGATACCTTGAGGTTGACATCACTGGCCTGAGTTCCGTAGATCATCGAGGGGGTATCCCTGAGAGGTTCATCTTCAGTGCCTTTCGCCCTCGGTATTCTCATTGTGGATATTCCCTGTCCTACAAGTACAGCCGTCTCGTCGGTATAGATCTCTATTTCATCATGCAAATGATGATTGCGAAGATGATGTCCGTAGGGATCATCGTTGCTATGGCATACTGCCGTATGTGGTCCTCCGTATGTCCTGATAATGCCTCCGTCGGGATTGTTAAATCGGTAATCCATCATATCATGTTGGTCAGAGTAGAGATAAAGCACCATTGTCTGCGCCTCTTTCGTAGGAGACTTGCTCCAGTCGAATAATACCTCTACCTGATCCGCGATAGTTGTCGGGGCTTCATCATTGAGTTCTTTAAGTGTGCATCCTCCATTAATCAGCATCAAGGAGCAAAGCAACCGGCAAAAAGTCTTATAAAGTCGCTGTTTCATTTGTCACCTCCTTTCCTCTGATTTGTATTGCCGCGTCCGATAAGCCATACCAAGGATATTTCAGCTTTGGTAGGTCCAAAATATTGTATTTTGTATTCTTTCTCGCGGTAATAATCATTGTCAAACGGGAAATACTTAATATAGTTACCTCCCATATATCCTATCCCAATGGAAAAGTCAATGTTCAGACGTTTGGCTACCGGTAGGGAATAACCATATTCAATGCCGCAATTGGTGATGAATCGATCCCAAAGCGTTCCTCCGGGTTTACCTCCCATATATCCGGTGGAATTAATTTCGAAGTCGAATATCATGATTCCTCCGAATACCCCAAGATGATGTCCTGTAAGGGGTTTGGCATGAGCCTTTCTGCCAAACCACCATCTGCATCCGAGGTCGCCGCCATAGGTCTGCCAAAAACGGTGACGGACATCGTTTTGCCACCACGCATACATCCATTCTCCATAGACAGTGATATTTTTGCCTAAATAGAATTCTGCTCCGAGATTCGGCACAAGGACTGCATCAAAAAGCATGTTGGTCTTGATGGCCATATAAAATGGCTTTGGCGCGGCTTGAAGCATTTGGTTGCCATTGGGGTCCGATAACTCCGACAACTCCGACAATTCCGATAGCTCTGATACATCCGATAGCTCCGCTAACTCTGATAATTCTGACAACTCCGATACCTCTGCGTCGTCTGCCATATCAGTAATAAGAGATTCTCCCTCAATCGATTCCTGCGAATCAGTTTTGTAAAATATCGTTACAGCAACCGCGTTTCGAAGCTCGGGGAAAATATTCTTGAGCATCCATCGGTATGTTTCCCCTCTGTCAAGCGACATCAGCTGTGCCTTTCGTCCGTCAATTATCTTTCCTTCTTTGTTGTAAATCCATATAGGTGTATTGGCAAGAATATCCAGCACTTTTTCGCGCGAAGGCACATCAGGATTTTTCTCCACCATCCGCCGAAGCTCTTCCCATGCAACGCCACCGGGTGTCGTCTTAATTAGATCGCGATCTATTCCCGTATGTGCTGTCACATAGTTGGCTATGGCGTCGCAGCGTAGAGCCGAAAGTCGCTCGTTGACATTCGAAGTTCCATCAGGAGATGCGTAGCCACTCACGGATATATGCTTGATATTGTCTTCTTGATTTGCCTTACGGACGATATTGACAAAGCTGTCCATCTCCGCACGGTTGTTGCGGAGTGCCGGATCAAACTGGCGTTGACCTACACGGAAGTACACCTTTACCGAATCGGAAGGTGCATTACCGTAGGCCTGAAGCGCCATCAAGACCGTCAGCATTGAAGCCAATATTATCTTCATTTTTTGTCGCATAAAGCAAAAAATGTTCATTTAGGTTCGACTTTTTTCAATGTATTGAAAAACAGTTGTTTAATGTTATAATTTCATGATGCCCGGATTTTTTGGGCCGTTTGTTGGTCAATAAATAGGTGTAAGTCTCGTGCGGGAGACTTACAAATAATTTGCAAAGATAATAATTTTTTGTTTGAATTTGCAACAAAATACTATCTTTTTTGATGTCATAATATGTTTTTTTAACATTTATTATTTCTTAATTTTCTATTTAATTTACCCCCCCCCATCCATAAATTGCTTATTTATAAGTAGTTATAATAACTGATACGAAATTCTAATTTTTATAGTTTTTAAGTCTTTTTCTTGTCAGATTTATTTATTTGCCCATTCCGGTGCTTCAGAACGCCTGTAAGGGAGATTGTCGATGAAGTCAGGAGAATAGAAGAAGATCTTTCCTGCCTCATGGGCTTTGATGTAGGCTGTGCCCACTGTGTTGGTCCAAGCTCCTCCGTATGTCATATTGCCGTCATGGGTGAAGCCAAGGCAGTGGGAAAATTCGTGATAGAAACACTCGCGTGCCCTGTTGCATGGCGTTTCTGGGCTTTCTGTCGGATACATCTTAGCGTAATATTCCTGATTGATGATCATGGAAGTGAATCCGGAATGATGTCCACCTCCCCATCCGTTGGCTCCTGATGAGGAATTCATGGCTCCTAAGCCATAATTGCACTCTAAGTAGTTGTGGATTCTATCTACGATTTCATCTTTGCTGTAGTGGATATCTGAATCTACATACTCTCCCTCGTGTGCTGCAAGCTCTGCAGCAAATTCTTCAGAGTCGATCGTTAGTGCGAGGTTGATCATCTGTACCATTGCATGCCTCATACACTTTAGGTCGGGCGTGATGGCTTTTGATGGCCAAAGATTCTCCCAGTCGTGAAAGCACACGCTCCATTTCTTTAAGCTCAGTTTCGACATTCTTGTCAAGAAGGGATCATCGGTCTTGACAAACCATTGGATGTCGGAAGGAATGTTCATATTCGGAAGAGTGACACGCTTTCCGTGGATATCGAGATATTGTGCTTCCCTTTTTGTGAAGGTCATAGGAATCTGCATGTCGAGAAGTGCCTCTACTCTGTCGAGATGCGCAAGGCAGACGCTGTCTATTCCTAATGTGGGAAAGTTGGCGTAGATATCCACATTGCTTGCCGGAGCTGCGGAGTAGAGCTGAATGCGGAGTCGGTTATCACATGTCTTCAATGCAAGTGGTTCAGTAAGATTGAAGTTGCGGTGGTTGATGTCGTGAAGCACGCTGATGGGTTCATCTTCCATAAGCATCAGGTCGGCATCGTAGTCGAAATAGTCTTTCGGGCGTATGCGTATGAATCCTGTCTTCATATCAGGGTGGCGCAAGGATATTGAGATTCTGTTCACCTTTCCCGCTTCCGCATTTAGGTTGGAAAAGCGATAGGTGGAAGAGATGGAGTCGCCGGAAAGGGTAGCGGCTTTTACCTTGACAGTCCCTGATAATGGCTTGGCAGAAGGGAGTGTGTTGAGCGTAAGATTGAAATCAGAGTCGCACACTTCGTAATTGCTGATAGTGGCATCGCCGCTGTATGAGCAGTCAGCGTGGACAGATGAATATACATAGCTTCCCTCGTCGAGCGTTACAGTTACACTCGAAATCATGGCCTCCACTGCGGCTGGAATGCCGGGAAACTCAACTTTTATTCTCGAAAGTGCCCTGTCGAGCATTATCTCATATTCTTTCGGTTCGATTTTTTCTCCCAATTTGAACGCAATCTTCTTGAAAAAATAGGATCCTTCTATAGGAAGAGATTGCATTGTATTCTGAAGCCAAGTATCATCAAGAGTCATGGGATTTCCGATGTCCGCAAGTTGCGATTCAGAAGAGCTGCCTAAGAAGACTATCGTATAGTCGCCCGGTTCGAGTCCGCTGATATCCAGACGGTCGAATGTCTCTGAAAGTTGTCCTTGGCAGTGTGTCAGCACCTTCCCGTTCGCATCCGCGAGAAGATAACGGAGGCTTACGACACGTTCATTGGCACTCTCGCTGCGTGTCGTCACATCTGATTCAATCCCGGGAGTCGAGATACGGAAAGTGATTCCCTCACATATCGTAGTGGCGAAGTCGTCAAACATCATTTCTTCCTGGCAAGAACCCAGAAGCATCGCGCCAATAGCGCCAATAGCGTAAAGTGTATAGTCTCGTGTTTTCATGGCTCAATACTAAATCAAAATAATATTAATCATTAAGTAGATTATCAAATTAAAAGTATAATATCATAAATGTTTATCATCTGAATTTCAGAGTCTAACAATTATGCATTATGAATTATGAATTATGCATTCCTACTTAATTAATAATTAATCTCTAATTCCTCTCACCATTACGAATCCGTCTGCATTCCAGCTCATGCGCTTAAGTTGAATTCCATGGGAGCCTTCACCCTCCTTCTCACATTGAAGGAGCATCACTTGATTCTTTTCTTTCATCCAATATCCGCTTCTCGTATCGAATCTGAAATTTGGATCTGTCGGAATCTCGCTGCTTGTATTGGTCTTTATCCCCGCCATCGGAAGAAAGAGTCTGGCGCCTGTGGTGACTGACTCGAAAAGCACGCCACGTTTTAGATAGTTCTGAGCGTTAGTGACTGCGGAAGGAGTATTGTCGAGTATATCCGGAGCGGTGACGATTGAAGCCCGTATCGAGTCGCCGGTGCGGGTCCTGTATGACGCTGGAATTACCATACCTGACGGTATAAGGTCTTCCCATTCTTCTGCCGATGCTACGTGATAGCCTTTCGGAAGAGGCATCATCGACTTTGTCTGCCATGGTGTGTCTCTTTTTTGGTCGGCATACATATTTGGATCGTATGCTTTCCAAGGTGAGAACGGATTAGGTCTGCCGTATTGAAACATGTTCCCGAGGCAGTCTTCGAAGCACTCGCGATACATATCCTTGGCTGTCATTCCTTCTTTAAGGTAGATCTGCTCCTCGGAATTCTGAGAGACTGCGTTGAAGCACATCCAGTCGTGGCCTCCGATATGCACTGTAGGAATCTGGAATGGTGATGGCTCCACCTCAATATTGATGAAAAAACTTGAAGAGCCGTTGAAGAATACCGTAGTCTGATATTGTTTCGCGCCCTTGGGCTGATTCTCCACATCAATGCTGAATTCTGAAATGTATCCGCCGTCTGTGGCAAGTGGGGCTGCCGGGGTTACGCTTACTCCTTTCGTATCGGAGAGTACCGAGCCTAATCTGAGAGGTGTTGCTGTAGTGAAGGCTATCTTCATTCCTGTGACTCCGCAAGCCGGTACGGTGATAGTATTGTCTCCGGTATTTACTCTCACACCCGAGGGAATGGATGATCTTTGGATATCTATTGAATATTCCTCAAGATCAAGTGATCCGTTTTTCTTATCACCTTCCACCCAGTCTCTCACCTTTATGCTTGTCGTGGGAAGCTCTTCGTCGTCGCTTTGTGATAATGTGCGTCCCTTTGCATTGGATGTAGTCTCATTGTCGATGAAGACTGTGTAGATTGAATTGCGGGTGATGGCGGGAGTTTCTGAAATGATTTCCACTGCCTCTCCGTTGCGCCTGCCGCATATCGTTACTGTGATTGGAGACTGGGTCTCAAAAAGGATGAACGCGTTTTCCTCCATTCCATCGATCCCGGATTCGTATGTTCTGGTATAGTTGGCCGATACTGTGCCGTGTGTGCATCCGTCTGTCGAAAAGATATGTGAGCAGGAAGACGCACCCGATATGTTGACCCTTTCTATCTTAAGCTTGGAATCCTCGTTGTCAATGTCAAGCCTCGCAACTCCCCGATGCAGTTCTATGTCTAAGTTGTCGGCTCCATCCTGTATATCGGTGACGGAAGAAAAGAAGACAGGTGCTGAGTAGGAATCCTTCGGAACCGGTATCGTCATCGCCGATAATAGGCTTTCAGAAATTTTCTGAGTGTCTTCCACTTTATATCCGGCCAGGGCATAGATTCTCGTCAACGGCTTTCTTGTGAATTCCACGATATTGTCTTTTGTAGGGTCTACAGTCATTTTATTCACAAATACTCCATCTGAAAACTGAAAAAGGTCAATGTATGTGAAGGTTGCTGTAGTCTGATCGCTCAACGAAGGAATCCTGAGGTGGATGGTGCCTTCATTGGTAGAAATCTGTTGTTCTGCCGTTGGCTTTTGCAATGCTGTTTCTACCTCTTCTACGCATGAACTTGCACAAAGAGTAATAAAAGCAAATATGGAGACCCATGCTGGCAGGGCCTTTTTATATATGTAGGTCATGTCTTCAGATTTAAGAAAAAATTACTAACTGAATTAGCTGTTTTGCTAACCAATGTTTAGATGTGCAAAATTATGCATAAAAGATTTCTTCCTTAATACAAAGTTGATACATTTCGACAACAAACGATTAAAAAATAATTACATGAACGAAAATCACTTTAATATTTGTCTTTACGCCCTTTTTTATGGGTGTCAGGTTTGGTTTGCAATAAAAAAGATGGAAAAATTAGTTAAATTGACCGATGTTTGAAAAAAAATGATTAAATTTGCATCTTGAATGATTCAACTTTCGCATGCGCTGGTTGATGTCATTGCTCTTTCAGACTTCGTACAAAGTGTTAAGAACTTCGTACAACGTAAAACGCATAACGTAAAACGCATAAAATAATATGGCAAAACAGGAAGATGTCTTCAAGACGATTGTGGCTCATGCTAAAGAATACGGTTTTGTATTCCAGTCATCAGAAATCTACGACGGATTAAGCGCAGTGTATGATTACGGTCAGAACGGCGTGGAACTGAAAAACAATATCAAACGCTATTGGTGGGAGGCTATGACTATGCTCCACGATAACATCGTAGGCATCGACTCTGCCATATTCATGCACCCGACTATCTGGAAAGCATCTGGTCACGTAGACGCTTTTAATGATCCTCTCATTGACAACCGCGATTCTAAGAAGCGCTATCGTGCCGATGTGCTTATTGAGGATGAAATCGCAAAGATCGACGACAAGATTAATAAGGAAGTGGCAAAGGCTGCAAAGCGCTTTGGCGATGCTTTCGACGAGGCTCAGTTCCGTGCTACCAATGCCCGTGTGCTCGAACACCAGAAAAAGCGAGACGAACTGCATCAGCGCTTCTCCGACGCGATGAATGCAAACGACCTCAATGAGCTTAAGCAAATTATTCTCGACTATGAGATCGTCGACCCCATCAGCGGCACAAAGAACTGGACCGACGTGCGCCAGTTCAACCTCATGTTTAAGACCGAAATGGGCTCTACTGCCGACGGCGCAATGGACGTTTATCTACGTCCGGAGACTGCCCAGGGTATCTTTGTCAATTATCTCAATGTGCAAAAGACCGGTCGCATGCGCATACCTTTCGGTATCGCTCAGATTGGCAAGGCATTCCGTAATGAGATCGTAGCGCGTCAGTTCATATTCCGTATGCGTGAGTTTGAGCAGATGGAGATGCAATTCTTTGTTCGCCCCGGCGAAGAGATGAAATGGTTTGATTATTGGCGTGCCACTCGCCTCAAATGGCACAAGGCTCTTGGGCTCGGTGATGCTAAATACCGTTACCATGACCATGAGAAACTGGCTCACTATGCCAATGCTGCTACCGACATCGAATTTGAGATGCCATTCGGTTTCAAGGAAGTGGAAGGCATTCACTCTCGCACTAACTTCGACCTCAGTCAGCATGAGAAATTCTCCGGCAAAAAGATACAATACTTCGATCCCGAATTGAATCAAAGCTATGTGCCATACGTAATTGAGACTTCAATTGGTGTCGATCGTATGTTCCTGAGCGTCTTCTGCAGCTGCTATGAAGATCAAGACCTTGGCAATGGCGACCGTAGAGTTGTGCTTCATTTCCCGGCAGCCCTTGCTCCTGTGAAATGCGCTGTCCTTCCTCTCGTCAAGAAAGACGGACTTCCGGAAAAAGCTCGCGAAATCCAGCACAAACTTCGTTTCGACTTCACTTGCCAGGTAGATGAGAAAGACTCCATCGGCAAGCGTTATCGTCGTCAGGATGCAATCGGTACTCCTTATTGTATCACTGTCGACCATCAGACTCTCGAAGACAACACTGTAACCCTCCGTCATCGTGACACTATGGAGCAGGAACGCGTCAACGTCGACGACCTCGAGAAAATCCTCGCGGAGAAAGTCTCCCTCAACTCCCTCCTCAAAAAACTCCTTTAATCTAAATGCCCATAAGCCCATCAGGGCTTATGGGGTAAATAAAGCCGATTAGTCTAATTTGACCAATTAGACTAATTAGACCAATTAGACCAATTAGACTAATTAAAATAATATGAATAAAATATTCACCAAAATAGCCATCGCTTTCATCGCTATCTTCGCTTTGTCGACTCTCCAGAGTTGCAACTACAACTCTCTCGTGGAGAAGGAGCAGACCGTAGATCAAGCGTGGGCAC
This sequence comes from Muribaculaceae bacterium, assembly GCA_029060725.1. Lineage (GTDB taxonomy): Bacteria > Bacteroidota > Bacteroidia > Bacteroidales > Muribaculaceae > Lepagella. Next base: position 17,185 of record JAIDTL010000086.1, on the reverse strand, counting down.
AGGTGGAAAATCAATATCAGCGCCGTGCCGATCTAATCCCTAACCTTGTAAATACCGTTAAGGGCTACTCAGAGCACGAGAGCGAAACCTTCATCAAAGTGACTCAAGCTCGAAGCGGTCTGACAGAAGCTTATAATGCGGCTGAAGCTGTTGAGAATCCCCAACAAAACATCCAAGCTTATCAGGAAGCTCAGAGTAAGCTGAAAGGTGCTCTCGACATTTATGTGAATGCAGTGAAGGAGGCTTATCCCGACCTGAAAGCCAATCAGAACTTCATCGACCTGCAGACTCAACTCGAAGGCACTGAAAACCGTATCGCTACCGAACGCGAACGTTACACCCAGGCTGTAAAGGAATACAATACTTCTATTAAGAAATTTCCGACTACCATCTATGCCGGCTGGTTTGGCTTCAAAGAGAAAGAGCAGTTCAAAGCTGAGGCTGGCGCCAATAAAGCTCCTAAGGTGGAATTCTGATTTCTGGAAGTGTTTAATAGTATTCATGTTATATCATGGTAAAACATGATAAAACATGAAATATCATGACAACCCCGATAATAAGATATAATGAAGATAATAAAATATATTCCTTGTGCGGTGGCTGCGCTTCTTCTTGCTCCGTGTCTCTCATCTTGTCTTAATGACAATGACAATACTACAGACTACAAAGACTGGATAAATCTCAATGAGACATATTTGACAAGGATGGAAGACTCCACCTACAACGGCAAGAAAGTGTTTGAAAAGATCACTCCCGTATGGGCTCCAAGTGTATATATCCTTGCTCAGTGGCACAACGATCGTTCATTGACCGAAGGAAACCTTGTCCCTATGGATAATTCTACTTGCCAAGTTGTCTATGATGCCTACTACGTAAATGGAAATCGTCTGGACGCAAGTTTCCTCCATTATTCTGACAGCATTTATTCTTGCAAGCCAAGCGATAATATTGTTGGATTCTGGACGATGCTTACCAATATGCACGTTGGTGACTCCGTCACTTGCGTCATCCCGATGAATGCAGCATACGGTGCTTCCTCCAGCTCTTCCGTAGTCCCATACTCAACTCTAATCTATCACATGAAACTTAAGGGTATCACTGCATACGAAGTTTCAGGTAAATAAACTGATATAAAAGATTTCAAATATGAATAAGAAATTAGCCACGGCTGTTGCCGTGTCTGTGGTCGCCCTCTCATTTTTTCAGATGAGGGGCGATGACGCTTCTGTAGCATTCAATTCCTTTAGGATTTCTCCTGAAGTCAGCCTGCGACTCCCTATAGTCCCCAAAGACTCTGTCCTTGCAAAAAAGAACTCCTTTTCGAATGAAAAGCTCCTTCAGACCGTAAACCATAAACTCGACAAGCACTCTACCGACTGGACTGAAGTGAAGACTGATACTTCTAATACTGTTAAATTCAAGAAGGCAGAGGATGGATTGGTCTTGCGGACACTTGCCACTCGCATTCGTCCGGATCGTTTCTTGAAGGGTTCTCTTCGTTTGAAGTCGAATGTCATGGCTGAGCTCTCTGATGCCCATGGCAGTCTGCTGACTGTAAATCAAGCAGATTCAACTCCATCTTGGGATCATACCAACATTTGCCTTGAGCCTGCAGAAACAGCTGATTTCTATATTTCATTCATTTCTTCTCCCGACGATCCTGCCGACCCTGCCATCCAACTCGAATTCGAACCCGACAAAGGTTATGAAAACGTTAAGTTGGCTATGGGACCATCTGTCACAACACGTTTCCGTGTCGACGAATCAGCTCTCGGCACTCGTGTTAGAGGTGCTTCGATCTCTCCCGATGGGAAATACATGATAGTATCATACTCCACTATCTATGGGCAGGATCATCGTCGCTCGTGGTCAGAACTTAGGGAAGTATCAACAGGAAAGACTCTTAATGCAACCCTCCCCAAAGGTGCATTCTGGCTGCATAAAGGTAGTACGCTTTGCTATTCAGTAGCTACCAACGACACGTATTCTCTCTACTCAATGGATGCGGCTACTCAGAAACAGACTCTCATGGCTTCTGAACTTCCTGAAAATAGTTTTTCGATTAGTCCGGATGCCTCATTCCTAATCTTATATAAGCTTGTAAAGGGTCCTAAGGACACCGGGCCGGTCAACCGCCTACGTGATCCCGACGATCGCCTTAGCGGACACAGAAACCGTTATTATCTTGAGAAATATGATCTTAAGACCGGAATCCGTCAACCTCTTACGTATGCCGGAAACTCTACTACGGTTTTCGAAATCTCTCCTGACTCAAAGAAACTTGTCTATGGAAGTCAGAATGAAGATATGACTCTCTTCCCATTTTATTTCCAGGATGTAATAGAGCTCGACCTTACGACAATGACCACTGATACGCTTGTTAAGGCTGATCCATACGTCAAGTCATGTGTGTATTCTCCGGATGGGAAGCAGCTCTTCTTTACAGGAAGTCCGGATGCTTTTGGAAAAATCGGAATCAATAATGGAGGTCACAAGTATAATAATGACTATGACGTGCAGGGCTTTATTATGAATATTGCCGATAAGTCTGTGCGTCCTGTGACCATAGACTTTGATCCCTCCATTGAAGATGACCCTGTTTGGAATCGTGCTGATGGCCAGGTGTATTTCCGTGCTTCGGATGGTTTCACTCTCAATGTCTATAAGATGGATCCCAAATCCGGTCAAATCAGTAAGATCAATTTTGGCATGCCTTATATCTCTACATTCTCGATTGGTGATGACGAGACAAAATGGATGTCGGCTGTAGGTTCTGACTATCACTATTCCGGGCGTTGCGAACTTATGGATCTAAAGACCGGAAAGACTCGACTGGTAGATGATCCGTATTCTCGGGATTATCCTGATTTGCAGGTGGGAGAGGCATCTTCATGGTCGTACAAGGCTTCCGATGGCACCACTATAGACTGTATGCAAGTGCTTCCTCCGGACTTCGACCCTAATGAGAAATACCCATTGATAGTATACTACTATGGAGGTTGCTCCCCATGTCAGCGTTATCTCAGCGTTTATGATCCGCAGATCTTTGCTTCGAGGGGATATGTGGCTCTCGTCATAAATCCTTCAGGTGCATACGGTTATGGACAGGAGTTCTCTGCTCGCCATGCCAATGCGTGGGGTGATTACACAGCCAACGACATCATCGAAGGCGTGAAGGAATATTGCCGTACTCACGACTTTGTCAACGACAAAAAGATTGGCTGTCTCGGAGCAAGCTATGGCGGTTTTATGACCCAGTACCTCCAGACAAAGACAGATATGTTTGCCGCTGCTGCTTCTCATGCAGGCATCTCGAATGTCACTTCTTATTGGGGTGAAGGAAACTGGGGTTATTCCTACAATACTACGGCTGCTCCCGAATCCTATCCTTGGAACAATCCGGATCTTTTCACACAACACGGTTCTCTTTTCAACGCCGACAAGATTCATACTCCCCTCCTTTTGCTCCATGGAAAGGCAGATACTAACGTGCCAATCGGAGAGAGCATACAGCTCTTCAATGCATTGAGGATCTTAGGGCGTGATGTAGAATTTGTCACTGTAGAAGGCGAAAACCATATCATCTCAAATCACGACAAGCGCCTTCCTTGGCATGCCACAATTATGGCATGGTTTGCCAAGCATCTCCAGGATGATCCTTCATGGTGGGATTACCTCTACGGCGACTAAATATGGAAAGCAGGCTTTCCAGCCTGCGCCTATGGAAAGGAGGCTTTCCAGCCTGCGCCTATGGAAAGGAGGCTTTCCAGCCTCCCTAATGAAAATATCAGCTCGGAGAGCTGACAATTATGAAGAAACCCCAGGCTTTAGCCTGGGGTCATTTAGCAAAGCTCAGTAGCCTCGGAGAGGCGATTTATGATTACGTCTATGACCACCAGGATATATTACATCATCTTATCTTTATTCTTGTCCTTACCCCTTTTAGCCACCAATCCAAAACGCGAATTCCGCGGAGCTTGGCTTCATATCATTGGTCAAACCCAATATATGAATACTCAGCAGAAGGGGAGTGCCCAGCTTAAGGCTTATATCGCCGACCAAATCGACCGTCTGCACCGTACGGGATGCAATGCCGTCATATTTCAAGTGCGTCCTACTGCCGATGCGGCTTACATCAGTGATATAGAGCCATGGTCAAGCTGGATTACCGGTAAGCGAGGCGTCGCTCCGGCTCCTCTTTGGGACCCCCTCGAGTTTGCCATCGAAGAAGCCCACAAGCGTGGCATGGAACTTCATGCATGGCTTAATCCATATCGCGTCACTTCATCGCCAAAGGAAGTGCTCCCTGCAAATCATATTTCAAATAAGCATCCGGAGCGTTTCTTCAAGTATGACGGAAAAATCTTCTTTGATCCGGCTTATCAGGAAAATCGTGATTATATATGTGAGGTGGTGAAAGATATCACTACTCGCTATGATGTGGATGCAATTCATATCGACGATTATTTCTATCCCTATCCTGTAGCCGGAGTGAAAATTCCCGACGATGCTTCTTATGCTAAGTTTGGTGGAGGAATGAAACTCGAAGATTGGCGTCGGCACAACGTCGACTTGCTCATCGAACAAATGAACTCTACAATAAAAAATACAAAACCTTGGGTGAGATTTGGCGTGAGTCCCTTTGGCATTTGGCGAAATAAAAAGACTGACCCTCGCGGATCTGATTCAAATGGTTTGCAAAACTACGATGGTCTTTATGCCGACGTGCTTCTTTGGGCAAAAAATGGTTGGGTTGATTATCTTGCTCCTCAGCTATATTGGACTCTTGACTTCAAGGCTGCTCCAAGCCGCCATCTTGCCCACTGGTGGAATGATAATTGTCACGGAGTCGACCTCTTCATCGGTCAAGACGTACAGCGCACGATGAACAATGCTGATCCAAAAGCCGGCGACTCCAACGAACTTGCCACCAAAGTGAAGCTTACGCGAGAACTCCCGAATATAAAGGGCAACGTGTGGTGGCATGGCTACTGGGTCACCGGCAATATGAAGGGTGTTGCTGATTCGTTGGCGTATGTGCATCAAAACACTGTCGCAATCCCGCCTGCTTACGGAAGTAAAAAAGAAATGCCAGCCCCGGTCAAAAATCTTCGCATGGAAAAAAAAGATGGTAAAATCTATCTCGAATGGGATTCAGACACACCTAAACAGAAAGCAACGGATCAGATCCGATTCGTCGTTTACTCGTTTCTTGAAGACGAACCGGTAGACTTAGACAATGTTGAGGCGATTATGCTGTTGACTCCTCAAAAGCAATATCTCGTATCTGATGATGACGACGAATCGGGAGTCAAAGGTATGCGATTCGCAGTCACTGCCCTCGACCGAAACAACCGTGAATCCACCCCAATAGAAATCACTTTGTAGACCAACGTAATAAAGCATGCTCCGCATGCGCCCCGAATCGTCAAAAACGTAATAAAGCATGCTCCGCATGCGCCCTGAATCGTCTAAAACGTAATAAAGCATGCTCCGCATGCGCCCCACCAAGTCATAATGGAAACTATGAAAGAATTCTTAGACGAGCAAGCCGCTCTAATCAACCGCCCCGAATTCATAGCAGACGACCCTGTCCAGTTCCCCAGGAGATTTGATAAACTCCAAGACATAGAAATTGTATCCCTTCTCGCATCTCATATTGCGTGGGGCAAAAGATCGATGATTTGTCGGGATGCAGAGCGACTGTTAGGACTAATGGATCATGATCCTTACAATTATGTTATGGATGAAGGTTATCTCGACCTCGATCCGGCACAAAATATACATCGCACTTTCTTTGCTCGTGACTTGCAACATTTTCTTACCGGTCTGCGTGAAATCTATCGTCGATATGATAGTATCGATGCTTTCAGCTCGGCAATAAATGCTGCCGAAGATCCGGCACCTGCGTGGAAATTGGTAGAAGAAATGCAGAAGATTATTACAGACGCAAATGGGGGAGTGGAAGCAAAGCGTGGACTGCCTAACAATCTAAAGCAGACAGCTCTAAAAAGAGTAAATATGGCATTGCGCTGGCTTGTGCGCGACGATGGCATCGTAGATATGGGCGTTTGGAAATCGATACCAAAATCTAAGCTCTATATTCCCCTCGACGTCCACGTCGGCAATACTGCCCGCGACCTTGGATTGCTAACAAGAAAGCAAGACGACCGCAAGGCAGTGGAAGAGCTGACCTCTATCTTACGCACCTACCGTCCCGATGATCCCGCCTACTACGACTACGCCCTCTTCGGAATAGGAGTCACCGGCAAAGAGTTATCCTTGTAGTGACTATCGGCTCCAGCCTCCTCCCCAAAATCTCGAGCCTCCTCCCAAAGTCGCATACACCCTCCCAAAAATCTCGAGAATCGTCAGGAAAAATAGAGTGTCAAGGTTTGTTTAGGTGTCAGAGCCTTTGGCTCTGGCTTTAGCTCTGGTATTGGCTTTGGCTCTGGCTCTGAGTTGGCTGATATTTTGCTATTTTCCCCGAAAAAGCCAAAGTCACTACATGCCCCTCAAATTCCCATGAGCTAAGAAGCATATTCATTTCCCCATCGGCAGTCTTAATAGCTCCCTTCCCAAACTTGTCTGATGTAGCAGATTGCATGTCTGAAGCTACTTGAGGCAAAGCCACTATCCTGTAATCCTCCTTCCAATCCGTTGCCATCCCCATATCTGCCTTATAAAGAGCTTCCTTACATGTCCATGCAAGGATATATTGATTCACATCTTCTTCTGTAGCTTTTTCTATCTCAGCAATCTCTGGAAGCAATACTCTCTCGGAGTCAGAAAGAAATTTGTCTCTTATCTTCAACACTTGAGCCCTATCTGATTTTTCAAGATCTATTCCAAGTGCTGTCCGGGGATTGACTGAAGAAAGATCAATATCAGGGGTCTTTTGCAGGGAAGCCACTACAAGACAATGGGATGTATGAGACACAGAAATGCGCTGTGGAATTCCATCAAGCATAGGAGCTCCATTTTCGAGATGTGCTATTTCTCGATAATCCCCCTCAGCTTCAGAGAAAATCTGCATGGCAAAGAGTTTCCACACCTTTGCCGACTTCTCATCAGCCCCATATATCATTTCTACGGCAACCCCGCTGGGAGTCACCTCCCTCTCATACATAAACTCTCCCATAATTCAGTTAATTCATAATGCTTAATGCATAATTCATAATTTATTGACAATTCCTTATCACCCAAAGTTAAATATATCAACTCAAATCCATAATTCTTACAATCGTGCCGTAATTATGCATTATAAATTATGAATTGATTTTCGACACTCGAATCTTAGTGATCCTATGCTTTTCTATCTGCATGATCAGGAAGCGGAAGGGTCCGCGTTGTAGCGATTCCTTATTTTCAGGAAAATCCCCTTTTATTTCAAGCATAAGGCCTGCAAGTGTCTCTGCATCACCAATATCTCCTAATTCTTCCTCTTCTGTGTCCGTCACATGGCAGAAGTCGCTGATTGGTATTTTGGCATCAAAAATATAGGTGTCTTGACCAATTTTCCGGTAAAGATTCTGACTTTCGTCATATTCATCATCGATTTCTCCTACTATCTCTTCGATGACGTCTTCAAGCGTAACGATTCCCTGAGTGTCTCCATATTCGTCAATGACAATTGCCATGTGGATCTTCTTTTTTCGGAAATCTTCAAGAAGATCGTCGAGCGACCGGGATTCAGGTACGAAATAAGCATCGCGTATCAACGCCTGCCAACGGAATTTTTCATCTTCTGTGCCAATATAAGGTAGAAGGTCTTTAGAATATAGGATTCCTTTGATGATGTCTTGTGTTCGGTCATAGACCGGAATTCTGCTATATCCTGACTTTACGATAATGTCGATTACTTCCTTAAAATCAGAATGATACTCAATGTCGGTGACATCCACACGCGAAATCATGATTTCACTTGCCCCTTTTTCTCCAAAAGTAAGGATTCCTTCAAGCATTTCTTTGTCTTTCCCTTCTTTCAGATCGGAAATTTCAAGAGCCTTCTCAAGTTCTTCTGTCGTGAGATTCTCCTGCTTTTTAGCCACTACCTTATTTATTATAGTGGAAGACTTCACTAATAGTGCTGATAGAGGTGTGAAAAACTTTGAAAAGATAGTAATGCCTGAAGATGCCATCAGCACCCATTTCATACTGCGCCCTCGTGCTACTAATTTGGGAAAAATCTCTCCAAATAGCAACAGCAGGAATGTTAGCAAAACTGTCTGAAGCAAGAATCCTACGAGTGAAGAGTGAAACTTAACAGCCTGATTTATGGCAAAAGTGAGGAGCACAACCATTGTGATGTTCACAAAGTTGTTTGCAATAAGAATAGTTGCCAAAAGTTTCTCAGGGTGTTTGATTAGTTTCAGGGCTTTCTTCGCATTTGGAGTATCATCTTCCTCAAGTTCTTCGATTTCTGACTGAGTGAGACCAAAATATGAAATCTCGCTGCCTGATACAAATGCCGATAGGCATAGGCAAATGAGTGCTACAAGCACTATGATGCTCCATGATGTCCAATCTGCTGGAGCATGAAACGATATGGCGCTTTGCGCAAGCTGGCTCAAGGCCAGCAATGGACTGTGTGCAGGTAAAGGGTCTGTATCCAATTTTCTGTAATAGTTGGTTATCACTGCAAAATTACTATATTTTATGCATACTGCCAAATATCAATCCAAAAATCTTCAAATAGATTTTAAATTATTACGCACTTAAATTAAATATATAGTATCATCAAAATATTTTTGACCGAAATCAAGCGACAATCAATTATGCATTATGCATTATGAATTATGAATTAAAAAAACGGCATCCATTTTCACAAATGAATGCCGCTCAGTGCTTTCCATAATACATTTTACTAACCTAACATCATGAAACTAATTTCTTACTTTATACCTATAAAACAACTTATATCCACAAAGGTTTAAAATAAGTGTATTTTTTACAATTTTTAATACTCAAAGGCCGTTTCTTTTTTGTTTGATCAATCATGATTCAACATGATATACCATGATAACTCATGATAAACAATGATAACTCATGATAGACCATGATTAATCATGACTCCCACTCATATAAATACTCAATGTTTATTGTTTAATACTCAATGTTTAATACTGTTGGCCGTTTCGCTCCGTCACCCTCAGGCCGTATGCATCTCGGCAATATATATACGGCCCTCCTTTCGTGGCTCTCAGTAAAGTCGCGAGGAGGAAAATGGATCCTTCGCATAGAGGATCTTGACCCTCAGCGCTCAAAAATGGAATATGCACGTCAAATTGAAGACGATCTCCGTTGGCTCGGTCTCGAATGGGATGAAGGTGGCATTGATGGCAAAGGCTCGAATGGTCCGTATCTTCAGAGCCAACGACATCATCTGTATGAAGAGGCATTGGCCAAGCTTAAAGATACCGGTCTCTGCTATCCCTGCACATGCACCCGTGCCGATATACTCGCCACCCAAGCTCCTCACGAATCCGACGGTAGGGTAGTCTATAAAGGCACTTGCCGCCCGGAAAAAATGCCTTCCCCTTATATTGATAAGCCGGGTGCCGCTATTCGTCTTATGGTGCCTGACGAAGAAATCACATTTACCGACCGCATCAAAGGAATGCAAACCGTCAACCTTGCCCGTCATTGTGGAGACTTCATAGTGCGTCGAGGCGATGGAGCATGGTCTTATCAATTGGCAGTAGTGGTAGATGATGCCTTGATGGGAGTGACAGAAGTGTTGCGTGGCGACGACCTCCTTCTGTCAGCCGCCCAACAAATATATCTATATAAGCTTCTTGGATTCACACCCCCTGAATTTGCCCACGTCCCCCTCGTCTGCAACGAAGCCGGCATACGACTCTCCAAGCGTGACAAATCCCTCTCAATGGAATACCTCCGCGCCCACCATTCCCCTGAGGAAATCCTCGGCATGGCAGCCCACCGTGCCGCCCTAATCCCTTCCTCTCGAGCCATAACTCTTCAAGAACTAATAGAAGTATACAAAGAATCATAAAAAATCAAGCTCATACTCAGCTCGGAGAGCTGACTTTATGCCTAAACTCCAGGCTTCAGCCTGGGGTGCAAATCTATTGACATGCAGCCTCGGAGAGGCGATTTATGATTGCGTCAAATGAAAAAATTATGCATTATGAATTATGAATTATGCATTAAATTTACTAATTTTGCACTTTAAAAGCAAAATAACTAAATAATATGAGTGAATTAGCTACCAAATACAACCCGCATGAGGTTGAAGACAAATGGTATGAGTATTGGGAACGCCATAAAATGTTCCATTCAGTTCCCGATGAGCGCGAACCTTACTGTATCGTAATTCCGCCTCCAAATGTGACCGGTGTCCTTCACATGGGCCACATGCTCAACAATACTATTCAGGATATCCTTATCCGCCGTGCCCGCATGATGGGTAAGAATGCTCTTTGGGTCCCAGGCACTGACCATGCGGCAATTGCCACTGAAACAAAAGTAATTCAAAAACTTGCTGAGCAAGGAATCAAGAAAACAGACCTTACTCGTGAGCAATTCCTCGAACATGCATGGGATTGGACTCACACACATGGTGGCATCATCCTTCAGCAACTTCGCAAACTCGGTGCTTCATGCGACTGGGACCGCACAGCTTTTACTATGGATGAACTCCGATCTAAGAGTGTGACAAAGGTCTTCTGTGATTTATACGACAAAGGTCTTATATATCGTGGTCTCCGTATGGTAAACTGGGATCCCAAAAACCGCACCGCCATTTCTGACGATGAAGTGAACTTCGTTCAGGAGCATTCCAAACTTTATTATCTACGTTATTATGTAGCTGATGATCCTGAAGGTCGCTATGCAGTGGTAGCCACTACTCGTCCTGAGACTATCATGGGTGACACTGCAATGTGTATCAATCCAAAAGACCCTAAGAATGAATGGCTCAAGGGCAAGAAAGTCATCGTTCCTCTCGTAGGTCGTGAGATTCCGGTGATCGAAGACCGTTATGTTGAGATAGATTTCGGTACTGGTTGCCTTAAAGTAACTCCGGCTCATGACAAGAACGACTACATGCTTGGAAAGACCCATAATCTTGAGACCATTGATATATTCAATGAAGATGCCACTCTCAATGAGCATGGCGGCAAATACGCCGGTATGGACCGTTTTGAGGTTCGCAAGCAGATTGCAAAAGACCTTGAAGAGGCAGGTCTGATGGAGAAGGTGGAAGACTACACCAACAATGTCGGATACTCCGAGCGTACAAAGGTTGCTATCGAGCCGCGTCTTTCGCTCCAGTGGTTCATCAATATGCGTCACTTCGCCGAGATTTCTCTTGCTCCCGTTATGGAAGACTACATCAAATTTGTTCCGGAGAAATACAAGACTACTTATCGTCTATGGCTTGAAAACATCCAGGACTGGTGTATCAGCCGTCAGCTCTGGTGGGGACACCGTATCCCGGCATATTACTATGATGTAGATGGCGAAACCCGTATAGCAGTAGGGGAGACCAAAGAGCAGGCACTCGAAAAAGCTCGCAAGGAAAGCGGACTTGACCTTAAGCTTGATGATCTCGTTCAAGATGAAGGTGCACTCGACACTTGGTTTAGCTCATGGCTTTGGCCTATAACGCTCTTCAACGGCATTCTCGATCCGAATAATGAAGAATTGAAATACTACTATCCTACAGCTACGCTCGTCACTGGTCCGGATATCATATTCTTCTGGGTAGCCCGAATGATTATGGCTGGCTACGAATATGTAGGCGACAAGCCTTTCAGCAATGTATATTTCACCGGTATCGTACGCGATAAGATAGGCCGCAAGATGAGTAAATCGCTTGGTAACTCTCCCGATCCTCTTGAACTTATCGACAAATTCGGTGCTGACGGTGTGCGTATGGGGCTTATGCTCTCTGCTCCCGCGGGCAACGATATCATGTATGATGATGCCCTCGTAGAGCAAGGACGTAATTTTGCCAATAAGATTTGGAATGCATTCCGTCTTATTCAAGGTTGGAGCGTAGATGATGATATTCCTCAACCTGAAAGTTCAAAGATTGCAGTAGACTGGTTCCGCTCTCAGCTCTACAAGACCATGAATGAAGTGGAAGACTTGATGGGCAAGTTCCGCATTTCAGAAGCTCTCATGGCTGTCTATAAACTCTTCTGGGATGAGTTCTCAAGTTGGTATCTTGAAGTGATAAAGCCTGCTTACGGCTCTCCGATCGACGGTAAGACATACGCTGAGACAATGAAATTCTTCGAGATGCTTCTGCAGCTTCTTCATCCGTTTATGCCATTCATCACAGAGGAACTTTGGCAACATCTGGCTGAACGCAAGGATGGTGATAGCATTATGAATACTACTCTTCCGGCTACTGGAGAGATAGACGAAGCTCTTCTTGCAAAATTTGAGACTCTTAAAGAGATCATTACCGGTCTTCGTGCTATCCGCAAGCAGCGTCAGATTGCCAATAAGGAAGAGATTTCAGTAGAGGTAAAAGGTCCGCATGATGGAATCCTCGACTCAGTGCTCCTTAAGATGGGTAATGTGAAAGACATTAAGCCTATCGAAGAGAAGGGTGCTACGTCTGTAGCCTTCCTCGTAGGTCCGGTGGAATACAGCGTTCCACTTGCAGATAAGATCAACGTAGAGGAAGAGCTCGCCAAGCTTGAGAAGGAACTCAAGCGTTACGAAGGTTTCCTTGCCGGCGTAGAGAAGAAACTCTCCAACGAGCGCTTCGTAGCTAACGCTCCCGAGCAAGTGATTGCCCTCGAGCGCAAGAAGCAAAGCGACGCCACCGAAAAAATCGCCGCCATCCGCGCCTCCATCGCCGCCCTGAAATAAAAAAATACTTACTAATTCATACAGAGGGCACACAGAGTAAAAATTAATCTCTGTGTGCCCTCTGTGTGAGCAATGAAAAAAGAAGCGACATCCATTTTCACAAATGAATGCCGCTCAGTGCTTTCCATAATACATTTTACTAACCTAACATCATGAAACTAATTTCTTACTTTACTTACATCTATAAAACAACGGCTACCGTCGGATTGTTCATTAACGGCAGCCGTTTGTTTAGGATTTAATATAAATTAAGACAAATCCCGATTTTGTTAAATTCATTAACAATTCCTGATCACTGAATGCAGCCTTCATAGTTTTGCTCCAGCTTTCAATGTCCGGAATTTCCGAGTCAAACTTATTTATGCATTATGCATTATGAATTATGCATTAAACTGAGGGTCATTCTTCAGAAGCCACTGAGCAATCTGCACTGCATTCAAGGCTGCACCCTTCTTGATCTGATCACCTACTACCCAGAACGTTAGTCCGTTGGGGTTGGCAAGATCCTTTCTCAGACGTCCTACATATACTGGATCATGATCTGCCACGAAGAGAGGCATCGGATATTCCTTATTTGCAGGATTATCCACCACTACCAGACCCTCTGCATTTTCAAATGCTTCGCGAACCTTTGAAATCTCAAGCGGTTCCTCAGTCTCTACCCATATAGCCTCGCTATGAGCACGAAGCACAGGTACACGTACGCAAGTAGCGCTCACAGCGATATCATCGCTATGCATGATCTTTCGGGTTTCGTTAAACATCTTCATCTCTTCCTTAGTGTAGTCGTTATCAAGGAATACGTCTACGTGAGGAATAAGATTGAATGCAAGCTGATGTGCGAATTTCTCTACAGTTGGCTTTTTGCCTTCCGCCAGTTCCTTGTACTGATTCTCCAGTTCTGCCATCGCTGTAGCACCGGCTCCGCTGGCTGCCTGATATGTAGCCACGTGCACTTTCTTGATCTTTGAAAGGTCGTTGATAGGTTTGAGAGCTACCACCATCTGTATAGTAGTGCAGTTTGGATTTCCTATCACATTGCGCGGACGGTCGAGAGCGTCAGCTCCGTTCACTTCTGGCACTACCAACGGCACATCCTTATCCATACGGAATGCTGATGAATTGTCGATCATCAAAGCGCCATGCTTAGTGATGACCTTCTCATATTCTTTGGAAGTACCGGCGCCGGCAGATGTGAACGCAATGTCCACGCCGCTGAAGTCAGATTCCGGTGTGAGTTCCTCAATCACATATTTCTTTCCACGGAATTCCATCTCGCTTCCGGCGCTTCTCTTCGAACCGAAAAGACGAAGATTATCTATGGGAAAGTTCTGCTCGTCAAGCACGCGCAGGAACTCGTGTCCCACTGCGCCGCTTGCTCCAACTATTGCTACATTCATTGTTTGCCGCTTGTTGCTACAGTCTTATTTATTTTCTTTACGAGTCCCTGGAGCACATTGCCCGGTCCAAGCTCAATAAATTCATCAGCACCGTCAGCGATCATTGCCTCTACGTCTTGAGTCCAACGAACTGCGCCTGTGAGCTGCTTGATGAGATTTGCCTTGATTTCTTCCGGATCAGTGTGTGGCTTGCCGTCTACGTTCTGGTATACCGGGCATTTCGGAGTCTCAAACTTAGCTGCTTCAATAGCCTCTGTAAGTTCTTCTTGTGCAGGCTGCATAAGAGGGGAGTGGAATGCACCGCCAACTTTGAGCTTAAGTGCACGCTTAGCTCCGGCTGCTAATAGCTGTTCGCAAGCTTTGTCAATGCCTTCGATTGAACCGGAAATTACTACCTGTCCAGGGCAATTATAATTGGCAGGAACTACTACCTCTTCAATTCCATCGCAAATTTCCTCAATTTTTGCATCTGGGAGGGCAAGCACGGCTGCCATAGTTGACGGCTGCTTTTCGCAAGCTTTCTGCATTGCATGTGCACGTTTGCTGACAAGCTTAAGTCCCTCATCAAAACTGAGCGCACCGGATGCTACGAGTGCTGAAAATTCTCCAAGGCTATGACCTGCCACCATATCTGGCTGGAATTCGTCGCCAAGGCTCTTGGCAAGTGCTACACTGTGAAGGAAGATAGCCGGTTGTGTCACCTTTGTCTGACGCAAGTCTTCTTCTGTGCCATTAAACATCAGATCTGTGATACGGAATCCAAGGATTTCGTTGGCTTTCTCAAACATTTCGCGGATCTCAGCATTGTTTTCATAAAGATCCTTGCCCATGCCCACAAACTGAGCACCCTGGCCCGGGAATACGTATGCTTTCATTTGGCTTTTTTTCTTAAAAATTCCTTAATTTATTTTACCTAAAAATCACTCATAAACGCCTAATGCGCTTTCTGACTGCAAAATTACTAAAAATAATTGAAATTTGAGAATTTAGAATTGAGAATTTTAGCCTGATGATCTTTATTTTCATGATTTATCCTGATATATCAAGTTAAATCATGATAAATCATGAAATAAAATTATTCACTCCCGTGTTTTAGACGCACGACTCGTGCGTCCATAATTAATCGTTGATAGTTGATAGCTAATCGTTAATCGTTAATCGTTAATCGTTGATAGTTGATCGTTAATCGTTGACTTTGACGCCAAGTAAGAATACTTTCTCAGTAGCGCGAGTCAATGCAGTGTATAGCCAGCGGTAGAAATCCGTTCCCATGGCTTCTGCCGGAATTCCTCCCATATCTATGTATACATGCTTCCACTGTCCTCCCTGGGCCTTATGGCAAGTGACACAATATGCATATTTAGCTTGCAATGCATTATAATACGGATTCTCCATTGCTGCCATTATCTTTTCGGTAGGCCCGTTCCCTTCCTCTTCGTTTATGACATGCTGGAAAAATTGCTCCATCTCTTGCCTTGGTATGGCTGGACCCTCTGTCATCAATGATCTCAACATGATTTTTGCACTCATTTCCTGACCATCTGAAAGCGATAATTCAGTATCTACAAACCATCTTCCATACATCTTTTCCGGACGTCCTACCCACTTGACGGTCACTGTCTCTCCATTGGCAAGGAATGTCTTCATTTTATTTTGTCGCCCCCAATAATAGTCGTTTTTGGCTATCACAAGTCTATCTCCTTGTTGCAATGGTTCTTCTGCATACATCACCATATTTCTTATGGCCTGATTGAAACGGTTGGCACGACCATTGCTTCTTGTCACTATCAGAGTTTCCTCCGGAGTCACCGTACTCCATGAGCTACTCAATTCATCTGCAAGGTCCATGCTGCTGACTGCAACAATGTCGGAAAATCCCTCCAATTTCAATGGCAGCTCTCCATTGGCAAGCCCGCTTGTCTCCCCATTTTGAAGTTTTTCAAGAATTTGCCTGACAATGGTAGCATTATAGAGTATGCCACTCTCTGCTGCCTGCCTTACCGGCACATCAAGTGTGTGAGAAAAAGGTGCCAATCCCAATTGTTTGAGTCGGTCAAGATTCATGGCAGGGGAATCGCTCTGACCTACGGGTGGTAGCTGAGCAGTATCGCCCACAAGAATCATCTTGCATCCTTGTCCTGAATACACATATCTTATAAGGTCTTTCAAAAGACTGCCACGCTTGCTGTCGGTAATCAGAGATGCTTCATCTACAATGAAGACGGTGTTTTGATCTCGGTTGGGACTCAGTTTTACGCTCATCCCATTCCCTGTGGTCTCTACATGATATATTCGGCGGTGAATAGTGGAAGCGGATTTCTGTGCCATCCCTCCGGCTACTTTTGCTGCCCTCCCCGTAGGAGCAAGCACTACCGTCTTTATCTTGCAATGGGCGAGAGCTTTTATCAGAGCCGCTATAACACTGGTTTTTCCGGTGCCGGCGTAGCCATTGAGCACGAATACGTCGCGCCACATCCCTGAGATGACATACTCTGCCATCTTATATATAGCTATAGCCTGCCCTTCAAGAGGATTAAAAGGCAACGCACCCAAAGCCATTTCTGCCAATTGTCTCCCCGTCAGCAATACCGAATTCCCTTCCATACCTTATTAACGTCCTCTGTCGCCATTTTATTTGTCAATGTGGAAATTTTCATGATAGATCATGAATGATCATGTTAAATCATGATTAATCATGAAATCTGATGCCGGTCAAATTTCTCAATTCTCATTTTGCAATTCTCAATTTGCAAAAATTAACCCAAAATCTTTCTTTATGTCAGAAAAAATTACTACCTTTGCCGATTGAAAAGGAACAAACAAGTATAACCCTTATATAATTTAATTTTTTCATTAAGACATGAAAATAGCAGACATCAAAGGTCGTGAGATTCTTGACTCACGCGGCAATCCGACAGTAGAAGTTGACGTAATCC
>JAIDTL010000085.1 GCA_029060725.1 Muribaculaceae bacterium | reverse complement strand
CTTTCAAAAGAGTCAACGGCCTTTGCTTATTATAAACTATATTTACTTACAATTCAGCTGAGAGCTTTTGTGATATATATAAACTGCTCTACAGAAAGGCGTTCCGGTCGCTCCTTGAGGATCGGGTCTTCCAGGAGAGGACTGCCTTGAGGTATCATACCTGACAGAGAATTGCGCAACGTCTTGCGTCGCTGTCCAAACGCTGTCTTTACTACAGTCTTGAACTTCTTTTCATCTACTCCAAGCTCCGTACGAGAATTACGTGTCAGGCGAAGCACTCCGCTCCTCACCTTTGGCGGAGGGGAGAAAACTCCAGGCTCTACCGTGAAGAGATATTCACAATCATACCATGCTTGAAGCAACACCGACAAGATGCCATAGACTTTTGATCCGGGTTTGGAACAGATTCGCTCAGCTACCTCCTTCTGAAGCATCCCTGCTACAACAGGAATCTTCTCGCGATATTCCAATGCACGGAAAAATATCTGCGACGATATATTGTAAGGATAATTGCCAATAAGTGATATTTCACCTGGCGTTATCTCATTCAGATCAAGGCGTAGGAAATCACCTTCTATCACCTTGATGGCTTTCTTATATTTGCCAAGATACTCCACACTTTCATGGTCGATCTCAATGGCAGTCACATATCTGCCTGACGCCACAAGAAAATCAGTCAACACTCCCATGCCGGGACCAATCTCCAGCACCGGAAGAGTGCCCCACACAGAAGCTTTCTCCGGCCCGCAGGCCAGAGAAAGTTCCTTTTCCGATATAGTATCTGCTATCTTTTCAGCAGTGGGAAGATCCGTGAGGAAATGCTGCCCCAATGCTTTTTTTGCTTTTACTTCCATGTTTTTACGTAGCGCGTTATGCGTTGTACGTTGTACGCAGTCGAATCTGATACTACGCATCACGCACAACGCATAACGTATAACGTATAACGAATTACTTAAGACCAACTTTCTTTGCGATGTCCTTAGGCACTCCCGACTTATTTACCATAATATCGAGTGTCTTTTCAAGGAAATATGGCTCTGATACGTAAATGTATCCATTATAAAGCTGGTTGGTATCCCAAGAATTCTTCACTTTATAGTATCGATTGCCCTCTTGATCAGTAGCGTAGCCAACGATTACCATGCCGTGGTCATCAGTAGTCTCACGGTTTTCAAAAGTGCGCTGACGGTCTTCCTGTGTTATCGTACGCTCCTTTACAGGACCTTTGATATCATATTGCATAGCATCGCGGTCGGAATCAGAAAGCTGAGTCCAACGAGCTACTTCGGCATTGTCCATATCCTCCTGAGCTTTCTTTTCAGGAAGAAGAGCATAACCTTTACGCCACTTGAAACCTTTCTCGCTGACATCGGCAGCCCAACCTACAGTGTAGCCATTTTCAAGAGCTTCATCTACGATTCTCTTCAGTTCCTCCATAGGAACATTTATACTTTCTGACCATAGCCAATTGTCGGCAATCTCAAGTGCGAACGGCTTGTAGAAAGGATGATGGGTATAGCTTGTGAAAGAGACATATTCTTCCGGCACAATATTCATTTCTTTGGCAAAAGACTGAGGGGTGTAAGTCTTGCCATTATAAGTGAAACTTTCTACAGCCGGACCCAAATATGCGTCAAGAATAGCTACATATCCCGGAAGCCAGGCAGTTGTCAATTTTTTGTTGGGATTGCTGTTGATAGCTTTCAGATAGCCGGTAAGGGCAGCTGCCATCTCATAGTGCGAATGCTTGTCTTCTCCATAATTCAAGCCAGCATATACTTCCTCCGGAACTGCACCATAGTTATCGATTGCGTATATTACATCTGCAAAAGAGCCTCCCTGCGCAAAATTCACATTGCCTTCTGTGCTAATATATTTTTTTGCCTTGTCGATATAGCAGTTGCGAACTGTCCACATCTCTGAAATATCAAGTTCAGGTCCTCCTTTGCGCATTACGTCGTCCTCTATCATTGAAGTTCCGGAGAAAGCCCAGCATGTGCCTGACTTATTCTGGTCTTTGACAGAGGTTGTCTTATTGACTTTAACATCAGTAAATTTAAAACCGGTAGAATCCGGAATTTCGATTTTTGGGTCAGCTTGTCCGGCCTTGTATTTATCCATATCTGTGGCCATGCAAGTCAACGTTGCTGTCGCAACAGCTGCTACTGTAAGAAATAATCTCATTTTATTGTAGTTTATTGATTTTGTTGTTTTGTTATCTCCCGTATTGAAGGCATGGCAATCCAGCACGCTGCAAATGTAGTAAAGCAACATATCATCACAAACCAGAAATATGCTTCAAATACATTTCCTTGGCTGAAGCCATTGAATCCAATTTCTCCAAAACGCTCAAATATCCATCCTGCAGCTATCCCCGGAAGCATTATGCCAGCCATTGAAAAAGCTATGCAGAATGCATAGTGGGAAGTCTCCGATTCTCCGCGGGCAAAATAGATCATATACATCATCAAAGCCGTAAGGCCAAATCCGTATCCGAATTGCTCAAAAGCTACCGCAACACAGATCATTGAGAATCCTGTGTCAGGCCATATAGCCAAAAGGCAGTATACTATACATGGAAAGGCGAGCGACATAGCCATTGGCCATATCCAGCGCTGCAGTCCTCCCTTCCCTATTGCCATACCTCCCAATACACCTCCCACAAGAAGTGCCACCACCCCGACAGTGCCGTTGGCAAAACCTATTTCTGTCAGCGAAAGTCCGAGCCCTCCTTCTTCAAGTGGAGACTTCATAAAAATTGCCACCATCTTTCCGCACATTGCCTCCGGCAGGCGGAACAGAAGCATAAAAGCCAAAGCGGCAGCTATATGTTTCTTTTTAAAGAAAGTGACAAATGTCATGCCGAAATCCCTTATAATTTGTGAAGGAGTAGTGGCTCCACTTGGGCCGTCGTCAGAAAGCTTGGGAAGCGCTTGTGTATGCCAAAGCCAGATGCAAAAAAAGACAGCAGTCAGGCAATAGAAGACGATTGCCCAAGATCCTGCGGGCTGCATGCCTCGACTCTCAAGCCACCCGGCGAGAAGGGTCAACCCGCCCTGTCCGAGTACGGTCGCAACCTTATAGAAAGTAGACCGGATACCGACAAAGTCTGCCTGTTGCTTTTCAGAAAGTGCGAGCATATAGAAGCCATCGGCAGCTATGTCGTGAGTAGCCGAGAAGAAAGCCATACAAGCGAATACGCTTAATGTCGAAGCAAAGAAAAAAGACGTCGGAAGGCACAGGGCAACTGCAAGCATACAGACAGTCATGAGCAGCTGCATCGCCAATGTCCAATTCCGCTTGGTGGAGAAAATATCTACAAACGGGCTCCAGAACGGCCTTATCATCCATGGAAGCGACAGGAGTCCGGTCCAAGCCGTGATCTCGGCTACAGATATTCCAAGTTCACAGTAGAAGAGCACCGGAAGAGTGTTTACAGCACAATAAGGGATTCCCTCGGCTATATAAAGCGAGGGAATCCATTTCCATGGTGATATGCACGAATTCTTATTCATTTTCTTTAATCCGCCATCTTAAGACACTGGTCTTAAGACACAAGACTTAGCATCCCATTGGGCAGCGGGGCTTGATCTGCTTGAAGAAATCGTTGCCCTTGTTGTCTACAAGGATAAATGCAGGGAAGTTCTCTACCTCGATCTTCCAGATAGCCTCCATGCCGAGTTCCGGATATTCAAGAAGCTCTACATTCTTAATGGAATTCTTGGCAAGTATAGCAGCCGGGCCACCGATAGAGCCAAGATAGAAACCACCATGCTTCTTGCAAGCGTCAGTCACTTGCTGAGAGCGATTGCCCTTAGCTATCATTATCATAGACCCACCGGCAGCTTGGAATTGATCTACGTATGAGTCCATACGTCCGGCAGTAGTAGGTCCAAAAGATCCTGAAGGAAGTCCTTCGGGTTTCTTAGCCGGTCCAGCATAGTAGATAGGATGCTCTTTCAGATAGTCAGGCATCGGTTCGCCCGCATCAAGACGTTCTTTAATCTTTGCGTGAGCTATGTCGCGGCCTACGATGATTGTGCCCTTAAGAGAAAGGCGAGTTGAAACCGGATATTTGTCGAGATCAGCCAGCACCTCTTCCATCGGACGGTTGAGATCGATTTCGATCACTTCGCCTTCGCCGGCTTGGCGAAGTTCTACCGGAATAAGTTCACCCGGATTCTCGTCGAGTTTCTCTATCCAAAGACCATCCTTATTGATTTTAGCCTTCACATTGCGGTCGGCAGAGCAACTTACGCCCATACCTACAGGGCAAGAAGCACCATGTCGCGGCAGACGGATCACTCGAATGTCATGAGCAAAATACTTGCCACCAAATTGCGCACCAAGACCAATGTTGTGTGCAGCTTCGAGAAGTTCCTTTTCAAGCTCCACATCACGGAATGCACGACCATATTCATTGCCCGTAGTAGGCAGATTGTCGAAATACTTCACAGAAGCTTTCTTCACTACCTCAAGATTCTTCTCAGCACTTGTGCCGCCAATGACAAATGCAATGTGATAAGGAGGACAAGCGGCTGTGCCGAGAGTCTTCATCTTCTCGATAAGGAAAGGCACGAGTGTTTTCTTATTCAGGATAGCTTTAGTCTCCTGATAGAGATAAGTCTTGTTGGCTGAGCCACCACCCTTAGCCACAAAAAGGAATTTATATTCGTTGCCTTCAGTAGCATGGATATCAATCTGTGCGGGAAGATTGCATCCTGTGTTGACTTCCTCATACATAGTCAAAGGTGCATTCTGAGAGTATCGGAGATTATTTTCGGTGTAAGTCTTGTAGACACCAAGCGAAATTTTCTCTTCATCATTGCAACCTGTCCATACTTGCTGGCCTTTGTAAGCAGCACAGATTGATGTGCCGGTATCCTGGCAGAAAGGAAGCACTCCTTTTGCGGCAATTTCCGCATTGCGAAGCATGGTGAGAGCTACGAACTTATCATTCTCAGAAGCTTCAGGATCATGGAGTATCTTCGCAACCATCTCGTTGTGCTCTCTGCGAAGCATGAAAGAGCAGTCATGAGAAGCCACATTGGCGATTATGGTCAGAGCTTCCGGGTCTACCACGAGCATCTCATGGCCATTCCAGTCTTCAGTCTTGACGTAGTCTTTTGTGATGAGCTTATATTCTGTTGTGTCAGGGCCAAGCTCAAAAGGTTCCTGATAATGGAAGGGTTTTGTTGCCATTGTTTTTTATATTTGAGTTTAATATACTTACTTTTTATTTGGGTCTTAATCTCTTATCGTTAATCGTTAATCGTTAATCGTTGATCGTTAATCGTTGATCGTTCACTTCGCTGATCCAATTTCGAGTAGCGCTCCCGTGATTGGATCGAAGACTGCGAATGAGGGCTCTTTCTTATCTGTGAAAAGAAGAGGGTCAAGTCCGAAAGTCATGCCGAATTGCGACATTTGGATCTCCTTGTCATACAATTTCTTTCCAAGAAGCGAGATTGACACCTGTGCGCTTCCAGGAATATTATAAATGACTGCATTCTTTGGAAGCTTCTTTGGCTCACCCTTTGCGTCAAGAGGAAGCGAAGCCTCATTGACCGATTCAATCTGGATATATACAGGATCTCCCGAAAGATCATCCGCATCTACGAATCCGGCGAAATCAGACATACGGAAGAGTATCTCCTTGGCATCTTTTTCAGGAATAAAAGTAAATTTACGTGTTACTGTTTCAGTAGTGAGAGTTCCTGTAAATGCAGCATTGAGCGCAGCTTCCTGCTCTCCTAAAGATGCCAACATAAGCTCCATCTGTTTGCCATCTGCCGGCATATTGTCGGCTGTGCCACGAGTGAGTGCAAGCTTGGCATCTCTCACCTCCATCAGAGACTCGGCAAGAAGCTGAGCTTGCTTTGCAGAGCTTTTTGAAGCCACAAAATCTTCATCTACAAAATCCAGATATTCATTACCCGTAGGCCATTTCACTTTTTCAGTCCCCGCTCCATTAGCGACAATGCGTTTTGGGGCTTCTACCTCCTTATTGATAGCCAAAAGCATTCCATTAGGATCGACAGTAATAGAAGTCAAGGCTCCCGGACGAAGTTGCATCAGATATTGCGTGCCGGCATCGGGCACACCATACGGAGTCACTTTAACATCCGTTATCTCCCACTTCTCATAATCTTCGGCAATAGCCTTGTCGGTCCCAATCGATTTTTTAGCATATAGATAATACGGGCCTTTTTTCCCCACCTGATGCGTAGCGGTCACTTCCACTTCCAATGCAGTCGTTGGCAAAGAGTAGACAAGTCCGTACTCATTGCTTTTTTCGGCAGTCAGCACCTTGGTAGACTGTGCGCCAGTCGCAAAAGCGGCCATCAGGCAAGCCATGCTAAATATTATCTTTCTCATATATAGAATAGTCAATAAAATTAATTTTTACGGTTATGGTCGATGACATCCTTAATTGCTCTTCCAAGACGATCCGAGATATCAGATGCTATGACACCATATTCTCCTATTTCCTCCGAAGCAATGTCTCCAGCCTTACCGTGGATAAAGACTCCGAGAGCTGCCGCATTTTCAGGTTGGATTCCTTGCGCAAGGAAACTCGCTATGACACCCGTCAAGACATCTCCAGCCCCTGCAGTTGCCATTCCGGCATTTCCTGTAGAGTTAAAATAGACGTATTGAGTGCCATTTGGACGCACTATCATCGTATAATGCCCTTTTAATACTATGATTATTTCGTAATGTTTCGACACTTCTATAGCCTTTTTCAGACGCTGTTCAGACGTCGGTTGATCGCCAAAAAGCCTGTCAAACTCTCCGATATGAGGAGTGATTATGGTGCGAGGAGGGAGCATCGACAGCAAGGAAGGACGCTTGACAATACAGTTTAAGGCATCAGCATCAAGCACCATAGGAGACTTACACGTCTTAAGAAGGGCCTCCAGCGCATTGACTGTCAAATCATTTGTGCCAAGTCCGGGACCGACAGCCACAGCCTGATGCGTATGGTGAAGGCTCATATCGCTTATCACACGCTCATTGCGGTCAGGCTCGAACATCGCTTCAGGCACAGCAGTCTGCAAGATGACCAGACCGGTGCGAGGAGCGTGTACTGTAACAAGACCGGCACCTGACTTTAAAGCAGCCTTTGCGCTCAATACAGCAGCTCCCATCATTCCTAAGCTCCCGGCAAACATCATCACAGATCCGTAATCTCGCTTGGCACTGAATGGATTTCTCTGACGTAAAAGTTTATGGATAGTCCTCCCCTCAATATAAAGCCATTCTGACGGCATATTCTTCAATGCCTTTCTGTCTATGCCTATATCCAGCACCACTAATTCCCCAATTATGTCCGCATTCTCATTGAAAAAGAATGAAAGTTTTGGGAATTGGAAAGTAAGTGTCAGATTGGCATGCACCATATTGTGGAAGAGAAAATTGGCATTCCATTCTGCGGCAAGCCCCGATGGGATATCAATACTGATGACGTATGCTCCTGACTCATTGATCAGACGAGCTACAGCTGCAAAGCCCTCGGTCAGAGGATCATGAAGTCCCACACCGAAAAGACCATCAATGATTATATCAGTTGGAATAAGATGAGGAGGCACAAACGACCGGGTAATCTCATTGAATTTGACCTTCACCTCATCTTCTATAAGTTTCTGCTTCTGGGCTTCGCATTCTTCTGAAAGCTGCCCTCTGACATTGAAGAGATATACTTCAATGTTTTCATATCCTGCTTCTGCAAGCAGCCTCGCTACAGCCAATGCGTCGCCACCGTTATTGCCCGGACCGGCAAAAACTACAAAACGACTGCTCGGCAAAAACCGACGGGAGCGAATCTCTTTCACCACAGCATTAGCCGCTCTATCCATAAGAGTGAGCGAGTCGATGCCTTGAGCCTCACAAGTGGCTGCATCAAGGTCTTTTATGACTTTGGAACTGAAAATTTTCATAACTATTCTTCAGGCCATTTATGTTCAATAATAGTATTTTTGCTTTTTCGACTACAAATTTAGCCAAAAAAGCCGATTTTTCCAAAAAGGATAGTGTAAGATTCAAAAATAATCGTTAAATTTGCACATTATTATTAGATAACCTCGTATAGAAGGAGAGAAATTCCCTTCGAAACGAATAAATGTTTTAGGTAAAATGGTAGATTATAAGAAACTTGGTCTTGTCAACACTCGCGAGATGTTTGCAAAGGCCGTTCACGGAGGCTACGCAATCCCTGCCTTCAACTTCAACAACATGGAGCAGCTTCAGGCCATCATTAAGGCTGCTGCAGAAACTAAGAGCCCGGTTATCCTACAGGTATCAAAGGGAGCACGCAACTATGCAAATCCAACTCTCCTTCGCTATATGGCACAGGGAGCTGTAGAATATGCAAAGAGCCTTGGCTGGGAAAAGCCGGAAATCGTGCTTCACCTCGACCATGGTGACACATTCGAGACTTGCAAGGACTGCATCGACAATGGCTTCTCTTCTGTAATGATCGACGGCAGCCACCTAAGCTTTGAAGAAAACTGCGAACTCACTAAGAAAGTCGTTGACTACGCTCATCAGTATGATGTGACTGTAGAAGGTGAACTCGGAGTGCTCGCTGGCGTTGAAGACGAGGTAAGCTCTGACCATCACACATACACCGACCCTGAAGAAGTAATCGAATTCGTAGCTCGCACTCAGTGTGATAGCCTCGCTATCTCTATCGGTACTTCTCACGGTGCCTACAAGTTCACTCCCGAACAGTGTACACGCGACCCGAAGACAGGACGCCTCGTTCCCCCTCCATTGGCATTCAATGTGCTTGAGGCTGTAGAAAAGAAACTTCCTGACTTCCCAATCGTTCTCCACGGCTCAAGCTCTGTGCCTCAGGAATATGTAGATATCATCAACGAATACGGTGGTAAGCTTCCTGACGCTATCGGAATTCCTGAAGAAGAGCTCCGCAAAGCTGCCAAGATGGACGTATGCAAGATCAATATCGACTCTGACAGCCGTCTCGCTATGACAGCTGCAGTACGCAAAGTCCTCGCTGAAAAGCCGGGTGAATTTGACCCGCGCAAGTATCTCGGACCGGCTCGCGACGAAATGGAGAAGCTCTACAAGCACAAGATCCTCAACGTGCTTGGTTCTGATGGAAAGGCTGAATAATTAATTTTCAAGACTTTTATCCTGCAATAAATAAGGTCCGCTTCCGACAGGGAAACGGACCTTTAATATTTTATCTTTACCTCATTCACCAAGTCTTCTTGAATGAATAAGTCAGAGGCTTTTCTTCTGAATTCAATATCAATATCATTTCTGACCCTGAAAGCTTCTTGACATCAAATTTTATCGGATTGCCATCCAAAGGCAAATGTATCCAGTCAGGTGTCATATACATATAGCTTCCACTTTCGGTAGGATGATTCTGAAACTTAAGTATCAGAACATCGTCAGAGATTGTGAAATTGCCATATTTGGTCACTTCAGTATATTGGGCGCTCTCCAGACGCATCACCTGAAGAATTTCATTCTGAAAGCTAAACACAGTCTCTCCTTCTAAAGGAAGCGCCTTCCCCTCTTCCTCAATTCCTACGAGAGACCACGAACCAAAAATCGGACCTATATGCCCGTTATTCTGAGTGCAACCACACAACATGGCTAAAGCAGCTACAATGATCGCGATATAAGATTTTTTCATTTGCCCGATTTCTTTATATTAAACATGCCGTGATAAGCTATCTGCAATTGAGCTCCGAAATTGTCGCCTCTAAGACTTCCCTTGTCAAAAGCCATCCTAAGACCTATCTGAAATTCCGGAATCTTAACAGACGGTTGGAACTTTGCCTCAATCATCCCGGATGTAGAATTGCTCTTTTTATACGCAGGCACTCTGCCATATCCTCCTGCAGTCTCATATCCTACCATCAAGCGATATGAAAGACGCGGGATTGGAGTCCCTTCAATAGCAGCATGAAATCCACGCGCACGATTATGAAGGAAAGCAAGCATTCCATTCGAGTTGTAGATTGGGGAGACAAGGAAAGGAGTGCCAATACTCATGCCATAATATGAATAAGGCCCGTAGTAATCATTATTATAGTAGCTGTCGGCTCCTTGCGCATGCCCAGTCAGAGGACTGTCCGGATTATCCTCCGGATCAAAATGGATCGGTCCGGATTGATTAGTGAAGTCAAGATACTCTACGGCTACCTTATTCACGATTCCATTTTTTGCAAAATCATACTGCAATCCCCAGAGGCCATCCCAACCATTCATCTTCCCTATGCCGGATCCATCTTCCCAAGGCCATTCGAAATATGCATTCAGGCGCGATTCATCCCGAAATCTATATACGGCTTTCAGATCCCATGAGCCAAGATGATTGCCGGCATAAAAATCTTCTCCACCTTCCATGGGGAAAAACATCTTGAACAAATCAGCAAATTTGAATCCACGATGTTCCGTATCTGTCAGTTGTCCTTTCCTATACGTATATGAAGAGCCTCCAAACATGGCGGCAGCCTGCATTCCGACAGTCACATGAAATCTCTTATCCGGATTTGTCCGGAAATAGCATCGTTTATAATTATAGTAAAGGTTCAGAGCTTGGATTCCCGTGTAATAATTAAACTCTGATTGCTTAAATCCGTTGTCGGTCATTTTGCCATACATGATTTCCCCATCAATCTGGACCCATCCATTGGTGAAAGGGATATTTTGGAAGTCAAGGAATCCTGCTGCCACGCCGGGTATTGGAGCTGCATTATTGCTTCTGACAAGATCTCCACTGGAAAGACGATCATCTAAGATTCTGGACTTTGTATTTTTCATTCCTAACGTAAGATACACAGCCCTATACTTCAATTCTCCGTAAAGTTCAGTCAGCCGAAATGCTGATCGTCTAAAATCGTGAGTTTCCCACGATTCCGTATTCTCGTTCCAGCGATCATGGCTGGTCTTTGAACCGATTCCCGCCATATAGCTGACCCCGGCACTCCAATTAAATCGTCTGGACATATCAAGCCGCTTAGAGATTCCAGCCTCTTGCCATATTCCTGATCCTTCTACATAGCGACCCTGATTCCACGACCCGAGCATATAGGGAGCCAACGATTTGGAAGACCCTTGCCCGGTGACAGAAACAAAATACTCTATCGGGACTTCTGCTACAGCCTGCGACAGACAAGCAATGGCTGCTATAGCCGTCAAAACGAGTTTAATTTTAATTCTTGACATAGTCTATATTTTCAATATTTTTCTTATTCTGATTTGACAATATCCTTAATGATTTCCCCGGCAATCGTCATTCCGAATATCGCGGTTATATGGCAAAGACTCCCGTTGATTCGAGCTTTATATTCACAAGTTTCGGAAGTCACGCCCTTGTTTTCAAGCAATTCATCAGAATATACACAAAGAAATTTTTTGGCAGGAAAAAGCTTGTCTCTTTTAAATTTCTGGCGAAGGGCTCTTGCAAGCGGACATCCTTTGACAGTCCAAAACTCACCTACCTTTATCTTCTGAGGGTCTAACTTTAATGCGGCACCCATACTGCTGAAAAGTTTTTTTCCGCTACGCGTAGCATTTAGTATCAGCAAAGCCTTATCTTTCAGCGAATCTATGGCATCAACAATGTAATCATATTCTGAAAAGTCGAAGATATGGGCAGTATCTGCGTCATAGAAAAGTGTGAAGGTCTCAACCTTGGCATCAGGATTGATTTCAAGAAGCCTGCGCTTTGCAGCCTCTGTCTTCTCCTCTCCTATCGTCATGGCAGTAGCAGGCATCTGGCGGTTGATATTAGTCGGAGCTACCCTATCTGAATCCACAAGGGCAATATGCTTAATTCCGGACCTGACAAGGCACTCACACACCCAACTTCCAACGCCTCCTATTCCAAAGACAATGACTTTTGCCTTTGAAATGCGCGACATCACTTCATCACCCAATAGAAGGGTGCTTCGGTCGAAAGCTGCATTTATCATAAAGTGGAGGAGTCTTATATTATCAAAGATTTAATCGCTTCAATCACACGATCGGCATCCCTATCCGTCACGTATGGGCCTGAGGGCAAGCATAGTCCCCGATGGAATAGGGATTCTGATATTCCATTGATATATGAAGGATATTTGGAGAAGACAGGTTGCTTGTGCATTGGTTTCCAAAGCGGCCTACTTTCAATGCGTTTTTCTGCAAGTCCAAGGCGAAGAGCCTCCACGTTACGATTAGGTTCGCAATCAGTATGGATGGAATTTCCTATCCCTGTGACCCCACCAGCTCCCCCGACTGTAGATGTTATGGCAGCAGAGTATGCCTTATCTTCTCCCTTGACTCTCAAGGTCTCATCTATAAGCACAGTGCAGAGCCAGAAATTGCTGTCAAATTTCACACCGGGATTTTCATGAAGCGATATGCCTTCAATATCAAGATGCTCCCTATAATATTGCTGACGATGACGGTGATGTGCTATATATTCATCTGCCACCATCATTTGGCCACGTCCTATCCCGGCTGAAATATTGCTCATACGATAATTGTAGCCTACTTCCTCATGCTGGTAGTAAGCATATCCCAATCTTGCCTGAGTGGCATAATACATCGTTTTTCTGGCAGACTCATCATCCGGACATACAAGCGCACCGCCACCGGAAGTTGTTATCATTTTATTGCCATTGAAAGAAAGCGCTCCAAACGATCCGAATGTGCCGCATTTCTGTCCGTCAAAAGATGAGCCAAACGCTTCTGCCGCGTCTTCAAGCACAGGGATATCCCATTTGCTTGCCACTTCTAATATGCGGTCGTAGTCTGCCGGCATTCCGTAGAGACACACCACTACAATCGCTTTGGGCTTTTTACCGGTCTTCTTGATTCTGTCTGCGATAGCGTCATCAAGCAAGGCGGGATCCATATTCCAAGACTCGGATTCAGAATCTATCATCACCGGTATCGCTCCTACATATCTGACAGGATTGACAGATGCGCTGAAAGTCATCGACTGCACCATCACCTCATCTCCCGGCTCGACACCAAGGCCCAACAATCCCAAGTGAAGGGCGGCAGTGCCCGACGATAAAGCTACCACTTTTTTGTCGGTAGCTAAAAATTTCTCAAGGTCTTTTTCAAATCCGGTGACATTTGGACCCAACGGTACCACCCATTCTCCTTCAAAAGCTTCTTGGATGAAAGGGAGTTCATGTCCCGACATCTTGCACATCCTTAGCAAAATCCTATCATCCATCGCTTAGATCTTATTCTTACTGTTTGCCACTTCAAGAAGCAACTCAAGATGTTCTTTTTTCAATGGTTTCTGAGCGATTAGGCTCTGATTGCTCTTTAGCCTGTGGACATCGCTTCCAATCACATCAACAAAGCCATTTTTAAGAAGCCATATACTTTTCTTTTGGGCAGTCTCTCCATAACCGCCTACGAGCGACACATAATTAAGCTGCATCTTCACTCCATTATCGCGTAGCCTCTTATAGTCTGCTTCATCCATATATTTATATCTCTCAGGATGCGCAAGAAGGGGAAAATAGCCGGCACTCTTTATCGAATCCAACATTTCGTCAAATCCCATAGGCGCAGAAAAATAAGAGGTCTCTACGAGCAAATGGTCTTCATTATCCCCGATAGGAAGCAGATCGCGAGAAGCCAATCGCTCTTCAAAGAGAGAATCAAGCATATATTCGGATGCCAAACGAAGTTTGACATTTCCATCCCATGCTTTCTTCAACTCCTCAAATCGTCTCTTCAGGTCGTCCGGTCGATTTGGGTAGTCTTCCATTGTATGAGGAGTCAGCCACAGGGTATCTACCCCCTTTGCATCAAAATGCCGAAGCACGTCAAGCGAATCTTCAAGAGTCTGTATGCCATCATCCACTCCCGGAAGCACATGGGAATGCCAATCGGTCAGTCCGGACATCATTCCGCTTTCTTCCAAGGAAGCTACCTTATCTTTAAATAGCCACATAAATATTGAAACATTATTTCTTAACCAGGATTGCCGCCGAAGTCAGCAAAGAAGCTACAGAAACCCAAAAACTTACATTAAGCACACTGTTACCGTTGTTTGTGGTCTGGCGCTTTCTGATATCATTAGGCTCAACATATATTATATCTCCTTGCTTAAGATAATAAGCCGGAGAGTTAGCGAGGTTTTGAGCATCGGTCAAGTCTACTACATACGTATGCACCTTATCGCCCTCTTTGCGAAGCACTTTGACATTCTGACGATTACCCTGAATACTCAAATCTCTTGCAATGGAAATAGCCTCTACTATTGATAGTGCATCGACATTCAAATCATATCTTCCGGGTGAATTCACTTCTCCAAGCACAGAAAATCCGACATTCAGGAATTCTACAGTCACTACAGGATCTTTAATAAGTCCGCGCCCCATTATCTCGCCTTTAATAAAAGCAGCCAATTCACTGCGAGTCATACCAGCCACTTTTATCTCTCCAAGTATAGGATAGTCAATAGTCCCATTTGCTGAAACTGTAA
The DNA here is from genome assembly GCA_029060725.1 of Muribaculaceae bacterium. Lineage (GTDB taxonomy): Bacteria > Bacteroidota > Bacteroidia > Bacteroidales > Muribaculaceae > Lepagella. The sequence goes on along the minus strand of JAIDTL010000085.1, from coordinate 20,962 downwards.
AGCCACTTATACCTTCACTGTATGCCACATCATATTCTCTCAGACTATTAGCTGCATTATAGCTCGACCTTTGAATTGCATTGTTGGTGTAAATCGGCATATTGAACATACGCGCCAGCCCGGGTTCCTTACAAGTCACAGATATCGCCAGTTTGTCAAACGGCTCCACCTTTATTTCTTTATTCTGAGCTGCTGCTATTTCTAAAATAGTTTCATTATCTGCCCCCTGAAAATACGTAATATTCTTTGGAGTATGGCAACTTGTTGCGAAGCAAACAGCGACGAGCACATAAAGCGCACTCTTGATTATTGATTTTATATTCATTTGAGTTTTATTCGATTATATTATTCATATAGAGAAGTGTGCATTCGGGCTTCTTTTTTGCGGATAGCGTGAGTGATCAAGAGGTTGCCACAGAGCCATAGCAAAACGTCTCCCAAGATAAGCCAAGTTGCCGACACCCAAGGAGAAAGAGAAATATTTACCAGCATAAAGAGCACTGCAGAAAGCAGTATAGCGCATAAAGATGCCCTTTGGCTGAGGCCAAGTGCAAGGAGCTTGTGATGGATATGACACTTATCCGGAAGGAAAGGATTCCTATGCTGTCTTATCCTGTGAAAGTATACTCTCACTACGTCAAACGCCGGAATGATCAAAGGAGAGAAAGCCAATACAAGCAGGTTATAGTCTTTTGTGACATCCGGAGCCTCTATATTTGTCACACTTAACGCGATGAATGATAGCATTATTCCGACGGTGAGAGAACCGGTATCTCCCATAAAGATCTTCTTGCGCTTTTTGGGATTGCCAAACACATTATAATAGAAAAATGGAACGAGAGTGCCGAGCTGAGCCCATACCAACAAAGAAAGCGCCCATTCATTTGCCAATGTCAGCACTATTCCATAGAATATCAATGCTATGCCACTGAGACCGGAAGCAAGACCGTCGATTCCATCTATAAGATTGATTGCATTCACTATATATACTACGACAAAGCCGGATATCAACCAGCCGAGCCATGAAGGAAGCTGACCAATCCAGAGGACACCCCACATGTTGTCGATATACGCACCGGAAGCACATATAAAAATGGCACAAATTATCTGACAGACAAATTTTGCCTTATATCTTACCCCGATCAAGTCATCCGCAATACCGACGAGAAACATCAGCATCTCGGCGCACAGTAGATACATGATCTGCTTGCTGCAGTTTTCAAAATAGCTCGCTGAATCTGCCATCTCGAAACTTAAGTTTACCGCAAGCACAAGGCATATTGAGAATATTATCGCAGGCAAAAATGCAATTCCACCGAGCCTTGGCACTATGCCTTTATGAATTTTGCGCTCATCAACCTCGTCAAAGAGCTTTTTGCTGAATGCAATTAGAAGTATCTGAGGTATGATGATGCCGGTTAGCAAGAGTGCTATGACGAACACTGCAATGTCAGTATATATCCAGTATGTTGATTCCATACGAGTTTCTGTAAGTACAATTAAGTCTAATGGTGCCATCCACTTTAGTCCGAAGACAATGGTCGCGATGCAAAGTTAGTTAAAAATTTTAACATGGGCAACTATTGGGGTCACTAAAATTCATCCTTTAGCCAACATTAAATTGCATCATTTATCATAGACCTAATTTTCAATCATTTGCGCAATGAATCAAAATAATAGTCAAGTACATCTTTTGCCGCCGTAAACGATGACTGCTCATTGTTGAGCACACGGAGTTCTTTTTGTTCGAGAAGTTCTTTCAGTCCCGGTGTATGATAGAATCTTGTCCGGAGCTGCTCTTCAATGGTCTCTGTCATCCAATATCGTGCCTGCTCGTTGCGCTTGCGCTCAAAATAACCGTTATCCTCTACATACTTGAAATAGCGGTCGATCATATCCCACACCTTGTCGATATCATAACCATAATAGCCACTGTAAGTGACCACTTCCGGCACCCACTTGCTCGGTGTCGGAGGGAAAAGCATCAACGCAGTGCGGAATTGCTGAGCCGCGAGTTTGCAACGGTCTACATTGTCACCATCGCATTTGTTGATGGCAATCCCATCTGCCATCTCCATAATGCCACGCTTTATGCCCTGGAGCTCATCGCCGGTGCCCGCCACCTGGATAAGGAGGAAGAAATCTACCATAGAATGGACAGCAGTCTCGCTCTGCCCCACTCCTACGGTCTCTACAAAGATCCGGTCGTAGCCGGCAGCTTCACAGAGCACGATCGTCTCGCGTGTCTTACGTGCCACTCCACCAAGAGACCCACCTGAGGGGGAAGGACGAATGAACGCATCTTTCTCAATAGAAAGCTTCTCCATACGGGTCTTATCTCCTAAGATACTGCCACGCGTGCGCTCACTGCTCGGGTCGATTGCCAACACTGCAAGCTTATGTCCTTGGCGGATCACATGAGTTCCAAACTCATCAATTGAAGTTGACTTACCGGCACCAGGCACTCCCGTGATTCCAATCCTTCTGGAATTCCCGCTATAAGGAAGGCATTTTTCTATCACCTCTTGTGCTATCGCCTGATGATCGTCTGCAGTGCTCTCAATAAGAGTTACAGCACGTCCGAGGAGACTCACATCCCCTTTAAGGATTCCCTCCACATACTCTCCTGCGGAAAGAGTCCTCCTTTTTTTCACTACCTTTCTATAAGGATTTACAGTCGGATTTGAAGTCACGCCTGCATTGACGCGCAGACCGGTATATTTTGCATCATTCTCTGGATGTTCCATTACTTGGCAAGAATTTTGAGGTTATCTATAGATAGTAACGCTACAGAAATAAATTTTATTATTGCCATCATCATCTTATATCAGAAGCAAAAGCCAAAGCAGGCGATTGCACCTGAAAGAGCATCTGATCTTTTTCTTGTGCTCACTGCGTTCGCACCACCATCGCCCTCTTTTGTCAAAAGCATCCTTAAGCTTGCCGATAGGATGCAAATGCCGAAGTCGGCGATGGTGGTGCGAACGCAGTGAGTACAGGAAAATATGTCAGATTCTCTTTGGATAAATTTGATTATATCATAAATATTGTGTAAATTTGCTTTCCTGATAAGCTCTATGCTTTTTAGCCCCGCTTTTGTGCTCGCTTAGCCTTGCTTTTGGGCTCGCTTTAGTGCTCACTGCGTTCGCACCACCATCGCCCTCTTTTGTCAAAAGCATCCTTAAGCTTGCCGATAGGATGCAAATGCCGAAGTCGGCGATGGTGGTGCGAACGCAGCGAGCACAAAAAGAAGAGACCGCAGTCAGCACAGGAAAAAGAGATCGCAGTGAGCACAAAAAGAAGAGATCGCAGTGAGCGCAAGAAATAACTAAAGAACCAAGCCCTATGATACCCAAGACTCCCTCAATCATCAATCCCTTCTACAGAAATCCGGATCACCCTAATTTCAACCGTAGGGCTCGCCACCATGACTACACTCGCCCGGCTAAATATCTCATCACTTTTCTTAAGCAAGCCTCCACGCCGGCTTTGTCCAGGATTATAGGCTTTCCTCCCTACGTATCATACGAGAGTGCTCAAACTGTTCTTTCTTCTCTTGGGTATCTCGTCCCGGATGCAATATCGAAATGGATAGGTCTCTATCCTCAAATATTCGTGCCGGCATATTCTATTATGCCCGATCATATTCACCTGTGCATTGATGTCACTACGAGATTGCCGATGGGGCTCAGCAGGGCCATCGGAAGGCTGAAAGGCCTTATCTCATCCTCTTATCATAATAGTCTTCCAGAAGAGCTGCGCCCCTCGGAAATGCAGACTCTGTTTACGAAAGGATTCAATGACCGAATTGCCTATGATAAGGAGCAATGGGAAAATCAGAATCACTATGTCCGTGACAATCCGAGACGCTACATGCTGAAGAAACAAATTCCCGACTATATGACACGCCGCTGGGTGATTACTATGGGAGACAAGCAATATATGGCAAAAGGGAATGTTTTTCTTCTGAAGCAACCACACTTATTTCAAGTGAAATTTAGCCGGAAGTTCACGGATAAAGAAAGTGTGGAGTGGACGGAACGAAGTGAGGGTTTTCTTCGCAACGGATCTATTCCTGTATCGCCATTCATTCATCCGAAAGAAAAGGAGATAAAGGAGTATGCGATAGAGGAAGGATTTGCCATGGTACGTGTATGCACGAATGGATTTGCAGAAAGGGAGAGTGCGTCAGGAATTGAGTTTAAGTTGATGACGGAAGGAAGGCTGCTGTTGATAGCGCCAATGGAGCATAATACGCGAAAAGAGGATCTTAGATATGGGTACGCCCAGTATCTGAATGGGGTCGCGGTGGATATAGTCAAGGCTTTTTGCTCCTCTCAGACGGGATCAATTCGGCCTTTATGAAGATGCTCTTTCAGGTGCAATCGCCGGCAAAAAGCGTCCTTGCAGTGGAGAATAACAAAAAGATGCCGGCAGCCTTCTACAAGGACTTCGCAACTGCCGGCATCTGCCTCTTGTCAGAGGAATATTTTTTAACGATATGTGTGCTATGGGTTAGTAACTCGCTGGAAAGTCACTGATGCATCGGGATTGAAATAGTCATTGTGTATCCTGATTTCGGCATCTACAGTACTTTCCGCTGAGATAGTCGTGAAGCGGCAACGAACAGTATGATTGGTGTTTCGGCTGCTGGTATTCACATCGTTTGAGCCATCGTTTCTATAATTATAGATATATTCATTATAGCTGACGGTCTTTATGTAGGATATTACTATCTGCCCCTCTTTTTCCGAGAAAAGCGACGGACCGGTTGATACAACCATATCTCCAATTTTATTGTTCTCAATACCTTGCTTCAATGCCTCAAGCTTGAACTCAAGCGGGAACATTGTTTCCAGCAGTCCGTCGGGAAGATTGAAATATACAGTCAGCTCTGCACCTGCGGCGTTACTGATATTCTGCGGTGCTCCCTGATATAGATTCTCAGTTCCGCGTGCAATTGTAGCCGAATATGATGTGCCATTTGCTACAATTGGCGAATATTGCCATGGCTTGCGCAAGATCAAGTGGATGGTTCTGCCAAGGCCATCAGAATCCACAATTGAAAAATCCTGAGTTTCAGTGAAGTCTCCCGGTGTATTCGGTAGTATATCAATCTCAACCCATTCGGCGCCACCTTCATCCGTAACAGTTTTAGTAGGAAGCACTTCCTTTATGACTGCACCAGGCTCCAGGCCGGGTGTGGTAGGAATACTATTGTCAGGATTCTTGGAATTAGTAACATCGGTTATGTAACGGTAAAGCACTTTGATAGTGTCCGATTCATTTACAACGATGTGGTTAGTATCATTCACTATAAGCATATTCTTTCCGTTTGACACATTAAGCATCGATGATGTTTCTGTAGCCGCAATGAGATTATTATATGGGGCTCGGGCTATAGCCTCGGCAACCGTAGGCATACCTGCGGCAAGAACCTCACTGATTTTCACATTATACCGATAGTTACGGAGTATATTGTAATAATCGTATGTGCCATCAGGATTGACCTTACCAATATCGAGCTTGTAATATCCAGGAGTTTCGCTCGTCACATTCCCATAATCATCCAATGTCTTGTAAACACCCTGCACTATCAGATAAGTACGTCGAGTCTCCTCATACGGATGCTCATACATGTATTTGGTGGCTGCAGTGAGATTAGTCCAGTTTTTTGCATCTGCTTCTTGATTGCGTATGGAGGCATTGCCCGGCATCGTGCCATGATATACAGGAGCTACGGCAGTGAAATCCTTCATCTTCTTTTCTCCTGTCAGAAGATCCGGAATCATATCATTTTCAGAGTCCCATGGGGCTATAGTGCCGGATGTTGGAACATTTATGAGGTCAAAACCGATAAGTTCGAAATTATTGACATTTACTGTGTCAACCTCAACATTGATCTGAGCGAAATTTCTTATCACAGGCACAGCGGTAAGATCTTCCTTAAGCTTTTCTTTGTCGACCACGGTATTTCCCTCTGCATCGGTTGTAACATGGTAGCCATCAGGAAAATTCACGTATCCCCAATATCCTTCGGTTTCGGGAGCATCGACCTCAGGGTCAGTCTGCCCAACAATGAGCGAGGGGAAGACAGTCGCAACGGAACCATATTCAGGCTTAACATAATTATCTGCGATAAACAGATGAAGCACCTTCGGCTGCGCCGTAGCAGTCAATGTCACATCAAATGTAACAAGCTCACCATTATCGACCGCAGATGTCGATTTACGAATAGCTTCGTAGGTATTTGTTGTAAACGTATGGTCAGCATCCGCTCCAAGGTCAAACTCTACGAGAGTCAGCCTTAGACCTTCGCCGGGAGTTTTTGCCAGCGAACCACGCGTTTGAAGCGAGGACATATCAGGCAATACGATAGAGCCTTCGATTGTGATGGTTCCATCGGTCTTTACCTTTTCCAGCTTACCGCTTGTTGGCATATAGTCCTGACAGGACACGGAGAGCAACATAGCAGCTCCGGCAACACATGTATTGACAATATGTTTGATCAAAGAATTCATATTCAAATCTTATTATTCTATCACGCGTGGCATATCTCCGAGAGTATAGGCGTAGTTTGTTCCTGTTGGTTCTATAGTATATTGAGGATACTGCTCCCAGTACCATTCGTCGTAGACACCACGGACAGGAGCTCTTGTATATTCATTTATTACTTCTGAAGAAAGTTCTGCACCAGATTCAGTGATGATACAAAGCCCCTGTGCACTCCAGTATTTTGTTCCATTATTAAAGAGTGTTGGGATTTTACCTGCGACAGATAGTTTAACTATATAATCCAATTCACCAACTGTCGGAAGTCTCCATCGACCAGCAGGACAATTAAGCTCCTGATATGTTGCCATTCGTCTACGAGCTGCATTTCTGTTTACATTAATAGTTCTTCCGTATGAAGAGGCAACCCTAAATTTAGGAGCTACTCGCATCATTATATTATCCTCAGAACTCTCATTGGTAGGTCTATAATAAGTCAGTGTTCTTTCTGTAGTGCTGTTCAAAGGATAAAGAGCTTCGGCACTTGCACACCAGTTGACACCTTGAATAATCGTAGTATCATTGCTTACCCATGCGCCTGCCGGACCTCCATCTATAGTTGGTGTTGGCAAGGTGCGTCCATTTTCTGTTCGTAAATCATTATCATAATATTCAGTGCGCGGATCTCCAATTACATAATTGCTATTTTGATCATCAAGTTGCGAAATAGAAACAACATACATATTAGGATTACTGTTTCCACCACCAGAAATAGAACTAAGAATATTACCTAAATAATTTCCTGTACCAGTAACTTGCCCCGAAGGATTCCTATATAGCGCATTCCCAACTTTACTATCGTTTACATAAACATTACCTGCATGAGTTACATTTACAACATCATTATAACTTGTTGCACTGTAATAAGGAATAGTCGAGGTATATGTGCCATCACCAGGATTAGGTTTAACCTCAATATACATACCGGGATACTGAGTGATGATGACAGAGTCATTATATGCTGAATTGTCTTTATGACGGAATTTAACTACAATTTTATAGGAAGAATAAGCTGCTTCAGGATTATCAGGGCGAACGTATTTATTAATACGAGCCAGCACATTGGCTAATGAGCCATCGGCATTTCCGGTAAGATCCACCTCAGTTGTCCCGTTTGCCTCCACGGGGGTCCATAACTCGAGAGCATGATTGACAACAATGGATGTCTGGTTTGACCCCGTACTCACCGTCCTGTAATTACAGATTGTGTCTGTGACATTGGTGTCGTCTACTTGATGCACGTATGTGGAGCGGTCAATCTGTTCCTTAGATATTGGTATAGTCACAGTCTCTCCCTGTCCGTTATCATAGAAATTAAACCTCTGGTATTCCATACGGATATCATAGATCTCGACCGGGTGGGAGGTGTAGTATGGAATAGATACAGAAGACTGGTTATTCACAGATATATAATTGGAATTGACCACAAGATAGCGTGTATCCTGAATTGAGACATCAATATCCGCGTCAGCCCAGTCCACTACCTGATATGTGAGATCTGTGAGTTCGATAGGCTCCTCCTTCACGAGGCTTCCAAGCATTCCCACGTTCAAGTTGATGGTATAGGAATGGTTTGAATCAATATGTGGAAGATCTGACGGAGTGATGGGCACCTGATAATAAAGGGTCTTATAAGTAGGGTCTTCTCCTTTCTGCCACGGAACCATCAACGTCAATGTTGTCTTGTGGGTCTCGTATGGAGATTCCGTCCAGAGGTTTGGATATGTATAAAACGGAACGGACATACCGTATGTATAGTCGCCATTTCCATTAGCGGTGCTAAGAGCTCGAATGGATTCTGTTTTATTCAGTTCGCTATCGTAATAGTAGCTGACATCCATTGGCTGGTAGCCGTCACCCGGAACAGCAACGGAAGCCTTGACGCCATTGTTCAGAAGTACACGGATGTTCTGTTCGCCAGTATCGGGCACAGGACGCCACACTACATCATTCTCATCAGTCACTTCCTCCGGTAGCTTGATGTTGAGCTTGATTTTTGCAGCGGTACGCTTCAGGTCGATCTTGCCGACCGCAGTCCCGGGATTATATATCAGGGCAGCAGCTGTATACTCCACCTCTCCCTGACCTGCCATAACGAAAGAATCAGGAATGCGTTTTTCGGCAAAATTCGTAATAACGTCGAAATCCTTGATCTGCTCGATCGTAGGCTTCTCGGGGAGTATGGATGTCACAAACATATTGTCAGCATTGACAAGAGCGTATGCAAGGCACTTGCTTCCAGAACCATTAGGAAACAACTTCTCTATCATATCATCGTCAAGATGCAAGACAACTTGATATTCTCCCGATGCGGTTATATTCTTGACATCCTCCACAAGCACCGGAAGAGTCGTAGATTCGTCGATCGTCTCAGGAGAGGGGTAGAAGCATATCTTGATATTCTTTATGATGTTCTCGGCATTGTCTGAATCTGCCGATCTCGACATATTCGAGTTCTTGAAGCGTATAGTCAGAGTGCCGGGATCGCCTGGCTTAAGTGGGGCATCAGGACCATCAAGATGATCCTGACAGCCTGCCATTGCAACGATGACAGCCAACGAGAGTATATATTTAAGAAGTTTGGTAAACATCTTTCTTCTTTAGTTTATGTCTTGAATTATTATAAAGTTGTGGTAAGCTGCTCCCTCCGGAGTGAGATCCGCCTCGCTTACCGTTGAGTTCGTTCCTTCACCGACCGTCACCACGACCTGAAGGAGAGCCCTGTTTACCTGAGAGGGATTTGGATCGGTCGATACAATACGAATAGTCATTGCGTTCTTGCCGTCGATTACTCCTGTTGCAAAGGATTGCCTTACATCGTTGTTATCTTCATCCTTTACAATGAATTCAAAAGCCGTGTCGTTGGCGTTTTCGCCGACTGCAATAAGATAGGCGGTCCATGTGGCACCGACAGGCGTGTTGATACCAAATGTCGCTCTAAGGGGGACTGCCACATCACCGTCGACACTGGAAGTCCACGGAAGCATTACTATCTCTCCGGTTGTTAGGTTTCTGCTTGCAAAACCACTCTGCCAATCAAGCTTACTTGATACATTGACATTATTGGTATAGTCAAGCTCGAATTCCGAAGGCTCCCAATCCATCACTTCAGCATGGACATCAGGATCGGCACCAAGACTGACTCCGTCAATACTGAGGGTATAAATATGGTTTCGGATAATGCTGTTCCCAAGATTGGCAGTGAAATTTACACCGTTATATCCGGCGAGCGGCACATCGTAGGTCTGCTGTTTTGTCGGGTTGCCGGAGGCATCGGTCTCGAATGTGACTGTTATTTTTACAATCGGACAATTATTCTCAACATTAAGCTGCTCAGGCAGGTATCCTATCCGGGTGCTGTCATTACGATAGGAGTTTTCATTAAGGAAACCAAGTTTCAGTGTATAGAAGTTATCCTCTCCGATTACAGGTACAGGTCTCGAAATATCTTTCTGCACCCCTGAAAAGTTCTCAGCATCGGTTGGGAGCACGTAAGCTTCTATCGTGCGACTATCAATGCTCACTTCGTCTATTCTGGGAAGGTGAGTAGTTGGATTTTTATTCTCAATATTGTCAATCACCCTCAGTTTTGCAAGGGCACGGAGTATATCTACCTCTCCCAGCCATGCGGGGTCTGCCTCGTTGGCGTAGTAAAGCATGTCGCCGCTTATGGAAAACTCCTTCATGCCGTACATAGGTATCGCCCCTTTATAGATTCCATCTACCGACGAGTCTCCGTTGCTTCCGCTATGCACCTTGGTCATGGCAAATTTCAGAGTATTCGCCTTGTCTATGAATCTAACAAAATCTTCGGCAACATAAGCACTGTAGTCGACTTTGTTGGTTGCAGATGTGGCAGCGCCTCCTGCATTTGCTATCACAGCAACCCGAAGCGGTACATTCTGGCTCATTCCAGACTTTATCTCATATCCGATAATGCCTTCAAGATCAGCTTTCGGTATAGCGGCGGTGACTATCCAGACCCCTGACACTCCGCTTACCGTCATATTAGCCTTATCTGTGGCAGTCTTCAGATCTGTCATGCTCATGATCATCGGCCAGTTGCCTTCGCTGTCACGCGTGAAGATGAAGAAGGCGAAATCATCGTCCTCGATAATGTCCTCAAACGCAGGCCATTCGCTCTCGCTCTCATCGTGACCGTTTTCAGCCCGCGACCGAGTACCTTCTGAAGAAGTCAGTTGGAAGCTAAGCGTAATATAGTCGCTTCCCTCGACATTCTTCGGGCAGTCGTCAGTGTCGTTGATGCAAGCGGTGAATGCTCCAGTCAAGACTAAGACAGCCAGCAACGAAAAGAACCGCTGCATATGTATTCTTTTAAGCTTCATTTTCATTAGAATCTTTCTTAGTCTTCATATTGGATTCCTCCATTTTGAGGAGGAACTACGCGCCAGTTGTTGATGTATATCTTGCTCCTGTCCCAGACGTATGCTTCGTCGATGAAGAACACTATTGAGAATTCTACATATCGGTCAAGATAGTCTTGAGCAGAAATGGTCTGTTGTGCTTGTCCACGAACGAGGAGAAGATATTGCACGAGTGGAATACTTAGAATTTTATCGCCTGTATCTTTCAGACTGATGGTGAGCTGTTGTTCTACTCCGACCATGAATCGTCCGGTAGACAATTCTGCCTGGACACCGTTTGGAATATCACCATCCGCAACAGATGGCCTCGTGGCAGGAGTCATCTCCGGATCTGAATACGTTGATCTGATATACCATGGAGTATATGTAAATTTTGTATTACCGATAATTTGGTTTTCATAATTTATTGAACTGTTGCTTCCTTCAAGTTTCACATCAAGGATTGCAGGATCAATCGGTGCTCCATTAAGATTTTGGAGTTGAACGGTAAGGCGGTTTGTATCTCGTGTCAAGGGAATCGGTTCGATTTCGACGATGCCGTATGAATCGGGGAACTCTACGTCAGTAAGACTTCCGTAATAAAGTGGCTTTATGTCTTTATCGGAGAATAACGTTCCATTCTCTTCTGAAAGAGGGAGATTTGCTCCTGATAATGTCATTGCGTCCCCGAGATTCTGGCCTTCAAGAGTGAAGGAAATGGCATCGTCAGCCACAGCCTGTCCTTCACACCACGCTACGATATCATATCTACCGGGGTCGATGTCGACATCGATAAAGAAATCATTATCGGTGGTCAGGTCTCGGCTTTCGGTTATCTTATAGACCATGGTCCCGTTGCTGTCATAAATAGCCACATTTACATCGGTTACTTGCGACCCGAAGGCATCGGCATTAAGAATATTCTTCGTATAGCGGAAACTCAGTCGATAGTGTACGGAGCAATCGCCTTGTTCGTCGAAGATAACAGAATCACATGAAGTCAGAGCTCCGGCTATGGCAACCAGAGCGGATAACATGGTTCCTTTCAGAAGAAAGCGGTATTTATCTGACAGCTTCATTTTTAATTATATGGTTTTAGAAATGAATGTTATATATGTTATGGGCGATATGTGACGCCTCTTGAGTTCTATTTTGAGGGAGACTTTATTGAATGTCTCTGGTAGTGTCACCTGCAATTGTCCCTGCAAGCATGGGATTCTGAAATTACAGGGCGGTCTGTGCGATCCACTGACCGCCCTGACATTATTTGATTGAATTATTTTTAACAGTCAATATTATTTAAGAACCGTTACGTTCTGGGTCGGAACAACACGCCAGTTGAGGATATTAACCTGATACTTGATCCAGTAATCGTTTGTTTCCATTGAAGGAACAAGGGGATTATTAAGATCTTCAATACCAGTAGCGCGGCCTCCTATTGCAGCTACATTGATAGTATATACATGGTTACGAACAAGACCGAAATCACCTACGCGAACCTTCGTCCAATCAATTGTTCCATCTGCATTAATCGGTGACTCAGCAGTTGTATTTTCAGATATTCCAAGGTGTTGAATAGGAATTGAGTAATAGCATTTATTGTTAGTATAAGCACTTGCATTGCCTATTTGTTGCCACAGAGCTGTGTTGATTACATCAACGTCGTTTGCAGTTACAGCATTCCAAGTTGCAGAACCAATGGGTTTGTAATAAAGACCTGTATAGCTTGCTAGATCCTTCTTCAGCTGTAGTGTAACATATCTGTGAGGAACAGGCTGACCGTTACGAACTTCTTTAGAAGGATGCACCACTTCAAAATATTCCTTAATGGTTGATGAAGCACCTGCATTTACAAATGCTGTGCCATTTTGATTGGAAGCCAAAATCACATTTTGTGCTAACATGGCGTCAAGTATTGTCTGACTTCCGGGAGCTTCTGCTGGAGGAGTACTTCTAAAATATAGACGACTTTTATATATGCAAAATCCTGTTCCAACCGGTAAGGTTGTCTCGTCTAATTTCACGTCATAGTGACCTACAAGAACTACCGAGGGAGCAGCAGCCTTAGGATTAAGAGTTTCAAAGGCTTGCTGACCCATTGTATTCTCAAGTGTATATTTAGTATTTGATCCTCCGTTGCTTGCAACTCCTACACCCTTGCCAAATCCATCATAACCATTATTACCGCTGATTTGATTATATGAGTAATAGAGCAACTTGTAGTCACCAACAAGTTCTCCAGCACCTGTACCTGTTGCAGCCTGGTCAATGATATCATCAGAAACCTGAGGGAATTTATCTGCGTAGAAACTTGGAGAACAAGCCCAATAGCTACGATAGTTGTCTGGATCATTCCATGTGTCCCAAGTACCTAACATAGCTTGAACATTATCAAAGGTGGGAATACCTGTAGTAGCAACATTGCTGTCCGCATAACGCTTAACAGCATACATATTTTTTGATGCTGCATTAATAGACCAAGTCTCCGGTACAAATTCCAAAGTATAATTTCCTACTGTCTCAGGGCTGATAGCGTCAGCAGCAAGTGAGAAATTTACTTTTGCAGCATAACGTTCTACATAAATAGTAACAGCTTCAGCATCTTTATCTTTGGCAGCATCTTCAGATGTATATAGCTGGCTAGCTGATATAGGCGCACCTGACATTTTTACCTTATTTGCATTTGAGACTGGATCGTTTCCGAAATACACAGAGTTTGTCATTGCAAAGCCATCGGTTGCATAAGATTCTCGTTCAAGGTTACGTAATTCTTCCATCTTTGCATTCTCATCATCGACTTTACTCCAGTCTACCGGATTGATGAAGCAAACCACGTAAGAAGGATACTGTGCACCTCTATTGATAGAAATCTTAACAACGACTTCTTCGATTGCTCCGACATTTCCATTTCCTGAGAGTTTCGTTTCAGTCAGGTCATCCATTGTGAGTTCCTCTGTCTTTATTGGATTACCATTGATGTCGTAGAAAAGGAAGTAAAGAGACTTTACTTCATTTTCATCGTCTGTTCCATCTTCAAAAGTAGCACGTGTAGATGGAGGATTTGCTATCGCAACTCGCAAGTAACGAACCTCATCATTTTCAGCGACTCCGTTTTCCAGATTGACGGGTGCTTCGTTGGAGCAGGCCGTGAGGGCGAGGGCGGCGAGGCCGAGTGCTCCGGAAATAAGATTTAGTTTTCTCATAAGGAAAATTTTTGGTTGAGTTAATGTATTTATGATTTGTTTAAGTTTCAGATGAAGCCACCCTCCACCCTAAGGACGGGTGGCGTGGCAGAGTCCGGTTTTCGTTGTCAGTTTCAGCCTATTCTATTAGTCCAAGGAAGCGGAGTTCGCCAAGGAGGTCTGTGGCTTCCTGTATGCCGGCGGCAGCTGCGCTATTTAGCAATGGAACGGCTGTGGCATAGTCTTCGTTTCTGACTGCAATTGCGGCTTCTGTGTAGGTGGCTTCGGGCCGGTTGCCGGCTTTCGACAAGTATTTGCGTGCGGCGGCATAGTCGCCGTTAGTGACTGCTGTAGCGGCTGCATTCAGATTCGCCACTTCATCATTGGGGAACATCCTGACTGCCACTTCCATCACCTCACGGAACTGCTGGGAGTTCTTGTCGAGTGTCTGCGCATACAGGTAGATCTCGTCAAGACTCAGTTTCTGGGGTGCAGTCTCAAGAAGCACGGCTATCTTCTGCAGGTCGGTGAAGTTCTTCACCGTGTAGTTTACCTTGTAGACGGTGTGGCGAAGTGCCGGGTATACTTTAGTGAGGAGTATGAAGTAATCATCCGGGAATTCAGTCTTCAGACGCTGGTCTTTTGCGTCGGGATCAATCGAGTCGTCGGATATTAGCTGCAGGAGTGCTTCCTTGTCCCGGAGGTCGTCCATTCCCTTCACGCGCTCCTCAAGACCAGCCCAGTCTTCTGCCACCCATGAGTATTCAAGAGCCTTGCGTGGCACATCAAAGTATTTGGTGACGTAGTCGAGGAGTGCTTCCGTACGTCCCTTGGCGAGCTTCTCGTTGAGCGTGTAGGAGCCTTCAGGGGAGGCATAGCCGGTGAAGGTGACAGAGTTGATGGTTATGTCCTCGTCGCTCTGCATCACGTCGATGTCATGGCGGATGGCGGCGAGTTCTTCGGGGTTGCGTCGATAATCGGGATAGATCTCCATCTTTCCAACGGGGAAGTCTATGTAGGCTTCCTTGCTCACGTCGCGCGTCTTGATAATCTCACGCTCCGGGGAGACATAGACCATCATAGGGACGACTGTCATGTCGCGGTAGTCCATACGGGCAAGCGGCTGCTCATCGGCAAATGTAAGAAGTGGAAGTATTCCGCAACCGGCACACCCGATCACTCTACCTTCCATGCCAAGGCTTGAGTATGCCATCCAGTTGCTGTAAGGCGCCACGATGGAATATTCATATATGTCTTTCGCCCCTGCTCGAAGGAGGACTGTATTTTCACTCAGGCGATTGTTGCCACGCTGGTGCTGGATATAGCGTGTGCGCCCAGCTACGAGTACGGAGTCGAGGCGCAGTTGCTGACCACCACCCTCTATGTATGGCACAAGCCACACCTCACGGTTGCTCATTTTGGGGAATGCCTCAGGATGAACCGTAAACTTGACCAAAATCTGGGATTCTGACTTCTCGACAGCTATATCTGTGACGGAGCCTGCAGGAAGATCATACAGTTCGGCTGCCGACGCAGTAATAGCGACCGCCGAGACAAAACATATTGCAGAAAGTATCTTCTTCATAATCTTATCTGAATGCAAAATTCATAATGCACAATGCATAATTATTTATCGGAAGCTTTTAGGGAGCTAAGAGCCATAAAGGGCTATATTCTAAATTAGAATACGTATACCAGGTTGATTGCGGCTTTGGTAGGGAGGACCATATTTTTCACTCCATGGCCTACTTTCTTGCCGCATCCTTCACATTCAAACACGTCATAGTCGGCACGTATCCAGCCGACGCCGATTTCTGCCTCGAGATTCCAATGGCGACCAAGAAGCCACGTGTAGCCGTAGCCAAGTCCGGCTCCTGCTGCCCAACCCTGATAGCGGTGGTCGCGGAGACTGCCGAAGTCATACACGATGTCGCGGGCGAAAGGAAGATGTCCGAAATTGAATTTTCCTCCAATAGCATGGAGGGCAAGGAAATGACCGGCTGTAGCGTCGCAAAACCAATAGCGCACCTCCGGCTGTGCCATCCAGTGCTTCCAGCGACGACCATCGTTGAAATTCCAGGCATTAAGATTGCCGGATATGTCGATGCTCCATCGAGGTGCAACTCGCAGCTCAGCACCAAGGTTTACGGTAGCTGTAGCGTCGTAGAGAATATTGGTCTTAATTCCGAATGTCCTTGCTGATGCAGGCACATAGCAGAACGCTCCCGACAATATTGCCGTGAGTAAAATCAAAAATCGATATAACTTGTTAATTTTTAAATATTTAGAATGGGGGGGGGGTAATTCTAAAATTCACCCCTGAAGTTGACTTCTTTATGGCATTGCTGACAATAACTTTCATATTCATAGCAATTTATAGAGATTGAAAACTTTTTTCTAATCGTATAGCAAGTTGAGTATATATTGAAATATGGACGTAAAGTTAGATATAATTACTGAAAAATGCAAATAATTTTTAAAAATAATTTAATATTTTAACAATTGATCCTCCTGCATCTTATTTCCGGACTCTGCAAAATACGGGAATGGTGAGCAAGGTGTCGGTGTCGCTCATCATATATGCATTATAGTTCACATCTTGGAGAGAGGAAGGGATCAGACGCCCTTTGAGCATGAGTGTAATTGTTCCAATTCCGAATGGCTCGATAGTGTCGGGGACAAGACCTGCCTCCAGGGCAGTAGCGTCTGTAGACACTGCCAAAGGGAGCTCCTTATCGCTGTCGTTATAGATGCCTACGAAGAGTGGGCGCGCCTCGGTGCGCGAGATTTCACCTGCGTCTACAAAGCGGGTGCTCAGCCGAAGAGATCCTACAGAGTCTGGATATGCCTTGTCAAGATTCTTCCGGCTTGGGATGACAGTGCCGCTAAGTTTTATGGAATTCGCTATACGCTCCTCTCCTGTAAAAAATCTCGCGGTCTTCAGGAATTTTCCGGGACGGTTCTGAGGGTCGTATGAAAGAGTGACTTCCACCGTGTCGCCGGGAGCAAACGAATGCTCAGGATATTCAGCAGCAGAGCATCCGCAACTCGTGCGGGCTGAAATGATGAAAGTGGTGTCTGATGATATATTGACTGCCTTTACTTTCTGTGACACTCTCCCATCTTCTTCCCTTATCTTTCCAAAATCTACATGATCAGGGATGAATTCGAGTGTCTTTTCTATTTGGGGATATGCAGAAAATGCCAATGCAAACAAGAATAAAGAGCCACTTGCCTGCAAAAGCCGGAGTTTTCTTCCAAACAAAGAAAATCTTTTCATTCTACTACTTCTCCTTTAATGATCAGACGCACCTTGCGAGGATTTCCGTTGGTAGTCACTGTGACTTTTTTTGTGAAATGCCCTTTGGCAGCCGGAACAAAAGTGACCTTCAACGTTCCTTCTTTGCCTGGAGCCACCGGAGAGTCATCATATTGCGGACGAGTGCAACCGCAATCTGCTCTGGCATTGGTAATGACCAGATTGCGTCCCCCATCATTGGTGAACGAGAACACATGCGACACTTTTCCATCTTTCTTCGAGACTTTCCCGAAATCAAATGATGTCTCAGTGAATGAGATCTTGGCATCTTTTTTATCGGCAAATGCCGGAACGGCTGATATTAGCGCCACTATGAGGGCGACCATAATCATTATGGATTTATTTCTCAAATTTCCCATACTTTTTTAACGATTCACGACCTGAAATGTTATCCGAGAACCCTCTAAAATGCAACGGCAAGATAGAATTATAACAAAAACGCTAAAAAAACACGATTTTTCTTGCACAGTTAAGAAAAATGTATTAACTTTGCATCGCAAAAAGGGAAAATCCCATTGCAATCGGGGCGTAGCGCAGTCCGGTAGCGCACCTGGTTTGGGACCAGGTGGTCGCAGGTTCGAATCCTGTCACCCCGACATAAAAAGACACTGCAAATGCAGTGTCTTTTTTTATATTATTGGAAAGTAAAATCAAGGATGCGTTGAGCCACTTCCGGCGCGTTGAATTTTTTCTCTACTGATTCACGCATATTTTGCTGCATTTCATCACTATTGCGATTCTGATATGCCCATGCGATTCCTTCCGCTATGCTTGCAGCCCTGACTTCTGCAGATTCATCCCACGGGGCAAGCCATCCGGTCTTTTTATGGTCGATGATATCCCGTTGGCCTCCATGGTCAAGGGCTACCGGTATGCATCCGTATGCTTGCCCCTCAACGAGTGTTCCGGGAAGTGTTTCAAAATCAGAAGTCGACACCACTATAGAGCACGATTCGTATGCTTTCCTTACTTCCTTTTGATCTTTCAGGAAATCCAAATGCTGATGTTCTACCGCAAATCCTTTAAGCGACTCCGCTTCCTTACACCCTCCGAAGGTAACTACCCTCAAATGCTCCGCAACTTCCGGATGATCGCTGACCAATATCTCCAGAGCCCTCTTGAACACCCCTAACCCTTTTATTGGATCATCAATACGAGCTGCCCCAAACAGCAAACCGACTTTCTCATCATCGCGCACCTCTCCCCTCTTAGAAGCCTCCATATCCAATTTGAAAGGATTCGGAATTACTGCTATAGGAACTCTCATCATCAATCCGCTTTCGCGAGCTTTTTCTGCAAGCCATGTGCTGACAGCCACAAATCGAGGATGCTCCTCATGATATATTTTATCCTTTTCAGCCCATGTCTGATATGACATGTCTTCATTCCATCCCTTTTTGCCCAACAAGGGACAGTTTCCGCATTCCGACATGAAGCGGTGGCAATCCCCGGCGTGATGACAAATACCTGTCAAATTCCACATATCGTGCATTATCCACACAACAGGCTTTCCGAGTTTGCAGATCTTGCGCACACCCTTCAGACTCAACATCCCCTGGTTGACCCATCCAAGCAACACTGCATCCGCATCCTTGACCCACGGATGCCTCCAAAGCGGCAGACCGTCGGATGCCGGATCTACTTTGAAAAGATCTTTACGGTCAAAGCCATTGTGCAGGTATACATTGAGTCTTTCCTTCAGGAAGCAATATTTAATCTTCCATGAAGGGGCACATACCTTGACAAAATCGGAATCGCTCATCTTCTCGCACACGAGCATCCTCGCATCGACGCCAATGCCACGCAATGCCTCTACAAGCCGATAAGTGACTATTGCCGCCCCTCCACGAAGGTCGCTGCGGCATATAAATGTCAGTTTTTTCATTAAACGCTTACTTCTCCTTTGATGGCGGGCCAAGGGTCATAGTCTTCGAGAGTGAAGTCTTCGTATTTGAAGTCGAAGATATCTTTTACGTCGGGATTCAGCTTCATCTTAGGAAGCCGTCGGGGTTCCCTTGTCAGCTGCAGGCGCACTTGGTCGAGATGATTTAGATATATATGGGCATCCCCAAGCGTGTGGATGAACTCACCGGGTTGCAGACCACATACCTGAGCCAGCATCATAGTGAGCAATGCGTATGATGCAATGTTGAAAGGCACCCCTAAGAAGCAGTCGGCACTTCGCTGATAGAGTTGCAGCGACAGCTTTCCATCACAGACATACATCTGGAAGAATGCATGGCATGGAGGAAGGTTCATATTGTCAAGGTCAGCCACATTCCAGGCGCTGACGATGATGCGGCGAGAATCGGGATTATTCTTAATAGTCTCCACAGCCTCCTTGATCTGGTCGATGAAGCCACCTTTATAGTCGGGCCAGGAGCGCCACTGATATCCGTAGATATGACCAAGGTCACCGTCCGGGTCGGCCCATTCATTCCAGATTCTCACACCATGCTCCTGAAGATATTTCACATTAGTGTCTCCTTTGAGAAACCATAGAAGCTCATATATGATACTCTTCAGATGAGTCTTTTTAGTCGTGACAAGAGGAAATCCTTCGGAAAGGTCATAACGCATCTGATAGCCGAAAGTAGATATCGTCCCTGTGCCGGTACGATCCTCCTTACGGTGGCCATTCTTAAGGATATGATTTAGGAGATCTAAATATTGCTTCATATAGAATTTAGAATTGAGAATTACATGATTTATCATGATGAATCATGGCTAATCATGATACCACATGGAAGATCATGATTAATCCTAACGCCATCCTAATTATGCATTTCCATCAGGGGCGTCTGGCGGTGGCGGCCTCGGTTGAGCTGGAAGCGGATGGCGTCGTTGGGGCACACGTCGGTGCAGTCGAAGCAGCGAGTGCAACGTGAGTTGTCGACTAAACGATGCTCTACATTTATGCATCTCGATGCGCATACATCTTCGCATTTCATGCAACTGATACACTTGTCCGGGTCAATTGCAATGTGCATGAGTGATTGGGAATGAAGGCATCCGAGAGCTGTACCTATTGGGCAGACTGCTGTACAAAACGCCTTTCCGCTCTTCCATGCCCATATAAGGATAGCCACAAGAGCCACGAGTCCGATCGCCGCTCCTATTCCGACAGAGATTCCAATTGCACCCCATGTCAATAAGGTATCATTCGGTCGGACTGCAGAAGCTGCATTGCGCATGATGTTCCATGGCTCGATGACATACGCCACCGCAAAAATACCCAATACGAGCGATCCAAGATAGGCAGCTAAGACGACATATCTGACTTTTCCACCCTCTTCGAAACGGAATGTATGTTTGGGATCAGTTTTGCGACGTGTCCAGATGACTACGTCCTGCAATGTGCCCACAGGGCATACTGTAGCACAATATATTCGTCCGAATAAAATTGTTGCAATTATCCATACTACCGTAGCGCCAAGTGATGCCTGTATGGCAGAAGGAATTATCTGAGCCCTCTCTGAAATAATAGCATAGACCGGAGCGCTGGTGCCAAGCAATAGCCACAGCAATGATGCAAAGAGCATCAC
>JAIDTL010000084.1 GCA_029060725.1 Muribaculaceae bacterium | reverse complement strand
CCCTGTTACAGGCGTGCAACAATTCTGTAACAGAAAGGTTCAATCCAAAATTTCAGCCAAGCCCTAACAAGCTGATATAAGTATATATGCAACCGTAACATTTTGTAAAATTTATAGAATTTCATACTGTATTAGAGGAAATCTTAAAAAAGCAAAATGACAAACCAGTTCCGCCCTCATTTCAAAAGCCTTTTTCCATTTGCAAGGGATTTGTCGCAGGTGAAACAAGTATGCGCAGCCGGTTTGTCGCAGGTGAAAAAAAGTATGCGCCGCCGGTTTGTCACAGGTGAAACAAGTATGCGCAGCAGGTTTGTCGTAAGGTGAAATAATAGTCAGAATGACTATGCCATCACATTTCCGAGATAGCTTTGGCAAGATCATTCATTCTGGAGCAAATTGGATAAGTGATCCTTGTGCCGATGGGGAGGCCGAGTGATATGATAAGCAGACGCCCCTCCGCGCATAGAGCGAAATCATGAGAAGCTGGCTTGTAGCGGTCCGGAAAAGCCTCATGAGTGATAAGGATGATTTTAGCACCGAGGGATTCTACGACTGACCGGATATCTTTTTCATCTGAAGAAATGAAAGGCGAGACCAGTACAGTGCCTTTTGACGCAGCGGTAATCCAATCCTTACTCTTTTCTTCCTTTTCTGCCTGAGTGAATTTCCTACTAATCTTTACAGCCTCTTTATCTGGATTGCGGAATAGGAATAGATTTCCATACGCTTCGAATTCTTCTTCTCCAATTTTCAGTGAGCGTATATACTGAAAGAACTGTGGGAATTGCTGACGCATCGCCAATCGATGGGGATTTTCACGAATATATGCGTATAATGCATCAAGACTTCGATTATCATACAGCGGCTTATCGCAATAGCCATATTCAAATATATCTTCATCGGTTTTGACACTGCCATAAATCTTGGTATATTTGAGAGCAATCCTTTTCCGAAGGGTATTGACATAGAAGTCCAGATGCTTGTCAGATCGGAATAGTATCTGCAAAAGAATATGCACATGGTCTGGCATCACTTTAAATTGATGCAGCATGATGATCGGATACTCGTATGGGAGATGAATAATTTCCTTAGCTATGATTTTGCCAAGTCCTGATTCGTCAATATCCGCACTGCCGGGAAGGCCTGGAGCTATTCGTGCATCGCCGACGACTGAGCCAAAGGGCACGCAGCTCTTATTTTTCTTGAGAATGATATGATAAATGAACGGGGCATAGTAATCATGATTGATAGCTCTCCTATGGTAGGAATGCTCTCCACCCTCTTTTAATGACTTAATCCAGACGGAATTCATGATTATTTCTATCTTTTATATACTCTCTTGTTGATATTCTCTACCCCTCACTCCTTCTATTCTTTTCTCTTTTTCACCTTACGACAAACCTGCTCCGCCCTCATTTCAAAAGTCTTTCCAATCTGCAAGGGGTTTGTCGAAGGTGAAAAAGAAGGTACTCAGAAGTCTTGGTGGCAAAGTTACAACAAAAAATTGGATTATCTGCTATATTACTTTGGAAATGCAGTATGCTGAAATGACTTGTAAACTCTCTATCGAATCATAAAAACAAAAAAAGAGCCGCACCAAGCGATGCGGCTCCAGAAGATTCTACAGAAATCTAATCTATTATCTATCAAACTACAACCCAAAGAGTGTTTGGTAAGTAAATACACAATTGATTGGAGAGGTCTAAATCAACTCTTACAAAGCCTTAATATTCTTCAAACGTCCCCAATATGTATCTTGGTGATAAGAATAATAAGGAAAGATGCAACTCCACAAGAGGAGTAGCATCTTTCCAACTATGCAACAAAAAACGTTTATTTACAGACTTGATTAGTCAACGAATTCAATTACAGTACCTGTAGCTATAGCCTTTGCCTGATTATGAATCAGGATAAACTTGTTTTTATAGCTGACATTTACGTTGATGATTGCCTGCGACCCCTTGAGGTTAGCTTTCTTGTACATGTCAGACATTGCTGACTCGCCAAGAGACTTTTTTGAAAGGCCACCAATACCGAACCAATAGTTCTGGGCAGATTCGCCTTCCACCATTCCGATTACTTTGTAGTTCTTCTTTGCGAGAACTACCTCAGTCTGAGTTACGTTTCTATTGTCAGTAGCTTGACGGGAAACGCTACAGCTTGTGAGCATCAGTGCTGCACAAGCAACACATGACAATAAAGCTTTTTTCATAATGTTTTGTCTTGCCGCGGTCTTCCCCTCGTTGGCGTTAGGTTGGAAAATGAAAAAGCGTAGGAATCTGTATCTATTACCGTCCTACCATCTGAGGCTTCTCGCATTGCCCTATCTAAGTCGGACGGCAACGCAGAAGCCCACGCCTGTATA
>JAIDTL010000083.1 GCA_029060725.1 Muribaculaceae bacterium | reverse complement strand
TATGTCGGTGAGTTTTGTAGGAATTACAGTAGCGGGTCTGTCCCGGATTCTCACCGGATTCCCTATTAATCGCGTTGACGCGAACCAAAACGTGGCGCAAAGTTACAAAATATTTCTATATTCTGCAAATTAATATTAGAAAATTTATCTGACCTCAATACAAATTAAAAAGGCTTAAATTGAAGTGACTAATATATCATTTTTTTTATTTAAATTTGCATCCAAAATTATTTTTTAAAATCTTTGATTATGATTTACCAGACGGAATTCCGCCTTAAGCCCATGACGAGAGGCTGCCATTTGATTACAAGCGAAATATTAAAGAATCTTCCGGTTTCCCTTCCGGAAGCGGGACTTCTCAACATCTTCGTGAAGCACACTTCTTGCGGCTTGACCATCAACGAGAACGCCGATCCCGACGTCCGCCACGACCTCGACAAGATCCTGGACCACATAGTCCCGGAAAACCAACCCTATTACTATCACACGATGGAGGGATTAGACGATATGCCTGCACATGCCAAAGCTACCCTCACCGACGTTTCCCTCACCATCCCAATCACCAACGGACGCCTGAATCTCGGCACATGGCAAGGCATCTACCTCTGCGAATTTCGCGACTACGGAGGTTCCCGTTCCCTCGTCCTTACAATATACTCCTAATTTTCAGAGACAAAGAATTATGCATTCCTACTTAATAGTTAATACTTGGTAGACAATATAAGCTATATAGAAAAGCACCAGTATGGCGCCTTCCGGGCGGGTGATAGTCCGTTTTCCGAATTTCCAGCAGAATAGCCAGAAAAGTAGAGCAGAGGCCATCATCACTACCAAGTCTAAATGTGAAACTCCGCCAAAGGGCAATGGCTTTATGGATGCAGTCAGACCAAGTACAAAGAAAATATTGAAGATATTGCTTCCGATCACATTGCCAACGGCTATCCCTGAGTTACCCTTCACAGCGGCAGCCACTGAAGCAGCAAGTTCAGGAAGAGATGTGCCTGCTGCAACAATTGTAAGACCTACCACTGCTTCGCTCATTCCAAGCGACAGTGCCACCCCCGAAGCTCCGGCTACAAATCTGTCGCCTCCATAAACGAGTCCTGCCAAACCTGCCACTATCATCAATACAGACTTCCATACAGGCATTTCCTTGCGATCTGCTCCTTTTGCGGCAGCCGGATCTGAATCTGATGCATCTTTCGCTTGTGCAAACATATATCTGAGGAAGATGACAAAAAACAATAGTAAGAGAATACCGGAGGTACGTGACACTAACCTTTCTCCTGTCCCCTCCAACATATCGTCAAATCCTATTGCAAGCAATGCCAAAGACGATATTATGACCAATCCTATTTCATTGACCATCACCGACGGCTGAACCTTGATAGGCTTTACCATTGCTACTACTCCTATGATGATAAGTATGTTGAAAATATTACTGCCCACTACATTTCCTACTGCCATCGGTGCATTCCCTTGAAGCGCGGAAACAATACTGATGGAGAGTTCCGGGGTCGAGGTGCCAAAGGCTACAACAGTCAGACCGACAACGAGGTCGCTTATTCCAAATCTACGGGCAACGGATGCAGCCCCATCAGTAAGCCAATTGGCTGCAAAAATTATCAACGCCACTCCAAAAAGCAGCCAAAACAAATTCATCATACTTATATAAATTTTTACATTTTTTAAACCTTATATCTCTATAACCTCTCAACCCCAACTTTCGTTTATCATTTTTTGAACTTTGACAAAGATGATGTGTTTTATATATGGATTAGATGATGGGGAAAAGAACTTTTAATATCTAAAAAATTATGGAAAGCACAAAATTAAATGCAGACAAAATTCTGGTGGCTTATTTCATCCAGAAAGGAAAAGAAACTTCAGGTAGCAAGAAAATCGCAGATCAGGTAGTGGCTGCCCTTAAAGATAAAGGACATGACTCAACAGAATATGCTATCACTCCTGTAGAATCTTATCCGGAAGACAAAGCCACTTTTGAGACAGTGACAAAAGTAGAAAAGGAGACAAGAACTCGTCCGGCTCTCGTAGACAAGGTAGGAAAGATGCAAGATTACAAATATGTAGTATTGGTTGCTCCAAACTGGTATGATGATGTACCCATGGCAGTCTATACTTTCTTCGATGATTATGACTTCACAGGAAAGAGAGTTGTTCCGATTATCAACCATGACGGTACAGGGCATGACGCAGTACGCGAATCTATCCGTCATTTCCTCCCTCATACTTGGGTGACCGACGGAGTTGGAATAGCAGCTGCTTCCGATGATGCCGCAGCAGTAGCAGAAGCTATCGAGCAACTTTTCCAACCATCTACCTTAAAGTATTGAAATATTCAGACATTTAGAAATTTATGAAGCAGGCTATCCACCATAGCCTGCTTTTTTTGCAATCTCACGATACGCGCGAAATCTTCTCCCGAAGGAGATTTGGTAATGTTCGAATATCTTCTAAGTCGTGGGGAAGCATACGATAAAAAGAATATGCAGAAACTTCGTAAATAGATTGCTGAAGACGCCGGACAATCCTCAATACATCACTACGGTTAGAATTATTATGCTCCGCAAACATAATGTTTTCGGAGCATAATAATTCTAACCGTATAATAATTCATCTAAGTGATTAAATCCATATTATTTCAAATTCACCGTTTGTTACTGTGTCAGAACCTATGGTTCCGCTCTTCAATCAAGAATTTACAGATTATATCTTAATAATCCAAACTCGCGCTATGTTTAAATCGTTATATTTCTATGAAAGACACACAAGATATACTTATAGAAAAAACTACACCCGAAGGCATAGAGCGGTTTCTCGCCTCAGACTTCGTGGAAGGCATAGGACCCTCCTACGCCCACCGTCTCGTCGAAGCATTCGGCATTGATACACTTGAAGTCCTCGCAGAAGACCCTGCTAAATGCAGCGAGATCAAAGGACTCGGCGAAGCGCGAGCTCTTAAAGCATCCAAAAGCCTAAAAGCCATCAAATACCCTCTCCCACTCCTTACATTCCTTTTCTCCTGCGGTGTCAGCGAGATGTATATAGATCGTATATTAGGCAAATACCGGAAAAGAGCCGAGACTGTCGTACTCAAAGATCCATATTATTTGGTGGAGGACGTATGGCAACTCCATTTCTATACAGCCGACAAAATCGGACGGGCATTAGGCATAGCGCCTGATGATCCACGACGCCTCCAGGCTGCCATCGTGGGTGCAGTAAAACATTATGCCGACGACGGTCACCTCTTCGCGACTGTTCCTGAGGCTCTCGCCTATGCTTCATCCATAACCGGTGTGTCTGAAGATGAAATAGCCAAACAGATAGATGCCACTATCGATGATAGCCGGATAGTCCGCAGCAGAGGAGTACTTTACCTTCCGGTCTTCTATAATGCAGAAAAGGAAGGTGCCGAAAAACTCCTCGCTCTCGCAGAGTCAGCTCCTGAGAAAATCAATGTGTCTGATATTCCTACTACTGACGGACAAGGAATTGCTTATTCGCCTATGCAGATAGAAGCCATCAAACTCTTGCTCACCTCTCCTGTCTCAGTACTCACAGGTGGTCCCGGCTCAGGCAAGACAACAGTCCTCAGGGCAGTGATTGACGTGCTCGAAAAAGAAGGAAAGCATGTTCTCTTATGTGCTCCCACAGGAAGAGCAGCAAAACGAATGACTTCATTGACAGGCAGAGAAGCCTCAACTATCCATCGCCTACTCGGATACCGGCAAGGCGAAGGGTATCATAAAAAGCAACTGGAAACCGATGTGCTCATTATCGACGAAGGATCAATGATGGAGCAGGTGCTCTTTAATCATCTTCTTGATGCTGTCGGTCCGGGAACTCAGGTTATACTCGTCGGCGACGTAGACCAACTACCCGCCATAGGTGCCGGAGACGTAATGCGCGATATGATAAAAGCACCTACAATTCCCGTAGCACGCTTGGAAGAGAATTTCCGTCAGGAAGAAGGAAGCATGATAGCCGAGAGCGCACGAGCGATCAACTCAGGAGAGATACCTGAGTCTCATCCGGAAAGCGACTTCATGATTATCCCGGAATCAACAGCCAGAGGGATTCCCGACCGCATCCTTTCGCTCGTAGCTGAAGAGCTTCCCAGAGAGAAAGGTGTGCCTTCCTCCGATATTCTCGTAGTGACTCCTCAGCAGATCGGCCCGTTAGGTGCCAAGCAACTTAACATTGACCTGCAGCAACGTCTGAACCCCGAAGGTCCGGCACTGAAGCGAGGCGAATCAATCTTTCGTCTCGGTGATCCTGTCATGCAAACATCAAACGCAAAAGACCGTGGTGTCTATAATGGCGAGACAGGACGAATCGTGGAAGTAAATCCGGAGGAGCAGACCCTTATCGTGGAATACTCAGACGGAAACCGAAGTACTTACAAGCGTTCTGAATTGAGCGAACTCACTCTTGCATACGCAACTACCGTCCATAAACTCCAAGGCTGCGAAGTCCAAAACATCGTTTTCCCGGTCACCATGACCCACAAACCGATGCTATACCGCAACCTGCTTTACACCGGCATCAGCCGTGCCAGCCGCCTCTGCGTCCTCGTCGGCGAAGAGGAAGCCCTCCGTTACGCTGTGGAAAACGCTGCCCCCACCATCCGCAACTCCAACTTCCGCTACCGTCTCTCTTCAGAGCAGCGGGCTTCTCTACCGGCTCAAGATTAATCTCAACGTTCGGATTTAGACTCAATGTAAGTTTATGATCACTCAATTATGAAAATTATTTATCCCGCGAATGCGCAAAGGGCTCGCTGAGAAGACATTAACTATGAATTATAAATTATGAAGGATCAATTCTTCACTCGGAAGTAAAGCACGCAGAGGCTCGCTCGCTATCGCTTCGCATCGCATGAATGAGGAAGACACTGATACATTTCCCTTTGTCAAGCAACGTAATAGAGCATGCTCCGCATGCGCCACCCCGAGTCAAGCAACGTAATAAAGCATGCTCCGCATGCGCCACCCCGAGTCAAACAACGTAATAAAAAATGCTTATTTAACCCACATAAAAATCAATATTTCATTTTTTTTCATTAACTTTGCACCAAAAGCAGCGAATTATGGCAAAAAGGATAAAATACCCGGTAGGAATCCAAACCTTCTCCAAAATTATATCAGAAGGATATCTCTACGTTGATAAGACTGAACTAATCTATGATCTTGTTGATTCAAGCAAATATGTTTTTCTCAGTCGTCCACGAAGGTTCGGTAAAAGCCTCCTTATGTCTACTCTTGAGGCCTACTTTAAGGGGAAGAAAGAGCTGTTCCAGGGATTGAAGATAGCTGAATTAGAATCTGAATGGAAGTCTTACCCGGTTTTTCGCTTTGATATGAGCGGTGGTCATTTGGAAACTCCTGAAGATCTGAAACTTCATGTTGAGAGTTATCTTAAATTCATTGAAAAGGAAAATGGACTGCATTCAGACAGTAGCTTTGGCAACAAGTTCCGTGAATTAATAATCGAGGCCTACCAAAAGACTGGCAATCAAGTTGTCATACTTATTGATGAGTATGACAAGCCAATTCTGGATATTCTTCATGACCCAAAAAAGCAAGAGACAATGAGAGATGCCCTAAGGGGATTCTATTCCGTCATAAAGTCATGCGACGAATACATCAAATTCGCAATGCTTACCGGAATCACTAAGTTCGGCAAGGTGTCTGTATTCAGCGGAATCAACAACCTACGCGATATCTCCATGCTTCCAAAATACAACGGAATCTGCGGAATCACGGACAAGGAATTCCATGGATACTTTAGCGACTCCGTCGCTCACTTTGCAGAAGAAAACAGCATATCTTCTGAAGAGACATGGAAAATTTTTAAGACCATGTATGACGGCTATCATTTCGCAGATGCTAAGGAATTTGTGTATAATCCCTTCAGCGTGCTCAATGCATTCAACGATAGCCGTATTGGCAGCTACTGGTATATGAGCGGCTCCCCTACCTATCTAATCAAGCTCATAGAAAAAAATCCATACAGACTCAATGACCTTGAAGGAGCCGTGAGAAGCGAGATAGAACTCAGCGATATAGCAAACTTTGACGACGACATCGTTCCATTGCTTTATCAGTCAGGTTATCTTACAATAAAGGATACTATCCAATCAATGGATTTTGATGATTCATCCAAAGAATATATTCTCGGATTTCCAAACAGGGAGGTCAATAAGGCTTTTTGGGAATCCCTCTCAAAACGCTTCTTCAGAGGAATTAACGGAGGATCTGCCTTCAACATCCGTAAGTGTGTGAAAGATATTAACGATGGACACATTGAGGATTTCATGCTAAGCATGAAGAGCCTCTTTGCTGATACAAACTCGGAACCGGAAAAAGACAAGGAGATCCACTTTCAAAATATGATGGCAATCGCCTGCAAGATGCTGGGGCTCGCAGTACGCACTGAAGTGCACTCTTCTTCAGGAAGATGCGACTTTCAAATTCTTACAAACGACTTTGTCTACATCTTCGAATTCAAAATCAACAGCACTCCCGAAGAAGCACTGCAACAGATTTACGAAAAAGGATACGCCATACCATTCGAAGCAGACTCAAGGACTGTCTTTCTGATCGGCGCCAACTTCCTCACCAAGACAAGAACTCTCGACTCCTGGATTATCCGTAAATTCAAATAGAACAATCTGATTTCTCTAATTCTGCTCTGAATTTTGACGGAAGAATACCATATTTCTCCTTAAAGGTAGATGAAAAATATTTAGCGGATGAAAATCCTGTACGCATTGCGACATCCACTATGGGTAAATCGGTTTCTTTTAGAAGACGACAAGCCGCCTCAAGTCTGACATTTCTGATATATACTGATGGTGACAAACCAAAAACACTTTGCATTTTCCTATACAAATTGGTACGATCCATAGCCATCATTCCACTAAGTGACGCCACATTGAGCGTTTCATCATCAAGATGTTCGAATATAATACTATTCAAGCGATTCTCAAAATCAATATCTTGTGATAATGGGGTATCTTCAGAGGTAATAGACACTTCTTCTTTTACTTTATTTATCAGAGTGTCGCAATGATTTAACACCGACATACTTCCACTTACATCCTCTTCATCACACTCTTTTTCAGATGTCAACGTGTCTATGGTTACGCTCTTCTTTCTTTTCAGATATACTGATATCACAAAAAAAATAGAAAGTATGAATATTGATCCCAATATCCACCATAATGAAGATAGTCTTGATGGGTCTGAAGATACATGAAGTTTTCCCACTAATTTGGATGGGAAATCATATTTTACATAATCCCTATCGCATAGATCCGTAGGATTTAAAGAAGAATATCCTCCCGGATAAGCTACCTTAAGGAGACCACATGAATCCAATGTAATTAACTGGGAAATGAATTCTTTTCCTTCCAAATCAAGACCGTCAAGAATGCCTATATAAATAATCTCAAACCTTTGTTCAGGAAGATATCGTAGCCTTGACAGACTTGTAGTTGTAGCAAACCAAACATCACCTATACTATCGTTGCTGCCTTTATTATGAGGAATATTTGCTATTACACTCTGAACATTACTATGTGGAAGTCCATACTTTTCATCAATGACTCCAAGCAACCGGTCATTTTCATCTATAACGAAAAGACCTTTTCTTGTAGCCAGAAATACAAAACCAGTTGCATTATCCTCTACACTTGAATTTACTGATCCATTTGCATACTTCAAGCCATTTTTATGACACCTCTCGGTAGGATAATATCCAGTTTTTGGTAGCCTTTCAGTAGTTTTATTATTTTTAACTAAAAGAAGACGTCTTGGATTTATATACCGAAGACCATCATTAATAGTTCCTATCCAAATACCATCGTTTTGATCACGTAAAATACAGCTGACCTCACCTTTTATTCCATCAAAACCATAGATAATATTTTCATCATTTTCAATAATAAAATCATTGACGATTTCATTTAAGTGCCTCATACTCCAACTACCATCCAAAGGATCGAGCACAGCTATTAATCCTTTGTCATTATTTCCCGGAACATAAAATGATAGCCACAACTTTCCATTATGCCACTTAATACCTGAATTTATCAGCCTCCAATTCTCACCGGTCAGTGGAAGGGACGCCATATACTCTATCAAACCCGAATCCCGATTCACTACACAGACCTTTCCGTCTCCATATAACAAATATATTTTTCCGCCTTTTACAGACAGCCAAAACGGAATATCCTTCCCTATCGATTCAAGGCTCAGGTATTTCTGATGTGTGTCATTTTGCAATTGAACAAGATTATTATCCTGATCTATAATCCAGACATCGCCAGCTTCATCTACATACAATCCTCTAATGTCTAAGCCACCGATCTTACTTATTACATCCATAGTAATATCTTCTCCAGTTGTGACATCAAAAACATTCACTCTGGATTTTTTATCATTTCTCGTTGAAGGAGTCTTTAACCATAACCTCCCATCATTATCTTGAGAAACAATTCTATTCTTTCCTATGGTCTCTATTTCAAACCCATTCTCATACTCTACAGGTACTGATTTGAATGTAATTCCGTCAAAAAAAGCCAAGTAGCCTGGTGTAAGCACAGCAAGTCTTCCATCAGAAAGGGAATATAGACCTCTCACTCTACTCTCCGGCAAACCATGACGAATATCAATCGAAATCATGGAGTCGACATGACATACATTCTCTACAGCCAATATGTCAATACTGGCTAAAAGCACTATCAGTAGGATGATGATTTGTCTCATTACGTACATAAATCGCCATTTCAATTCATTCAGGCGACTGCAAAATTACAAAAAAATACCATATATGTTGCGTTATAGAGTCCAAAAATGTTGCAACATTCAATTTTTTATGAAAATCAACATTTTTCAACTGTATTTGCAACGCTGTACTCCATATCTGAGAAAAACTCATTTTAACTTTGCATACGAACTCTAATACAATTTTTTGATATCATGAAAATTTCTAATAGAATTTGTGTTTGTATGTTTCTCCTGGTAGCAACAACATCAAAAGCTGATACTCCAATATTATTTTTCGACCGACCGGCTGAATATTTCGAAGAGACATTCGTCATAGGAAATGGAACACAAGGTGGAATCATTTACGGTAATCCTTCAAAAGAAAGAATATCTCTTAACGATATCACATTCTGGACAGGAGAACCGGATACAGCCGTCTATTCTCCAGGCGCATATAAGTATATTCCGGATATTCGCGCTGCTCTTGACGATGGCAACTATGACCTCGCAGAGGAACTTCAACAAAAGGTGCAGGGACATTACTCCGCAAACTACCAACCTATAGGAAACGTCATTATAGACTTTTCTGATAAAAGCGAGGCAAGTGACTACGTCAGATGTCTTAATCTTACGGATGCAACCGCTAAGGTCAATTATAAAAAAGGCAGCAACGAAATAACGACTGAATACATTGCTTCCGCTCCAGACAGCGTAATCGCTATCAAGATTTCTGCAACTCAACCTATTGACTTCAATATTTATTTTGAATCGCCGATTAAGAACTGCCAGACTCAAGCTTCAGAAGATGGAATCATCGCTGAGGGATATGCAGCATACTTTTCACTCCCTAAATATTTGAAAATGCCACAGGAAGAAAAAATGCGATATGATCCAAACCGTGGCATAAAGTTTCGCACGGAAATCCGGGCAATAGACTCGGAAGCAGATATAATACATGATGACAATGGTTCATTAACCGTCAAAAATGCGAGAGAGACTACTATTATTATAGCTATAGCTACAAATTTCAATGGTCCGAATTTGAACACTGCCACTGATGGGATGGATTTCCGTACTATCGCAAGCAGAAGAGCTTCCCGTGCAGCGTCCAAGTCTTTTGATCAATTAAGAAAAGATCATATTGCCGACTATTCTTCTTTCTTCTCTCGAGTGAATATCGATCTTGGTAAATCAGAACCGTCATTGCGTGAGCTCCCCACAGACCTACGACTTAAAAACTATAGCGACAAAAGTGCTTATGATCCCGACTTGGAGGAACTATATTTCGATTATGGACGCTATCTACTTATATCCTGTTCAAGAACAAAATGCGTTCCTGCTAACCTTCAAGGACTATGGAATGAATATATGCTTCCACCTTGGAGTTCTAACTATACAACCAACATAAATCTGGAGGAAAACTATTGGCATGCCGAAATAACGAATCTAAGCGAGATGCACATGCCTCTGCTCACATTTATAAGACAATTGCCCCGGACAGGTAAAGAAACTGCTCGTGAATATTATGGTGTAAATCGCGGATGGTGTTTGGGTCAAAACTCCGATATTTGGGCTATTAC
>JAIDTL010000082.1 GCA_029060725.1 Muribaculaceae bacterium | reverse complement strand
ATATATCATTATTGAAACAGCGTGAAATAAGCGTGCAACAATTCTGTAACAGAAAGGTTCATTTCATTTTTATACTCTTGCCTTAACAAGCTGATATTATGGTATATGCAACCGTGACATTTTGTAAAAAAACATCATTTTCATACCAAAGTATCCATAATTCAGAAAAAGCAAAATGAAAAACCTGCTCCGCACTCTTTCAAGTGTCTTTTTCCATCTGCAAGGGGTTTGTCGTAGGTGAAACAATGGTTTGTCGCAGGTGAAGAAATTCTCCCTCAATTAGTAGGAACGATCTTAATTGATTTGGTGGAGAGGCGAGCTTCGAGATATTGCAGGAATTTGTCGCTTTGGGCCTTGTTCATCGGCTTGGAATAACGGACGAGCGCGACATTGAGAGTGTCAAGGCGACGGGTATCGACATTGCTTACGATGGCTCGGGTCACGGCTATATCAGCCACTTCCGGAAAGAGCACTTTCAATTCCGGAGAGATTGTTGCGCCCATTGTATCATTTCGGCAGATGTCGGCGTTGATGGCACGGAGGGAGTCGATTGTCTCTCGTTGGGTGTTTATGGTGTTCTGTGTCACCTGATACATGTCGCGTAGCATGGTCGATGTTGCCTGATTAGCATCAAACATATTTTCAGGATTATCGCCCTGTATTATTTTAAGGCGAGTGCCTCCGAGATTGTAGTCCGGAAGTTTGTCGGTAAGAGCCAATACAAGGGAATCTTGCGGGAGCACTTTACCAATAAGGCTTACCGTAAGGGTTTTGTTATTGCCCTTCATCACCGCCGAGGAATGAAGCACCTGCGTTCCGTCGAAATTAAACTGCTGGTCAACAAACTTCTCGCAATTGGCATTAAATGCCGACTGCTGGAACACACGCCATGTGAGATAACAAGCCGGGATCATCGTGAGAATGGCAATGGTATATACCAGATTTCGGACTCTCTTGGCGCGTAGGGGATTGGAGAAATCTTTGACATGATATTTCATCAATTTCACACCTATTGTAGTAGCGCAAGCGATGAAGACGGAGTTTATGAAGAAAAGGAAGAGGGCTCCGAAGAAATAGGTCATCTGGAATGTGGCGAGACCATATCCTACAGTACATAGTGGTGGCATAAGTGCTGTGGCTATGGCTACACCGGGAATTACATTACCCTTGACCTTACTCGCTATTGCCAGAATGCCGGCAGATCCACCGAAAAATGCTATAAACACATCATATATCGTAGGGGAAGTACGAGCCAGCAACTCGCTGTGTCCTTCATTTACGGGGGAGATAAGGAAGTATATGCAAGATGTTATTATGCTGAAGAAAGCCGCAGCCAAAAGATTCCTGAAAGAACGCTTCATCAGCTCGAAATCTTGGATGCCAACAGCAAGTCCGATACCGATAATTGGTCCCATGAGAGGCGAGATAAGCATGGCACCGATTATGACCGCAGTAGAATTGGTATTAAGGCCAAGCGAAGCGATGAAGATAGCTATTATAAGGACAATGATGTTTGTCCCGCGGAAAGAGACACCTTCGCGGATTACATTCTCCGCCTCCTCCTGAGGCAGCAAATCGGCAGACAAGTCGAAATAGCCGGCAAGGCTATTCTTCCATTCTTTAAAATCAGGCTTTTTCATGCTATCATATTATATTTAGTCTGGAGACGCATAATTCTTGTAGCAGCCACCTCTGCCATCCATTGCTTGAAAGGCTCTGCCTTAGGAGAGGGTAGTGACTGAATGATACGGAAAAGCTGTTCACATGTAGCGACATCAGTCATACGCATCTTGCCGTCGGCAGCAGGGAGTTTCAAAGTACTACAAATTGTAGTAGGTTCGACTCCTTCTTTTTTTAATCGAGATTTCAATACGCTCCAATACCTTTTGGCATCAGGACTATCTGTAAGTATCTCCACTACATCAATAACTGAAAAATACCATTCCTCAGTATCATTATCCCAGACAGTACGGATTTTATTCTTATCAAAAAGCTGTATTTGGTTCTTTTTTGTCATATACAATGAGTTTAATTAATTAAAAAATCTGGCCGTAGGAGGCGCGGTCCAGGGCGCGGTAGCCGATGGCTTCGGAGATGTGGCGGCTGAGGACCGGGGCGGTCACGGCTTCTTCGGCCGGTATTGTGGCGGAGTATTCGAGGTCGGCTATGGTGCGGGCTACGCGCAGGATGCGGTCGAAGGCTCGGGCGGACATGTTCAGCTTAGTCATGCGGTCCTTTAGCTTGGCAAGCCCTTGCTCGTCGGGCCAAGCGTACTGATGCAGGAGTCTGGAATTCATCTGGGCGTTGCAGTAGATGCCCTTCTCAGCCTTGAAGCGGAGATTCTGGATGGTGCGCGCCTTGATGACGCGCTCGCGTATTGCCGCGCTCGACTCGGCAGGAGCCCGGTTTGCCATATCATCGAAAGCAACCGGCTCTATCTCACACTGTATATCTATACGATCGAGAAGCGGACCACTGATACGATTCATATACTTTGTCACAGCTCCCGCCTGACAGGTACACCGCTTCGTAGGATGACCATAATAACCACAAGGACATGGATTCATCGAAGCCACAAGCATAAACGAAGCCGGATAATCCACAGTATATTTTGCGCGGGATACCGTAATTGTACGATCTTCAATCGGTTGCCTCAACACCTCCAAAACGGTGCGACTGAATTCAGGGAATTCGTCTAAGAAGAGGACTCCATTATGAGCTAAAGATATCTCACCCGGCATTGGATTAGCACCTCCTCCTACAAGGGCTACCGGAGACACCGTATGATGAGGCGTACGGAAAGGCCGCTTGGTCATGAGCATCGATCCACGATGCAATTTGCCGGCTACAGAATGGATTTTTGTAGTCTCAAGCGCCTCTGCGAGGCTAAGTGGCGGCAATATCGAGGGCAAACGCTTCGCCATCATCGATTTGCCTGCTCCCGGAGGCCCTACCATCAGGATATTATGTCCGCCGGCACAAGCCACTTCGAAAGCCCTCTTCACGCTGTCTTGTCCCTTTACTTCCGAAAAATCAAAATCATAATTTTCTGATTCTGCCGCAAAAATCTCTCGGGTATTGATAATAGTAGGCTTAATATCAGAGGTCTCAGCTATCACACCGACAGCTTCCGCCAAATCCTTCACTCCAAACACCTCTACCCTATTGACGACGGCTGCCTCAGTGACATTAGCCTCAGGCACAATAAGCCTCTTGAATCCCATCTCACGAGCCTTGATTGCCATAGGCAGCACACCCTTCACAGGAAGCACCGACCCATCAAGCGAAAGCTCACCCATTATCATATATTCATGTAGATTATCGGTAGGTACCTTTTCATTAGCAGCAAGCACACCGATAGCCATAGGGAGGTCGAAAGCAGCCCCCTCTTTTTTCACATCAGCGGGTGAAAGGTTGATGATAGTGCTTTTATGCGGAAATCCTATACCGCTGTGCTGCAAAGCTGTCGTAATACGGGTATAAGCCTCCTTGACAGCAGTGTCAGGAAGCCCTACTATACTAAACTGTGTGCCTTTCTGCACCACAGTCTCCAGCGTCACCAATATGGCATCAATGCCTGATATGGCAGCAGAATATACTTTCGTAAGCATCAGTTATTTCTTTTTGGGTCAGGTTTTTTCTTTGGTTGGGCTTTATTGGCAGCCGGTTTTCTCTCAGGAGTTAACTTATCTACAGCCGATTTGTCCTTTGGTTTTTCATTAGTCGACGGCTTTGGATCTTTCTTATCCATTAATTTTCTAAATGCAGCAACAGCTGACTTACGATCATCGCCCGCATACGTCTCCTTTCCCATTTTATCCTTTACTATATACCATGGCAAACGGATCACCCCCATCTTCACCATGTCATCTTCAGCGACGCCTCGCGGTTGCCATCCCCGTACAGTCCCTTTAAGAGAATCTCTCCGTATGGCACTTATCCATGTCATACTGTCTGAATCCATATATATGTCAGCGATAATACGCTTTGCAGAGTCCGGGTATGCCTTGCAAAGTTCTTTCAGTGAGTCAGTGGTTTCGCGTCTTTCCGAATCATTTTCGCTATAAAAAAAGAGTATTGAGCCTTTAGCTTTCGTGAATTTCAAAGTATCCAGACCATTATCCCGAGAACGCACTCTTAGGATCTTCCTGTTTGGATCCTTAGCATATTTAAGCTTCCCGTCAGCCTGCATTGCAAATTCCACTCCAAGCAGATCCGGAGCACCACACATCTCAATAAGTTGCTTATCCTTGACTCCATTGTCTACTGAATTCCAGAGCTTGACAAAACCTTCAGGATTCTCACGCCTGTTCCATTCAGTCAACAACAATATTGCCGACAGCTGGTCGGAGGGATTCTTCTTTATATAATCTTCTATGCTTTTTTCAAGAGCCTTGCTGTCATTTTTCTTCTTATAAGCTTCCTTGCGCCACTCACTCCAACGTTCAGAAAGCTTGTTTCCTTTGACTGTCCACGTCGACATGTCTGTGCCTTCACCTGCGACTTTAATTTCATCACCGCGCTCTGCATAGATGATTAAATTATTGTTTGGCAATGACGCATCTCTGACATATACAAGTGTCGGGAGTCGCGTAATGCAACCGGCACTCGCTGCTCCCTCCTGAATGGAGGCAGTCTGCTCTATCCAGCGGCCGCCGCGAGAATCCCATGCGTAATATGTAAGCAGATAGTTGCCAATATGATCTTTAGGAAATTCAAAATCAATTTTGAACTCATTTTTCACGCATCCCGTAAGCATCATGACTACGACGCAAGCCATCATGGCAACCATCTTAGATATAAATGTCTTCATATCGCAAAATTAACAAATCTTCTCCAATTGAGCAAAAAAAACCGCCAACCTCCACATGCAATTTGCATTTAGTCAAAATATTTATTACTTTTGCATATCAACATGAGCAATTTAAGCATGACATGAAACGTATAATTCACTCAATCAAAATACTACTTAACTTATCCATTATTCTCCTATTGTCGGCGTGTGGAAATGTGCAAGTGCCATCTGGCAATGTAGAGGAATCAGCTGAGTCTCCAAAGATTATACCTGATTACACTTCTGTAGTAATCCCCCCTAATATAGCGCCTTTAAATTTTGAAGTGGATATGGGCGGAGAAGACTATGTGGTGAGAGTCACCGGAGCAGATGGCAGGTCAATTGTAGCAGGAGGCGAAGTCATCCAATGGAAAATGAAAGACTGGCACGATCTCCTGGAAGCTTCCAAGGGCAAAGATCTCAATTACGAAATATACGTAAAAAATGATGGGAAATGGAAGCTTTATCGGTTTTCTAACCATGTGGCGGAGGAGCCTATAGACACACATCTCAGCTACCGCCTTATCGAGCCTTCCTACGTGCAGTTTTGCGGGATGTCAATAAACATGCGCGATCTGACATCATTCGATGAGGAAATAGTCTATAGCACTCCAAGTCCCTGCGACGAGCGTCGCGGACAGTGTGTGAATTGCCATGTGCCTCGCAATCAATATAATGACCACAGTTCGCAATTTCATGTAAGAAAAAATAAGGGTGGGACTGTAGTAATGGCAGGGGACTCCGTCAGAAAAGTCAATTTGAAGACTGACAGTACGATTTCAGCCGGCGTTTACCCGGCATGGCATCCAACACTCGACCTCATTGCATATTCCACCAATACCACCAACCAGCAATTTTTCCCAAAAGGGCAACAAAAGGTGGAAGTCTACGATGCTTCATCCGACCTCATTTTGTACGACATGAAGACACATGAAGTCAGCAACATAGCAAGCGACACCACATTGCTGGAGACGTTTCCGGGCTGGGCTCCGGATGGCAAGAAAATTTATTATTCTGTAGCTAAATATCCTGAAGGAATCACATCCGCCATGCTGCCCCAAGGATTCGAACGGATGCACTACGACATTGTGAGCCGCAACTTTGACCTCACGACACGCACTTTTTCACAACCCGACACAGTGGTGGCGGCTTCAGCCGACGGATTAAGCGCACTGCTTCCCCGCATTTCACCCGACGGAAAATTTATGCTATATTGTCAGGCTCCGTTCGGCACATTCCACATCTGGCATAAAGAAAGCGACCTGTATATAATGGATCTGAGATCGGGAGATATACGGAGGCTAAACAATGCAAATAGTGATGACACAGATAGTTATCACTCATGGTCGTCAAATTCAAGATGGATAGTATTCAGCTCTCGTCGTGATGATGGCTCATATACAAGGCCCTATATCGCTTATATATCTCCTGAAGGAAAAGATTCGAAAGCTTTTGTCGTGCCCCAAGAGTCGCCGGAATACTATCGTCAGTTGATGAAATCATATAATGTCCCGGAGTTTTTCAACGGAACATTTGACGTAGGGCGTTCCGCAATAGTCCGAGTGCTCGACCACCAACCAATACAAGCAATCTACAAATCTAAGCGATGAAAAAGACGGATTTTTCAGAAAGAAAGTCATTTGGGAAATGGCTGAATGTATATTTAGTCACTACATTAGCATTCATCGTATTCGCCTACGTAATGCTTGCAGTGAAGAATTCCTACATGCTTCGCTGGTATGATGAGATGTCGCTGTTTGAGTCGTCTCGGTTTTTCTTCCGGCAGTGCCTTTATTTTCCCGGTGGACTTATGCGCTATGCCGGGGCGTGGCTTACGCAGCTGATGTATTATCCTATTTTGGGAAGCAGTGTGATAATACTGCTATGGCTATTGATGGCGTGGCTTATACAGAAAGCATTCTGTCTGCCGCGCATAGCATTTCCATTGGCATTCATTGTCCCGATTGCCATGCTTGCGTCGATAGTGCAGATGGATGATGCCTGGGTGTCGATGAAATCAGTAGGATATATTTATTCCAACACTCTCGGTTATCTCTTTGTGGTGGTTGCTGTGTGGGCATTTCGTAATGTAGAAAATCGACAGTGGCTCGCCGCAATATTGCTTTTAATCACTGCAGGATGCTATTTCATAGCCGGATTCTATGCTCTATTTGCAGCCTTGATCGGTGTCATCTTTTTAGTGGCAGGCAGTATAAAAGACAAGAAATATTTGGGTCTTCTTTATTCAGCGGTCATAATTACGGCTATTATTGTGATTCCACATCTATATTACCAATATTTTCAACCGACTACAGTAGACAATGACCTACTCTACCTCAAAGGTCTTCCTGACTTGCTGATGGAAAAATTCGACAAATATTTGTGGCTTCCATTTGAAATGGCTACGGCTTTTTTGCTTCTTCTTGCCATCATATCTGCATTTAAAGGCATTCCCTCTTCAAAATGGATGTTATGGCTGAGCGTAGGAGTACTGTGTCTCAGCGGAATATGGTGTATGCACTCTGACAAAAAGAATGAACAGTTGAGAGCAACTGTCCTGATGCTGCATCATTTAGAAAATAATAATTGGAAGGGTATATTATCTGTGATGTCGAATATTAAGGAGCCCCCTAACTATACGATGTGTGCACTTAAAAATCTCGCAATTGAGAATCTTGGAGGAGTTCCGGAAGATATTAAAGATATGAAACCTCGTCAGATAGATACGCGTCATTCTGAAAAATTTACTGCTACTGCATTCATCAATGTGCCTATCAATTATTATGATGGAAAGTTTAATACATCTTATCAGTGGGGTATGGAGCACTGTGTCCAGTATGGGAAACGCGTATTTTACTTGAAATACATGGTAAAGGATGCCTTGCTCAATGGAGAAATAGAGCTTGCAAAGCGATACAACGACATTCTTCTCCGCACAATGTTTCATCGCAAGTGGGCAGAGGATATCAACAGATACATTGAAGATCCATCCCTCATCGAGACAAACCCGGAATTCAAAAGCATACTCGGAATTAAGTCAGAATAGCCAATTTTTTTGCCCCGTTTTTTACGAGACGGTGCAGTAATTTGTATAAATGGTAATTTTTTCTTAAATTTGCGGTCAAAATCAATAACATACCTTTATGGCACGAATTAAGACTACATCAATCATCGCGCTTATGGCAATCACTATGGTCAGCTGCTCAAAGCAATCTCAAATCTCTTACCCTGAAGCACCCTCCGACGGCACCGTCGATGTATACTTCGGTAATGAAGTCAATGACCCTTACCGCCCACTCGAAAATGACACTGCTGCAGAAACCCTTGCTTGGGTAAAGGCAGAGAATGATGTCACCCAGGAATACCTATCAAAAATACCTTTCCGTGGCAAAATCCGCGAGCGCATCAAGGAACTAAACAACTATCCAAAGGAAGGAATGCCTTATAAGGAAAACGACGGGAAATATTATTTCTACAAAAACGATGGCTTGCAGAATCAGTCGGTCTTATATCGCTCTGCGACTCCCGGTGGGGAAGCTGAAGTATTCCTCGACCCTAACAAACTTTCTGATGACGGCACAGTTGCCCTCACAGGAGTATATCAATCTCACGACGGCAAATACACAGCCTATACAATCTCCCGCAGCGGCAGCGACTGGACTGAAATATTCGTCATGGATACTGCCACCGGAGAACTACTGAAAGACCATATAGAATGGGC
Organism: Muribaculaceae bacterium; assembly: GCA_029060725.1. Classification (GTDB taxonomy): domain Bacteria; phylum Bacteroidota; class Bacteroidia; order Bacteroidales; family Muribaculaceae; genus Lepagella. The sequence goes on along the minus strand of JAIDTL010000082.1, from coordinate 12,272 downwards.
TAAATTTACAGGAGCTGCTTGGCATGGTGACGGATTCTACTACAGTGCATACGAAAAACCGGCCCCGGGCAAGGAGTTCTCAAACGCAAACGAATATCACAAAGTATATTATCACAAGCTCGGAACTCCACAAAGTGCTGATAAAGTGATATATGAAAACCGTAACGAACCTCTACACTTCCACAGCGTTGACATTACCAACGACGAATCTACTCTCTTGGTAATGGGAGGAGGTGCAGGCAACGGCAATTCTCTCTACGTCAAGGATCTCACCACCCCCAATTCCAAATGGATAACTGTAGAGGAATCGCAAGACAACGATATAAGTGTCATTGATGCGAAAGATGGCAAATTATATATATTCACTTCCGCAGACGCTCCAAAATATAAACTTGTAGCCGTCGACGCAAAAGCTCCGCAAAGGGCCAACTGGAAAGATGTAGTGCCTGAAAATCCTGAGGCTGTACTTGTCAACGCATCTTTCGCAGGCGATAAACTTATACTTACCTACGACAAGGATGCGTCTCATCATGCTTACGTCTACAACAAAGAAGGGGAAAAGGAACGTGAAATCAAGCTTCCCGGCTATGGCACACTCTCCTTCTCAACCAACTCAAAAGATCCTCAGGCTTTTTACGCCTTTTCTTCATTCACGACCCCCTCTACAATCATGGAATATAATGCTGAGACCGGCGACAGCAAACTCTTCCATGCCACAGAGCTTCAGGGATTCAATCCTGATGATTACGTGACCGAACAAGTATTCTATACATCTAAAGACGGCACTGAAATCCCAATGTTCATCACTTATAAAAAGGGTCTTAAGAGAAATGGCAAAAATCCGGTCTATCTCTACGGATATGGAGGCTTCAACGTCACTCTCAATCCGGGATTCTCCGCCAATCGCCTTTTCTGGCTTGAAAATGGGGGCATATATGCTCAAGCAAACCTTCGTGGCGGTGGTGAATATGGCGAGGACTGGCATCTTGAGGGCACAAAAATGAAGAAAAAGAATGTATTCAACGATTTCATCGCAGCAGCAGAATACATGATCAAGGAGGGATGGACCGACAAAGACCACCTTGTCATAGAAGGAGGCAGCAACGGTGGTCTACTCGTAGGAGCCGTCACCAACATGCGTCCTGACCTCTTCAAAGTTGCCATTCCTCGTGTAGGAGTAATGGATATGATGCGCTATCATCTCTTCACTATTGGCTGGAACTGGGCTCATGACTATGGCACATCTCAAGATTCTCCTGAAATGTCGCAATACCTTCTCTCCTACTCCCCTATGCACAATATCAAGAACGATGGCACTCCATATCCGGCAATACTGATTACTACTGCCGATCACGATGACCGCGTAGTCCCCGCGCATTCATTCAAATATGCAGCCACATTGCAAGCTTCTGATACGGGCGACGCCCCAAAACTGATCCGTATTGACAGCAATGCAGGGCATGGTGCCGGCAAACCCATCGACAAGATCATCGACGAATACACCGACATCTACTCCTTCATCTACGAAAATATGGGACTCACTCCTAACGATTAACGATAAACGATAAACGATTAAGGGACTAATTCGACTAATTAGACTAATTAGACTAATTAGACCAATTAGACTAATCCGACTAATCCGACTAATTAGCAAAATAAACAAAAAAGGAAGGCCCACGCCTTCCTTTTTCATTTATAAAGCACCCGCTTTGGCACCCTGACGCACTGTCACATTCGCAACTGCGTCCTTCCCTACTGCCAAAACTATAATTCCTTCTCTTTCACGCCCGGAGTCATTAGGGGATACTGTAAATGTCAACTCACCATCTACAAGACTTCTCGTGCCAGTCTCCTTAATCCAGTCAGGCAAATTGGTAGCAGGAGCGGCGGTAGCAACATACTTGATGGTCAGAATGCATCCTTCAGGATCCAGTTCTCCTTGAGGGTCGACACTGCGTATCTCAACTACATCACTTGATGCCTGAGTCACTGTTATCGTTGCATTCTCCTTTCCTGCAGTCACTATAACCTTGGCAGTACGAGGGTCGCCGGTAGTGTTTGCTTCGGCTGAAATATCTACTGTATATATACCTGTAGTAAGGCTCTTGACCTCCCCAATCTTGAGCCATTCGGCATCACTGGTCAGGGTAGGCTTTACAGAAGCTTTAATATTGAGTTGCTGTGAAGAAGTTCCTGAAAGTGCCACCTCTTCATTCACAGTCAACGAGCCACTATTCCAAGAATCGTCTACAATCGGGGTCTTATCCTCGCCACAAGCCACTACAGCAACCGCAAAGATAAGTATCATCCCCGATAAAATAAAGTCTTTTAATCTCATATCTGAATTATGTGTAAAATGAATCGGACAAACGATATTTTTAAATGCTTTTGTCATTTTGCCGATTCGTCGTGTTAAAGATAGATTATTTCCATTCGCCAATATATAAAACAACGTCACCATAAGCGTAATATTATTATATGGATACAAATTATACTATAGGAGTTAACAATTCTTTTTTATTTAATTAAAAATATCCCCTAATGAATACAGCAGTTAATGAGTTTTTTATTAATTTTGCATAGGATAACAATAAGCCGAACAACTTCATTAAATATCCAGAACAGATATGAGAAAGATCACATTTATACTGATGACTATAGCGGCTACAGCATGCTGCGCGATGAACCCATACCTGCCTCTTTGGGAACACATCCCTGATGGAGAACCCTATATTTTCGATGATCCCGACAATCCCGGAAAGCAACGTGTATATATATACGGCAGCCACGATATGCTACGCACTATGTATTGCGGCACTGACCTCGTGGTATGGTCGGCAAATCCGGATTCGCTCAACAATTGGCGCTACGATGGCATCATTTTCAAAAGCGATAAGGATGGCAAAGGCAACCCTCAACCTGCCGATGTGCTGTTTGCGCCTGATATTGCCGTAAAGACATTGCCTGACGGGACTAAGGAATACTACCTTTATCCTAACAACCAGCGTGGTGGACGCAACGGACAAGCTGCCAAATCAAAACGCCCCGACGGACCGTTTGAGGTAATAAACTGGGACAGCAACAACCCTGACATCTGCGACGGAGTATTAAGATTTGACCCTGCAGTGTTTGTGGATGACGACGGCAGAGTATATGGATACTGGGGCTTCGGCACCAGCTTCGGAGCTGAACTCGACCCCGTGACTATGGCTACCGTCAAACCCGGTACACAGCCTATAGAAAGGATGATCGGAGGATTTGAAGATGGTGATGACAACATGTTCCGTTTCTTCGAAGCTTCTTCAATACGTAAAATCGACGATAAATACGTGCTTATTTACTCTCGCATGACAAAGCCAGGAGAATGGGATCTACCTCAGACCAACTTCACGCTCGCTTACGCATACAGCGACAATCCGCTTGGCCCTTGGACTTATGGTGGCACTATAATTGATGGACGAGGGCGTGACACCGACGCTAATGGAAAGACTATATATACTGCCACTCCTAACGGCAATACTCATGGATCGATTCTGAAGATTGGCGACCAATGGTGGGTATTCTATCACCGCCAGACAGGCACAGATGAATATTCGCGCCAGGCGATGGTGGCCCCTATTGAAGTGTCTGTCGAAAAAGGGAAAGGAGGGAAAGTGACCATAAGCGAAGCGGAATATACTTCAGAAGGCTTTGAGACCGACGGGCTTGACCCATTGAAACTGTATCCGGCTGCCATAGCTTCTCATTTCACCGGGAAAGACGGAGCATATCAGACATATCCACGTCTTCACTACAGCGGCTCACACTTCCTACCTGTCTACTACGACGACCACAATATCAAAGAGCCGTATCATCCCGACCTGAATATCAATCCGGTAGTCAATAATACGGACGGTAGCATCGTAGGCTACAAATACTTCAATTTTGATAAACTTAACGGAGCAGAAAAAGTTGAACTTGCCATTGATCTCATTCCGGAAGGCACAGAGGGAAGCATCTACGTATATACTGAAGCACCCTGGAAAGGTAATCCTTCACCTGTCGGGAAGTTTGAGATAAAGGATTCCGATCCAATCAAGCCGATAAAGATGAAGACTGATGTGTCGCCTGTGGCAAAACTTAAAGGGAAACACCCTCTCTATCTTGTTTTCAACACTCCAAGTGGAAAATCTTTATGCACATTGGAGAGGATACAGTTCTCAAAATCGGAATAATAACCTAAAATATCAATATCAATGAAAATCTCTTACCTTTCGGGGATTCTGCTGGTAGCGGCAGTGCTTGGGTCTTGCGGATCAAGGCACTATCAGAAAGAATCGGGCGGAATCATCGTAAATGTCAGCAATCCTGATGAAAACGCAGTGCATAAAGTGCGTCTGCAAGTATTTGGCGACAAGATAATCAGGGTTTCCGCTACTCCCGATAAGGAATTTGCACAGGACGCAAGCCTTGCAGTCCTCGAACGTCCGAAAGACGTGAAATATGATATCGAAAAGACTGATTCTTCGGCCTCTATTGTGACCTCCGCTATCAAGGCTACAGTTGCCTTGAGCAACGGCGACGTGAAATTCTACGATAAAGAGGGTAAACTCATTCTTGCAGAAGCTGATGGAGGAAGGGATTTTTCCCCCATTGAAGTGGAGGGCACTAAAGGCTACTCCGTGCGTCAGACCTTTGAATCTCTTTCTGATGATGAAGGCATATATGGACTCGGACAGCATCAGAGCGATGAATTCAATTATAAGGGAAAGAACGAGGAGCTATATCAGTATAATACTAAAGTTTCTGTACCTTTTGTAGTCTCTACCGACAACTACGGTATCCTTTGGGACAGCTATTCACTATGCCGCTGGGGCAATCCGGATAGCTACAAGCAACTCGGAGGGGTTTTCAAACTATTCGATAAAGAAGGTAAAGAGGGGGCTTTGACGGGCACATACGTACCTGCAGACCCCAACGCTGCGACCCTCGTGCAGCGTGAAGATTCCATTTACTTTGAGCATCTTATAAGAGGCGATCTAAACCATGTAGTCAACCTGCCACGCGACTTCAATTTCAACGGTAGTCATGTGACATACGAAGGTGAAATCGAAGCTTCTGAGACCGGTGAATATAAATTTATCCTATATTATTCCGGCTATCAGACTGTCTATATCGACGGGAAAGAAGTTGTGCCTGAGCGTTGGCGCACTGCATGGAATCCCAACAGCTTCAAATTCTCTGTAAATCTCGAAGCAGGCAAGCGCGTGCCAATCAAGATAGATTGGGTGCCAAATGGAGGTGTGGCTTACTGCAGTCTCCGCGTCTACAATCCGCGTGATCCTAAGGAGCAGATGCAGATGAGCTGGTGGGGGGAGATGCAGGATGGTATCGACTATTATTTCGTGTATGGTGATGACATGGACGACGTAATAAAAGGCTACCGCACACTGACCGGGAAAGCTCCTATAATGCCTAAATGGGCTATGGGCTACTGGCAGAGCCGCGAAAAATACAATACTCAGAAAGAAGTACTTTCCACTTTGGCTGAATTCCGCCGCCGTGGCATTCCAATCGATAATATAGTGATCGACTGGCTTCATTGGAAACAGGATTCGTGGGGGAGCCATGAGTTTGACCGCGATCGATTCCCTGATCCGAAAGGCATGGTAGACACCATCCACGATATGAACGCCCGTGTGATGATATCCGTATGGCCGAAATTCTATGTCACTACCGACCACTACAAGGAGTTTGACGAAAAGGGATGGATGTATCAGCTTCCTGTAAAAGACAGCATCCGCGACTGGGTAGGTCCCGGATATCTTGGCTCATTCTATGATGCTTACGACCCGGAAGCCCGCAAGCTCTTCTGGAGCCAAATAAACGATCACTATATGCCACTCGGCATAGATGCATGGTGGATGGACGCTTCTGAGCCCAACATCCGCGACTGCACCGACCTGCAATATCGAAAAGACCTTATCACGCCGACAGCTCTCGGACCATCTACAAAATATTTCAATGCATACGCACTTGTGAATGCTGACGCCATCTACAATGGGCAGAGAGGTGTGGAGCCCGACAAGCGAGTCTTCCTTTTGACACGTTCCGGTTTTGCCGGACTACAGAGGTATTCCACTGCAACATGGAGCGGAGACATAGCCACACGTTGGGAAGACATGAAGGCGCAGATTTCAGCCGGACTTAATTTTGCCATGAGTGGAATACCATGGTGGACAATGGACATAGGGGGCTTCTGCGTGGAAGACCGATACACAAAAGCCCAAAGAGAATATCTTAAGACCGGAAAAGAAAATGCAGATCTGAAGGAATGGCGTGAGCTAAACACACGCTGGTATCAGTTCGGAGCTTTTGCTCCCCTCTTCCGTGCCCACGGACAGTGGCCCTATCGCGAGATCTTCAATATTGCTCCTGAAGATCATCCTGCATACAAGTCTGTGGTCTACTACACTAATCTCCGCTACGATTTGATGCCTTATATCTATTCGCTTGCCGGAAAGACTCATTTCGACGACTATACTGTGATGCGCCCTATGGTGATGGAGTTCACTGCTGACCCTTCTACACGCAATATCGGCGACCAATATATGTTCGGCAATGCTTTCCTCGTAGCTCCGGTCTATGAATATGGAGCGCGACAGCGTGAAATATATTTCCCGAAAGGTGCCACTTGGTATGACTTCTATACAGGAATGGTTGCTTCCAATGGAGGAGAGACAGTCGTAGCCGGAGCTCCCTACGAGAAACTGCCGCTCTATGTCCGCTCCGGTGCAATTGTTCCGTTCGGGCCTGAAATGCAATACTCCGACCAAAAGCCTGCCGATGTCATCAACCTCTATGTCTACACCGGCGATAACGGAGAGTTTACTCTCTATGAGGATGAAAATCTTAACTACAATTACGAGAATGGCGCTTACGCAATGATTCCAATGAACTTTGACAACGCAAGTGGGACACTGACTATAGGCAATCGAAAGGGAGAATTCCCCGGTATGCTGAAAGAGCGTACTTTCAATGTCATAAAAGTGTCGCCCGAGACTCCTGCAGGTTATTCACGCGATGCAAAAGGCATCAAAGTGAACTATAATGGATCTGAAGTAAAAGTGAATATCTAATTTGTATGAAAGTCCTTAAGGTCCTTAAAGACTTTAAAGACCTTAAGGACTTTAGGACCTTTCAAATAAAAAAGAGGATCAAATGATCCTCTTTTTTATTTCTTCAGCACAGCCGACACCTGATCGGCTATCTGCTTCATGCCGTGGATGTTGGGATGGCCTGCTGTCTTGTCTATATCCTTAAGCTGGATGTAGGGAACGCCGTAATGGTCACAAGCCTCAACAATGGAGGTAATGATTTCAGGCTTCAATCCATCATTAATGATATAAAGAAGTTCCGTATTCGGATAGCGGTCTACAATATGTGAGAGCATGTAAGTAAGAGCCGGACGGAATGATTTCAACTGCTCTGTAGTCCAATCGCTCCATACAAATTCCCCAATAGGAGAATTTGCCCATGAGTCATTAGTGGCTCCGAAGATAAGAAGCACATCGGGGGAGCCAAGATTGTCCATACGAGTGATAAAAGCCCTGTCGGTATAATCTTCTTTCCGGTAACCGGTAGTGCAAATCGTAGAGCCGGAATATGAATTGTTCTGCTCCAATTTATAACCTCCATCCTTAATAAGCTGATGCCACCAGGTCTGCTTCACGTCGGTCACATCCGTTCGCTTAGGATCAGCCTTGACAAAATACCACATCTCATTGGTTTTGGGTTCAATGTAGTTTTCAAAAGTGGAGTATGAGTCCCCGAGGATGGAGACACTTTTCTTTGACTGCGCCGAAACCAACGTTCCAGCCGAGATAACTAAGGCGGCGGCAATGACACCAATGCGTCTGATAAGCTTAATATTCATTTGATAGGTAGTAAAAAATGATATGTAGAATAAAAATAATACGCAAATTTAGTGCTTTTTAATCAAAAATCCTAATAAAAACAAGAAAAACAAATTTAATATTGCAATATTCCGATAAAAATATTATTTTTGTGCGTAAAATCACAAATCTGACATACTTCCTCTTATGAATGTAAAGAAATATGCAATCATTGCATTTATTATGATGCTTTCAGGCTCTATGTATGCCCGGAAATATTTATCGTCGACATACCCCGATAATGTAACAGCCATATATCCGCAGCCGGACAGCAAGGTAGACCTCGCTCCGTCAGCATACCCAATGGGGATTCAGCAGATATCTATTTTATTTAAGGATAATGCCAGTGTCAATCCAAATTGCAAGGAAGAAGCTTGTATCTATTTAGAAGGAGAAGAAAATCCAATTCAGAAAGTTGGGATTTCAGGGGCATCGGTTGATTTTGAGCAAAATAATTTAGCCTGCATATTATTCCCTTATTCATGCAAGTCTAATGGCAATTATCGGGTTACTATTCCCAATGGCTTCTGGATTCTTGAGGGCTCGACCGGGGGGTATAGCCAGCCTCTTGAACTATACTACAGTATCCTTGACCCACAAAGGATCTATCCGGCGCCCTCGGTGATGAAAGAACTTTCAGAGTTTCGTCTTGAATTTCCGGACTATGACCACGTAAATTTATTAAATCCAAATAAAATCGAATTGTTCCAGCTTTCATCTGACGAAAAATATCCTTTGTCTATAAGTGTAGGCAATAACGAAGATGGGACACCGGCAAACTTCCTCCAGATAAATCTTATCACCCCAATAACAAAACCCGGAGAATATAATCTGTACGTGCAGAGAGAGGCTGCAGAAGCCATATATTATGACGGGCTGAAAGAGATTTCTGAGCCAAACACTGAAGCTCTGTACAGATACACTGTAACGCAAATCGACGCTCCCTCCATCTCACCTGCAGAGGGAGTGATTGAAAACTTCAGCACATTTGAACTTACGGTGCCCGAAAGAGCTGATTTTTGGTTTGTCAACGACAAGGCTGTCAGCTTAATCTATCGAGTAAATGCCGACGGCTCACTCGCTCCGGATGCCTCTTATCGTCTGCGGGGGCAACGCCTTGAAGGCTTAGATAAAATACTTCTGAATATCACAGAAAATGGGAAGATTATAGAAAGCGTCACCCCGGAACAGGGCAACTACGCACTCCAACTTGCCGGTGGACTCTTCTCCGGATCATGGAATGGGGAATTCATCAATAGCGCACCGTTTGTATATTACTTTCATGCCACGGGTGACCCGGATAGTGTAAATCTTCCTTCCGACATAGTCAAATCAAAGCATACCGAGGGAATATATTCCATTGAAGGAAAAATCATTTCAGAAAAATCAGGAAGCAAGCAAATCAATGCTCTCCCTGAAGGAATATACATAATTGACGGCAAAAAGACCTACGTCAACCACCACAAATAAAGAATTTTTTTGGCAAATTTACAGGTGTGGATCGATATCATTGATGTCGACAAGGCGGTGCAATATGGCGAAGACTGTGAGGCCGGCGGCTGAATGGATATTCAATTTGGCTGAAATGTTGCGGCGATAAGTGGTCACAGTATTTATGGAGATGAAAAGCTTCTCTGCTATCTCTTTGTTTTGCATTCCACATGCCACGCAACGCAATATATCCTTTTCTCTCTCTGTCATACTCTCAAGAAGCGAATCTGACTCATCATCCTTTTCTTCTTCCGGCATCGCATCACGCTCTTTCAACTTCATGTCTTTCTCCAAACGCTCTACAGCCGGCATAAACAGACGGTCTTCAATCTCGCAATGCGAGCAAAGATCAGCGTTACAATCTATAATATCGTTGAGAGCTGAGACGAGAAGCAGATTGTTCATGACATGATAATGGCGGATAAAGACTTCCTTCAATTCATCAAGTTTCTCGGTCATACTTGTGTGCCCTACAGAATAGTCAGCTATTCGGAACTCCCCGCCATCACCTCCTTCAAGAAGACGATCGACATAACTGAATATGCTGTTGTTCTCATGTTCCATGTGGCGACGCACTTCATTGCAATAATCGTCAAAAAACTTCAGCAGCTGCATCAGCACATCGTCGATCGGGAGTCCGCTTACAGCCAGTAGAAGCTTCCGGCGTATGGAAGGCAACAGGAATTCAAGAAAATAAGAGTGAGCGGTACGCAGATAGCGCATCAGAGAAGTCAGAGACACCTCAATCGAATAAGGACGATTGTCCATAAGATTACACACAGCGAGAAACGAACTTTCATCCACACCATCTTCGGCACAGACCTCCCTCACAGTCTTATCGCCGAAACCAAGTGAGATACCGAATCTGGCAGCGACCATCATAAGGTCGCTGTTGTCGTCTATAAGGTCGCGAAGCCTGTCCGCACCGGTATATGCCCTGAGCTTTTCCATTACCATAACTTTTACGGTGCAAAAGTACGAATTATTTTTTAACAATACCATACTCATTTTTGAGTATTTTTTGAGAAATACTCACATTCAAAATATATTTTCAATAAATTTTATTTAGAATTTGTCTAAATAATGAGTATTGCCTATGGATTTTTTCGGTTGTAATTTTGCATCCGTAAAAATCACCCGAATATGAAAGCATATTATAAAGCATTTTTAGGAATCGCTGCCATAATCGCATCTATCTTGCCGTCATCGGCCTCAGCCGGTGTAAGTAAGCTACCGGACAAGCCTCTTGCAGCTTCCCAAGCTGACACCACCGGTTATAATAAATTCCGCTTCGGTGGCTACGGCGAGATGGTAGCATCATTCAAAGACTATGGCATCAACCGTTTTGCCGGAACTTCTACCGGAAATACTCGTACACACCGAGCATCGATAGCAATTCCTCGATTTGTGCTTGCTTTCGACTATAAATTCAATCCGAAATGGATACTCGGCGCTGAAATAGAGTTTGAAGCCGGAGGCACCGGCACTGCAGTAGAGCTTGAAAACAGCGAGAATGGAGAATATGAAACCGAAATAGAAAAGGGAGGAGAAGTAGCCCTTGAGCAATTCCACATTACAAGACTTATAATACCACAATTCAACGTTAGAGCAGGCCATCTAATAGTGCCCGTCGGGCTCACCAATGCCCACCACGAGCCTATCAACTTCTTCGGGACCGTGAGGCCCCAGGCTGAGACTGCACTTCTCCCCTCCACCTGGCATGAGACCGGCATTCAGTTTTTTGGATCGTTCGGAAAAAGATTTACAAGGTTTGATTATCAGCTCATGATTACTGCCGGTCTCAATGCCAACGGGTTCAATCGCGATGAATGGATCATCGGTGGGAAACAGGGTTTCTTCGAGACCGACAATTTCACCTCTCCCGCATATATAGCCCGAGTAGACTATAGCGGAGTCCCGGGACTACGCACCGGGGTATCGTTCTACTACTGCCGCGACGCCGGGGCAAACTCCGACAAGGAGCATACATACTCGGCAATTGGAAAAATTCCGGTAGCAATCGGAACTTGGGACGCCCAGTACAAGAATAAGTTTGTGACTGCCCGCGCCAACCTGACATACGGATATGTTGGAAATTCCGCCGCCCTCAGCGACGCCAACAGGATGCTTTCCAACAAATCTCCCTACAGCCGCCTGATACCGATCGCGAAAAACGCGCTCAGTTACGGAGCGGAAGCAGGCATCAACCTGAAGTCGCTCATTAAGGGTGTCTGTCCAACTATCTATCCCTTCGCACGCTATGAATACTACAATCCTCAATATCGTGGAGAAGGATCCAAGACCACTATGGATCGCCGTCTTGAGGTGAGCCAATGGCAAGCAGGACTCAATTGGTTCGCGCTTCCTAACCTTGTGGTAAAGGCAGACTACACCACTCGCCAAATCGGTACACAAAGTGTATTCGGCAAAGGACCCTACAATTCCGAAAACGAATTCTCAATCGGCATCGCCTATATAGGCTGGTTCCTTTCCAAATAATACACAATCTCACAACACCACAACCCCACGACTCAAAACTTTACATTATATGAAAAAATACTTACTCTCATTTTCAGCGCTGCTCTGCGCAAGCGCAATGGCCCTCACCGGATGCTCTAAAAATGACGATCCGAACCCTGGCAACGAAAACAATGACAACGCAGCCACCCTCGACTACAACGAGAAGAACGCCGCAAGCTGGGGCAACTACATGCAGCAGGTCGCTATCCTCCTTCAGATGGATGCAAATACCCTTTATGAGGCTTGGACAGTGTCGTATGAAGGTGGCGCACCGTTTGCGACAAGCTTCAAGCAGCACAACGACGGCAATTATTCAAGTGCCCTCAG
>JAIDTL010000081.1 GCA_029060725.1 Muribaculaceae bacterium | reverse complement strand
AATGCATCGGAACAGACAGACGCGTTCTGTCGCAGGTGAATGCTCATCTACCGTTGGACGGAAGTTCCTCATGTGTGAACAGAGGCCTGACGGTCCGGCATGTGCTGTCCTGGGATTGCCCCACACCGCTCACCAAGGTGTGACCCGTGGCTCTCCCTGAGTCAGAATTAGTCTACAAGTCTGCAACAACCCGTCGGCGCATGGGGCATAAGCGCCATCCAGTGATATATGACTGCCACACCCGCTCATGGTGCGTCAATGCAGATGCTGGTTATTTGGACATCTGAGGCCTGACGGTCCAATGTCACGGTAATTGACATCTGTAAGCATTGATATGCTCACTGGAACGGTGTATCGACCCTGACAGCCGCGGCATGACCGTATCCGTGGCTCTATACACCCCCGGCATCGCGTTCGGGACCTTCGGAAAACGTACAACGGAAAACGTTTCCACGCATTCAGACCGGCAAAGTGGTGACACGTCTGAATGCTTTTTTTTTAGCTATTAAGATTATCCCACCAATGATCCCATCATACTTCCGATAATGTTACCTCGACCTTATTCATGAGCATACCCGTATTGAGCAGGACATACATCAGAAAGAAATAGCAGAATATTTGCAGATTAAGCTCAACAATATTAGTTGTATTAAGAAGAAATAATAGACAAAAATCAGTGATCTTTCTCAAAAAAATTTACACCCAGGTGTATATTTTGCCCTGTCTGAAGCGATTTTGTTTTTTTACTTTTGCCTATGCTGATATTTATTTGTAATTTTGAATATTATTGCCTATATCGAGAGCAAACTTTGGCTTAGATGTCGAAAACTCTTAAATATCTCACTAATAATCTTCAATGTGATGTAGAAATATAGCAAAGAACTTTAACCTATAATCTCTAATGAAAATGAATAAATGGTTTATTTATTTAGTGTTATCACTTCTTTCACCTGTATTGATAAGTTGTGAAGATAAAGAAGAACTCCACACCCTGGACTTAAATCTTTTAGATGGTATTTGGGAAGTGGTGGATGAAGGTACTCAGGATAATCTCGGAAGAGGTTGTCTTCTTGATATGTCAATTTCCACAGATAATACCGAGGAAGCATATGGAGGGTATAAGGGAAGTGCTGTCACTTTTTATCTTACAGTGGGAGGTAGACCCATACGTGATAAAGTTTATTGCTGGAGTATTTTGCGGTTAGAAAACAACTTGCCATTGTTGGAATTGATATTGCAGGAGGAACTTGAAAGTGATGACTTATGGGATGGTTATTACATATATAAGATAACCAAACTTACTGACTCCCATATGTGGTGGCAATTAAGATCTAATGGGAATAATACTACAATCAAATTCAGACTTCGGGCAGAAGTAAAAGTAGAATAAATTGAAGTTATCTAAAAATAGATTACGCGTGAAAAGCAAAAGAGTGATTATGGACTTCATTGTCAGATAATTTTGCCTAGTATCTTAAAATATGAAGTAGAATAACATCGATTTCTGAATGAAAAATATCTATTTTGATGCTCGCAGAATGATGTATAATGCTAATATATCATTACTGATACTTATGATAATATGCATTAACGGTTGTTCATCCAAACATAAGGTTAATGGCTGGTATCCGATGGCGGACTTTCCTGAGAATGAGATTGAGGGAAAAGCATTTGTTACGACAAAAGATTTTGCCGAAGTTTCTCTTGATACAGTATCATTTCCAGATATGGCAGTCATTGAGGGAAGACTAAAAGCGCAGATGATTCAGAAATGGGCTGACGCCACTGAAGCCAGAATCGGCAAACGCATAGGTTTCGTATTTAACGACTCTGTGATAATGGCTCCTACTGTAAATTGCCGGATAGAAAGTGGTAGTTTTACAATCAATAGCCCGGACAAAGCTCTAATACTAAAAATATACAATTCATTGAAAGAGCAATTATAATTATAAAGGTATTATTGGGGCAAAATATAAATCCAAGTTATAATTACGATGGCAAGGTATAAAACATCCCTAATTAAGCAATTTGGTAGAATTGTGTGAGTTAAATTTGTAATGTCCGCTCAATGTAAAACGGACAATGAAAAGAAACTAATGATATGGTAAAGGTCAATAATATGGAACTTCCCGTTAATTTCTCACTTTGTAAGGAAGTGTATGAGAAATTTCTCCAGTATATTGCTTCTACATAGAATTCTTATGGTTCTGAGACTCGGGCGTGCGCTCGCGGACATGGGCTGAGCCTCGGCTTCACCGGCTGTCGCGGATCAGAGCGGCTTCGCCACAAGGGTAAAGGCATTTTGAAATGGCAACGATCCGCGCCAGCGAGCGAAGCGCAGCTCAGTCCCTCTCCGCGTGCGAATGCCCGAAGCGCAATCGCAAT
>JAIDTL010000080.1 GCA_029060725.1 Muribaculaceae bacterium | reverse complement strand
TTAATCCAATTTAAGGTAGTAAGAGTCCTCAAATTCATATTATTATCTTTTATTTCTATTTATATAAGATCTATATGTACCTCTTGGAGGAATACCTGATTCCTTGCGAATTGCATTTTCTGTAATTCCATTTTTTTTGATATGGTTAAATCCAATCGTAGCAGCCTCTTCTTTTGGTATCCTTTCTACATCACAATTACCATATTTGTCCGTGAAGGAATGATATTCTTCCTCTGAGGAATAAAATGCTTCTCCTCTCATATCACGATCTGCATGAATCATTTCATGTGCTAATCCTATATAACTCGGTCTCCTACCACTAATAACATTCCCTGTGTTTTTGTCTAAAATTGGTATATCTGGATCTGAATCTGGATTAAAAAGAACTGTAGTGTTAGTCCCCTTTCCATTTGTTGAATCGATATTTGATTCTCGCTTCTCTCCGTTACTATTATTAGTTGGAACAATCGTCATAGTTTTTGCAGAACTATTAAGCCTTCTTATAAGTCGTGTGCCTGTAGATTTATTTCCGTTACCCATTGATCCTATCTTAATTCTAATTGAACCGTCTTTTTGGGTATTAAATACTAACTTGTCATCCGTTATTTGTTGCATATTCCACATTACTGTTAGTATTTGTTCTGTTGTTGACCCCTTTGGCATTTCAATGATATTTCCTGTTGGATCCACAAAATTCACTGGATTGTTCGCACAATACAAATAAGGTGACAGCCAGTAGTACTTCTCGCACATCCGATCTGGCCTAGTAAAGCCAGGTACTGCGGAGTAGTACTGTCTTGCTCCGAAGTCATACTCGTTTAGACCGTTGGCGGTAATCAGCTCTTTGCAGCCGTATTTGTAGGGTTGGCCAGACGTCTGGTTGGTGCCTAAATCAGCGATGACTCCTCCGTATGGATAGTATGCAACGGTCTGCTCTATGGCTCCTGTCGAACCATTGATTACAGCCCGGTTGTTTCCAAGATAGTCCTGAGTATAGTAATGAAACGTGACAACTGTTCCGTTTATTGTGGCGTATCCTCCCGGGAAGAGGACCATGTCAACCTTGCCGTCACGGTATATGACGTTGCCTCGGTATTCAATTCTCTGGATCCATGGAGGAGTCGTTGCAAGCTGTACAGTCCCGTCATAATCTTGGGCCGGAAGGTGCGCCATGCCGTTGCCGTGCTGTGTCCTCAGTTTCTTGCCCGATGCAGAGTAGACGTTGTCGGTGTAGGCTCCGCTTGCATACGATATCCTGAGCGGGTTACCGAAGTTGTCGTACGTGATGTCCGTTATGCCACTACTCTGGTCAGCTGTCAAAGCTCCGAAATCATTGTATGTGAACTGCAATGATGTGATCGCACCCCCTGGGAAATCCATGCTGCCGTTCTGGGTCACGGCCGGGGCTCCTTCTGCTACGTGGTATATTTGGTTTCCCCTGTATGTAATATTCAGGAAGTCCACGTTACCGTAAGTCCCATCAGCCTTGAGTCCATTGCGGATCATGGCTCTGATTCCTCCGTTGCGTGTGAATGATGTAAACTTCTCCGAATATTTGTTTTTATTCAAATTCAATGTCACCCATTCCCCATAAACTGCATCAGTCAACCAGTTGTAGTCATTGTATGAGTACTTGTAGCCTCGGGTCAAAAGGTCCCCCATAGACCATGCCATCGCACTTACAGAACCGTTGTACAGTTTGTTTCCGGGACCGTCGGCATAATAGAGGTTCTGGGAGAATCCCGGTCCTGTGATTGACGTTGTCTGTCCGTGGATGTTATATTTGTAGCTCACCTTCCCTCCACTGTTCTGCTCAGCTCCACGTACCACAGACGCAATCCTGCCGAGGTCGTCGTATGTCACGGCTGACACGCGTTGCTTCGTGCCGTTGACGGTAACGTCCGTTGCCGTCAGGAGTCCTGACCACGTGTCGTAGGTGTTCTCCGTTATAAGCGTCACAGTTCCCTCCTTCATGGTGGTCTTCAAGGGCTGACCCGAATATGTGTAGGTGCTGGTCGTGGTGCGCAATGTCCCGAAGGATGTCTTCTCCCTGCTTTCTATCACCTGACCCTTGGCATCGTAATAGAGTGCAGATGAAGATTTCGTGCCGTCGGAGTTGTAAACCACCGAACCGGTCAGCATACCCTTGCAGGATTGGGTGCTCGACTTGGCAATGTCTGTGTCAAGGTAAGATGCGAAAGTATGGTTGTCATAGTAGCTGACAGTCTCGAGGGTAGCCTGCTGGATGCGGGATGAGTTGCCGAGCGTGTAGCCTGTCGACATGAAGCCTCCCGTGCCTCCTGTGTAGGTTGCGAAGTTCACAGTCTCGTCGCGTGTGCACACCTTGCATACCCCTTGGATTGCCTGCCGTCCAGCCTTATCGTAGAGGTAGAAACGGTAGAGCGACTTCGAGCGCAGGTTAGCGTCCTGCATGTATGCCAACCTCCCGGCACGGTCGTACCAGTACTGGGTGTGACCGGCTCCGGGTATAGCCTTGTAGACTACGTTGCCGTACTGGTCGTAGCGGTACTCGTAGACAAAGTCGGACAAGTCCGCATTCTCCTGATATGAGGGGTTGAGGACGTAGCGGAGTTGCCCGAGGTCGTTGTAAACAAAATAGGTGTCGTTCTGTCCCTTCTTGCTCTCAGGACCGCGGCGCTCGAGCTGCGTATCGTTTGAGACCACCGAACCGGTTGCCACGGAGACGGGCGGTGTGCCGTCTGTTGTCCCAGCTGGCGGGGTAGTCCTGGTCCCCCACATGGAGAGTGACGATATGACGACAAGCAGCGTCGTAAGCAACGGCCTGTATAGCCTCATGGGTTCCTCCTTCCTCATAAGATTGTTTTTCTTGTGTAAGACATATCCCCGGACTCAACTCTCAGAAGTAGCACACCTTTCCATCCGGCGGGGGCTTTCAGGGTGTAGCTGTGGTAGACAGGACCGACCATAACTTCCATGGGTTATGAGCCTTATGCCGAAGTCTGTGAACATGGTGACGGTGGCGGTGACGGGACCTTGACGGCTGAGTCAAGGCGGAAGTATGTGGCACGGTTCTCGAAACCGAGGTAATACAGTGTGTCAGACCGGAAAATGAAACGGTGCTTGGTGGCTGACTTGACATACGATATCGTGTCGCCGTCAATGTATGTGGCGGCATCCAGGGAGGAATCGAATATGACGGCATCCGGATCAAGGAGCACGGTCCTTGTGGAGTCATTGATGGAGAGAATGAGGTCGGGGGAGTATGCCAATCCGGGGTGCAGGATGTCACCGTCTCGGGATATATGGGCTGTGTTCTGTTGGGCGCAAATGGAGAAAGCCGCAGCAGAAATAATGGCTGTATGGAATAGACAACTATATCTTCTTTTCATGATTGAGGAGATTTTTGGGTTAGTGGCTGCAAGTTAATACAATTAAGGAGAAATTGCAAGTATTCTGGGTGGAAAATGTTGGAATGTGTTGTAAAACATATTTTGGCTTGGACCTTGGGTGGCTTATTTGTTGGGTGCTGAAGAGTATAAATAAATCGTTTTTTGCTGGGCGCATGCGGAGCACGCTTTATTACGTTGGATTGACTTTGCTGGGCGCATGCGGAGCATGCTTTATTACGTTGGATTGACTTTGCTGGGCGCATGCGGAGCATGCATTATTACGTTGGATTGACTTTGAGGGGCGCATGCGGAGCATGCTTTATTACGTTGGATTGACTTGGTGGGGGAGGGGATAAAAAAAGCAGATGGCCGGGAGGGGACATCTGCTTTGGTATGGAAAGATTTGTGTAATCTTATTTGAGGGCAGCTTGAACTGCATCGTTAGGCACCATCTCTTCTTTGAAGACATAAGCGCCTGTCTTTGGAGATTTCTCCATTTTGATGACTTTGGAGTAAGTACGTCCTTCACCTTTCTGAAGAGACGCGACGGTTTTCTTTGCCATGGGTCAGAGTGCTTATTTGATTTCTTTGTGGATGGTCATTTTCTTAAGGATCGGGTTATATTTCTTGAGTTCCATACGACCCGGAGTATTCTTGCGGTTTTTGGTAGTGATGTAACGGCTCATACCCGGCATACCGCTTGCCTTGTGCTCGGTGCATTCAAGAATCACCTGCACACGATTGCCTTTCGCTTTCTTTGCCATAATTATTGAACGCTATTAGAGCGACAGAATTTGAATGTTTTTAAAATCGATGTTACCTTCGGCTTCAGCACGCTTGAGGGCTGCATTAAGACCGATTTTGTTGATAGTGCGGAGAGCACGAGCGCTGACGCGGAGCTCAATCCACATGTCTTGTTCTACCCAATAGAA
>JAIDTL010000008.1 GCA_029060725.1 Muribaculaceae bacterium | reverse complement strand
AGTTATAGGACACTTTCCGCTACTCCGGAAACAATCAACAAGAAGTGGGTCGTAATCGACGCCACCGATCAGGTGCTGGGTCGCCTTTGCTCTAAAGTAGCAAAAATCCTTCGTGGCAAATACAAGCCAGATTTCACCCCCAACATGGATTGCGGTGACAACGTAATCATCATCAACGCAGACAAAGTCATCATGACAGGCTTGAAGATGGACAAGCACGAATATCTCCGCTATACCGGATATCCCGGTGGACAGCGTGCTTACACTCCGCGCGACCTCATGAACAAGTCGTTCAAGAAGACTATCAAGGCTGGCAAGCACCCACTCTACATCAAAGTAGTGAAGGGTATGCTCCCCAAGACTAAACTTGGCGCAGCTCAGCTCAAGAACCTCTATGTCTACAATGGCAGTGAGCACCCACACGAGGCAGTTAATCCGGAAGTAATCGATATCAACAAACTGAAATAAACGAAGATGGAAAAAATCAATGCACTGGGTCGCCGCAAAGCAGCTGTAGCCCGCGTTTACCTCACCGAAGGAACAGGTAAGATCACAATCGACAAGCGCTCTCTCGACGAGTACTTCCCTTCTTCAATTCTTCAGTATGTAGTGAAGCAGCCTCTCAAGGCTCTTGACTGCGAAGAGAAATATGACATCTACGCTCACCTCGATGGTGGCGGCTACAAGGGTCAGGCAGAGGCTCTCCGTCTCGCTATCTCTCGCGCACTCGTCAAGATCAATCCAGAGGACAAAGCCACTCTTCGCGCAGAAGGCTTCATGACTCGCGACCCACGTTCTGTAGAACGCAAGAAACCGGGTCAGCCAAAAGCTCGCAAGCGCTTCCAGTTCTCCAAGCGTTAATATTTTCATACGCAAGGAAACGGCAGCTTAGAGTTTAGTATCTAAATCATCAGGATGCCTTTAAATATTCCAACAGACCTACCTGATGATTGGGATTAAATCCATAAAAGAAAGTAAACAAACAAAACAAGAAAAAAATGGCAACACCATCATTCGAACAACTCCTGGAAGCAGGATGCCACTTCGGCCACCTCAAGCGCAAATGGAACCCGGCTATGGAGCCGTATATCTTCATGGAGCGCAATGGAATCCACATCATCGACCTCTATAAGACAGCAGCTAAGATCGACGAAGCTGCTGCAGCACTCAAGCAAATCGCAAAGAGCGGCAAGAAGGTTCTTTTCGTAGCTACAAAGAAGCAGGCTAAGGAAGCTATCGCTGAAAAAGCCGGTGCTATAGGCATGCCTTACGTTATCGAACGCTGGCCGGGCGGTATGCTCACAAACTTCCCAACTATCCGCAAGGCTGTGAAGAAGATGACCACCATCGACAAGATGGAAAAAGACGGCACTTTCGACAACCTCAGCAAGCGCGAAAAACTCCAGATCACACGTCAGCGTGCCAAACTCGAAAAGAACCTCGGCAGCATTGCTGACCTCGGTCGCCTCCCGAGCGCACTCTTCGTAGTAGACGTAATGAAAGAGCACATCGCTGTAGCTGAAGCTAATCGTCTCGGTATCCCTGTATTTGCTATGGTCGACACCAACTCAGACCCAAGCAATGTAGACTACGTGATCCCTGCAAACGATGACGCATCTCGCTCTATCGAGATCGTACTTGATGCCCTCTGCTCTGCAATGGCTGAAGGACTTCAGGAACGCAGCATCGAAAAGGCAGACGCTGAAGATAAAGAAGATGGAGCAGAAGCTAACCCGGGAAAACGTCGCCGCGTGCGCCGCAGCTCTCAGGCAGCTGCAGAGGCTCCCGCTGAAGCACCCGCTGCTGAAGAAGCACCTGCTGCTGAGTAAATTTCTTCAGGACAATCAACATTGCCCACCCAATCGTCAAAACGATTAAACATTTTAAACATTTAAACTTCTAAACCATTCAACCGAAAATGGCAGTATCTATAGAAGATATCAAGAAACTGCGCAATCTTACCGGCGCAGGCATGATGGACTGCAAGAACGCACTTGCTGAGACAGGTGGCGACATCGAAGCTTCCATCGAAATCATCCGCAAGAAAGGTAAAGCTGTAGCTGCTAAGCGTGAAGACCGCGAAGCTGCTGAAGGTTGCGTTCTTGCCGGCACTAAGGAAGGTTTTGCTGCTATCGTAGCCCTCAAGTGCGAGACTGACTTCGTAGCAAAGAACGAGTCATTCCGTGCTTTGACAAAGAAGATTCTTGACGCAGCTGTAGAAGCAGGCGCTAAGACTCTCGATGAGGTTAAGGCTCTTCCCCTTGAAGGACGCACTGTAGCAGAACTCGTCACTGACGAAATCGGCAAAACCGGAGAAAAGATGGAACTCGGTGCTTACGAATGCGTAGAAGCTCCTTCAGTAGCCGCTTACGAACACCTTGGCAATAAGCTCGCTACTATCGTTGGTCTCAGCGAAGCAGGCGTTGACACAGCTATTGGTCGTGAGATCTGTATGCAGGTAGCAGCTATGAATCCTATCGCTATCGACCGTGACCATGTAGATGCACATGTCGTAGAAGGCGAGCTCACTGTAGCTATCGAAAAGACTAAAGAAGAGCAAGTGAAGAAAGCTGTTGAGGCTGCTATCCGTAAGGCTGGCATCAATCCTAACCTCGTAGACAGCGCTGACCACGTAGAAAGCAACATCGCAAAGGGATGGCTCACTCGTGAAGAGGCTGACAAAGCAGCAGAAATCGCAGCTACAGTTGGCGCAGAAAAAGCTGCTAACCTCCCCGAGGCTATGATTAAGAATATCGCAAATGGTCGTCTCAACAAGTTCTTTAAGGAAAATTGCCTTATGGAGCAAGAATATCACCGCGATGCTAAGCTCACTGTAGGCCAATACCTCAATGGTGAAGTTAAGGGATGCGTAGTAGTTGACTTCAAGCGCGTAAACCTCAATCAGGATTAATTTTATTTCACTCTTATATAAAGGGCTCGCAAACAAGCGAGCCCTTTTGTTGTTGTATATATAGACATAATCAAGAATAATTATGTATTAAACAGAAAATGACTACCACTATAATCTATCCACTATGAAAAAAGATAAAAATTCTGCATTCTCTGTAGAAATAACTGAGAATGACCAATTCTTTAAAAACATCCCGGACTCGCTCAATTCCATTCTGGAAGAGGCTGTGAGACGCAATTGGGATCTTCCATCTCTATCGGATTTTAAAGGATCAACTTGCACATACGCTGAAGTGGCTGTTTATATCGAAAAATTGCATATATTGTTCGAAGCAGCCGGAATTAAACCGGGCGACAAAGTAGCCATCTGCGGAAAGAATTCTGCAAAATGGGCTATTGCCTTTATCTCATGTCTTACAGCAGGCGTAGTGGCAGTGCCAATTCTCCACGAGTTCAAACCGGAGACAATCCATCATCTCGTAAACCATTCTGACGCCAAGCTCCTATTTGTAGACGAAGCCATCTGGAAGAATATCGACAAACTGGATCTGCCTTCTCTTGAAGGGGTAATCTACATCAGCGAATATGGGATGCCATATTCCAAGTCGGAAAATCTGACAATCGCCCACGATAATATCGACAAATATTTCAATGACAAATATCCTCACGGATTCACGGCAAAAGACATCCAATGGTTCAAAGACCGTCCTGAAGATCTTGCAGTGATCAACTATACTTCGGGATCTACAGGAATGAGCAAAGGAGTGATGCTACCATACCGCTCTATTTGGAGCAATATAAAGTTTTGCATGGAATTCCTCACATTCTTGAAGCCGGGAGATGGCGTCTTGAATATGTTGCCGCTCGCCCATCTTTATGGCATGGTGATCGAAATGCTTCATCCTTTTGCCAAGGGATGCCATTGCACTTTCCTTGGACGCACTCCTTCACCTGCTATTCTATTGGCTGCATTCGCAGAAGTGCAACCAAAGCTGATCATTACGGTTCCTCTTGTGCTTGAGAAGATAGTAAAGACAAAGATTTTCCCTGTCATAAATCAGCCCAAAATGCGCTTCTTGTTGCGACTTCCCATCATCAAGGGCATCATCTTACGCAAGATAAAGGATCAGCTCGTAAAGGCACTTGGAGGCAATGTGCAACAAGTTATTATCGGCGGTGCTGCTCTCAATGCCGACGTAAGCGAATTCCTTACAAGAATTAAGTTCCCTCTGACCGTAGGCTATGGAATGACAGAATGTGGACCTCTCATTACATACGAGACTCCGGAAAAAAATATTCCCGGCACAGTAGGGAAGATAGTAGAGAGAATGGAAGCCAAAATCGACTCTCCGGATCCGGAGACCGTTCCGGGAAATCTATGGGTAAAAGGCGACAATGTAATGAAAGGCTACTATAAGAATGATGAAGCCACCAAGGAAGTGATGCGCGATGGATGGATGAATACCGGCGACCTCGTAATCCGCGACAAAGAAGGCAATATACGCATCATGGGCAGATCAAAGACTATGATCCTCGGACCATCCGGTCAGAATATATATCCGGAGGAAATCGAACAAAAGATCAATAATCTTCCATACGTCGTGGAGTCAGTAGTGATCGACGACAACGGAAAACTTGTAGCTTTGATCTACCCTGACTTCGAAGCGTTGAAGAAAGACGGCAAGGATGTAGATACAGTGATGGAAGAAAATCTCAAGATCCTAAATCCTCAGCTTCCCGCCTACTCAAAGATAACAGAAATTAGAGTGATGGAAAAAGAGTTTGAAAAGACTCCGAAAAGAAGCATCAAACGCTTCCTCTATCAGCCTTAATATGACTAAGACTCCATATAATGAAAATAGGACGCACGTCGAAGTGCGTCCCTTTTTTTTCATCATTGCATTAGCATCTAAAAATAAAACTAAAAAAATTTCTTGTTAAAAATATGTTTCTTAACATGAAACAACAATGAAATTATTTGCAACATTTATGAAATATCATTC
>JAIDTL010000079.1 GCA_029060725.1 Muribaculaceae bacterium | reverse complement strand
CTTAAAGCCCCTAAAGCCCCTAAAGCCCCTAAAGGCCTTAAAACCCCACCAAGTCAAAAACAAACTTCATCAGCTCGGAGAGCTGATATTAATGCAAAAACCCCAGACTTTAGTCTGGGGCAAATAAAGCAAAATCTCAGTAGCCTCGGAGAGGCGCTTTATGGTAAAATTAAAGTAAAACAATAACTTATATGAAAAAATTAAGCTTCTTTCTGATCATCATCCTCAGCTCCCTGTCAGCAGCTGCTTGGCCCGGCATGCCGATGCCCAAGCTCCATGTCGAAGGCCGCTGGCTTATGGATGAAAATGGCAACAAAGTCAATCTTCACGGTTTTGGCCAGACCTACAGCCCATGGTTCAATGAAATGGGCTCCAAGTGGAACAATTACGATGTCGAAGAATGCCTCAAATATAACAAGGGCATTATCGACGGCATTATGGATTCCGGCTGGAAAATGACCTATATCCGTATGCACATGGACCCATATTGGAGCAACACTCCCGGCGTGCATACAGACGGTGAGGGCGATATCTCTGCATTTGATATAAGCCGGTTCTATAAGTATCTTAGCCAGGTGTTTGTGCCTATGGCAGAATATGCAATTTCGAAAGGTCTTTATGTGGTCATGCGTCCACCGGGCGTTTGTCCCGAGAAAATCGAGGTAGGCGGTGAATATCACAAATATCTCATAAAGGTATGGAGGTATGTGTCTACATTGAAAGCCCTCAAAAATAATCCGTACGTAATGTTCGAGCTCGCCAACGAGCCTGTACAGATAAAAGGCACCGACGGTAATTATGGTGCCGGATCAGACGCTTGCAACGAAGCCCTCACTCAGTTCTTCCAGGAGATCGTAGACATCATGCGTGGTAACGGATGCGAGAACATCCTCTGGATTCCAGGTACTGCATACCAGTCCCAGTATGCAGGTTTTGCTAAATATCCTATAAAGGGTGATAATATCGGTTATGCTGTCCATGTCTACCCGGGTTGGTATGGCAGCGACGCCATCGAACCGAGTCATGAGCTTGGCGGCAACTATGGTGGCGGATACGATTCCTTCGCTGCCGGCTGGAAGAATCAGATCGAGCCCTGCGCTGCAATCGCTCCGATATTAGTGACCGAGATGGACTGGCTTCCAACGAAATATGGGGCTTCCTGGGGCAAGAGTATCACAGGCAAGATGCTTGGTGCCGGTTTTGGCGCTAACTTCAAACTCCTTGCCGACAGAACCGGAAATGTAAGCTGGATGATCTTCACCGGTCCGGAACATCTTGCACGCTTCAACGGCAATGCTGGAAGCGAAGGAAATTATAATATGTATAATGATCCGGAAGGATGTATTTGGTCTACCTATCACTGGTATCAGGAATACGCCGGTTTCGAAATGCCGGAAGTGAAGAATGTCGGACTATATTTCTCTCCGCGTGGTATCGAAACTTCTGATGAGACAGTCATCCTTACCGGTAGCTCAAAAGGAGCAGCCCTTATAGCTGACCGTGGATTGGGATTTGATTTCAATGTAAACGGAGATATAGAAGTAAGCATCGCCGATCCTGACATCCTCAGTTGGGACAATGGTTCCTTCACTGCTCTTCGTCCAGGCACAACTACATGTGAAGTATCATATACCATCGACGGCAAGAGCGACTCGAAATTCTTGAAATTCGTCTCCACTCCATTCCCATTGCTCAACGGATACTTCAATCCTTCTATTTGGGAAAACGGCTCATTCAATGAGGAGACAGGCGAAATCACCACCGGTCAGTATGGATTTGCAGGTTGGAAATATGGCAGTGGACTTGACCTTTCCGAATATGATTATCTCATCTGCGAGGTTGAGAATCCGGGAGGTGGTCTTTCTCTACGTCTTTTTGACAAGGATAATTACTGGACTGATCCTTATATGATTGATTTCGGTGGCAAATCAAGGGTTGTGGTCGATCTCAAGAATATGAAATCTAATGATAATAGAAAAGTGGATCCATCCCACATCTACATTGTTGGATTCTGGACGTATGGTGGACACAAGTTTAAGGTGAAGAATATCTTCCCATCCAACGACCCCAACGCAACAGCAGTAGAGTCAATCTCTGCCGAATCAGATGCCAATGCACCTGTCTACAACCTCCAGGGCATCCGCGTAGCTTCTTCGATTTCTGAAGTCACCGCCCCCGGCATCTACATCGTAAACGGCAAAAAGATCCTCAAAAAATTCTAACCGATAAGGCTCCCTCCGAGTCAAAAAACCTTAGAGCCCTTAAAGCCCTTAAAGCCCCTATAACCCCCGAAAAAGATTATGAAGCTCCTAAAATCCATACTCTTAGGCTCAGCAGTAATGGCATCAGCCATTACTGCTGCTGCCCAAGACCCCAACTTCCACATATACCTCTGCTATGGCCAGTCAAACATGGAAGGCAATGCCCTCGTGGAAAACATCGACAAAAAAGACATTCCCTCCCGCTTCAAGATGATGCCGGCAGTAAACTACAACAATCCCAAAAGAACGATGGGAGAGTGGTATGAAGCCATGCCGCCACTTTGCCGCGAGAACACAGGTCTCACTCCTGCCGATTGGTTCGGTAGAACAATGGTAGAGAACCTTCCCGAAGAAGTAAAGGTAGGAGTGATCAATGTCGCAGTCGGTGGTGCTCCTATTGAAGACCTCGATAAGAATGTTGACCTTGCCGCTTTGGAGAAGAAGGACGGCTGGTACAGAAATTATATGCTTCAATATGATAATTCTCCATACAATCGTCTCCTCGAATGTGCTAAGAAAGCACAGAAAGATGGCGTAATCAAAGGCATTCTTCTTCATCAAGGGGAATCCAACAATTGCCAGGAGTCGTGGTGTGGCAAAGTAAAGAAGGTATATGATGACCTCCTTGCCGACCTTGGTCTCGAACCCAACTCTATTCCTCTGCTCGTCGGAGAGACTGTAAGGTCTGAGATGGGTGGCTACTGTGGCGGACACAATTCGGTTATCGCCAAGCTTCCAAAGACTATCCCGACAGCAAAAGTCGTTTCTTCTGCCAACCTCGAACAAAAAGGTGATGGCCTGCATTTCACCGCTCATGCCTATCGTGTGTTGGGGTGTCGCTATGCTACCGCTATGCTCGAGACAATGGGAATATCAGACCCAAAGGTGTCTTATTCGGAAGAAATTCCCGAGGTGCCTCATCCAAATCCTGCTGAAGGTGATTTCGTATTCGATCTGAATACCTTTAATCCTACCATCTGGGAAAAGGGAACCTTCGATACTGAAACCGGAGTCTTCGTAGCCGGTATGTATGGCTTCGGAGGATGGGAATACAATACTCCCATTGACTTGTCAGGCTATAAATACTTAGTGGCAGAACTTAACCAACCTGAAACGAATGGTCTGGAACTTCGTGTCTTTGACACGGCAAGCTACTGGGAAGAGCCTTATAGCGCGAAATTTGGTGGTGGTGTCATTGTAGTAAGTGAACTTGATGGCATGATGAAGAATCTCCCCTCCGGAATAACTCCACTGAATACTTCTGAAGTATACCGTGTCGGTTTCTGGTGTTATGGCAATTCTCCAATCCACATCAAGCATGTCTTTGCCACCAACAATAACCCATACGAATCGGTAACGGCTGTCAGCACTACCTCATCAAATTCCGAAGTCTACAACCTTCAGGGCATGAGAGTGGCATCATCCATTTCAGAAATTACCGACTCCGGGATATATATATCAGATGGTAAAAAAATAAGGATTCGTTGAATTGCCCCCTAAGAATACGAAAAAATAAAGAAAAGACACATATCATAAAACTAAATTCAGATTTTTTCCTTAATTTTACACCACGAAGTCAGACAACGTAATAAAGCATGCTCCGCATGCGCCCCACCAAGTCAAACAATCCTTAAAGCCCCTATAACACTATAAATAAAATATGAAAATAATAAAATCCACACTCTTAGGCCTCACAATAATGGCATCAGCCATCACAGCCAATGCCCAAGACCCCAACTTCCATATATATCTTTGCCTTGGGCAGTCAAATATGGAAGGAAATGCGCGTGTAGAGGCTGTGGACTTGAAGAATGTCCCGGAACGTTTCAAGGTCTTGTCTGCCGTAGACTACAATAACCCAAAGCGCACAAAAGGAGAGTGGTATGTAGCTGTCCCTCCATTGGTGAGAGAGAACACCGGACTTACGCCTGCCGACTATTTCGGACGTACTATGGTAGATAATCTCCCTGATAATGTCACTGTCGGTGTAGTGCCGGTAGCTGTAGGTGGCTGCAAGATTGAGCATCTCAGCAAAGATTATGATCCGGCTACAGTCACTTCCGAAGCTGATTGGTTTCAGGGTTTCATGAATGCTTACGATAACAAGCCTTACGATCGTCTTGTAGAGTGTGCGAAAAAAGCCCAGAAGGATGGCGTGATAAAGGGCATTCTTCTGCATCAAGGTGAGTCTAATACCGGCGACAAAGAATGGCCAGTAAAGGTAAAGAAAGTTTATGACGACCTTCTTTCAGATCTCGGATTGGATCCAAACTCCGTCCCGTTGCTTGCCGGAGAAGTCGTCTCTTCTGAAAAGGGTGGTGTCTGTGGCAGCCACAATGCTATAATCGCAACTCTTCCTGAAGTAATCCCGACTGCTCATGTCATTTCTTCTGCCAATCTTCCACAGCGTGGCGACGGACTTCATTTCACTGCATACGCTTATCGTGAACTTGGTAGCCGTTATGCTAAGGAGATGCTCAATATCATGGGTGTCAATGATCCTGTGCTCAATTATTCTGCAGAGGCTAATTTCAAACCTGATACATACGAGCTTTCGAGTCCGGATGGAAAGACTGTAGTGACAGTTACCGACAACGGTATGAATCTCACATACAGTGTAGCATACGATGGAAAGCAGTTCCTCCTCCCGTCGCCTCTCGGTCTGCAGACCAATATCGGTGATTACACCTCCGGTCTTGATATCACTTCAGCTTCGGGTGTAAAACAGGTGGCTGATTCATATTCCCTTTCTAATATCAAGAAAAGCAAGGTTGATTATGTGGCAAACGAAGAGACTTTTACAGTTTCTCAAGCCGGCGCACCCGTCTTTGAGGTGCAGATGCGTGTAAGCGATAATAATGTCGCATTCCGCTATAAGGTGCTTCCGAAGGGTGAGACGCTTGCCGCTGTTGTAGATAGTGAGCTTACCGGCTTCAATTTCCCGGATGGCACCACTACATTCCTTTGTCCGCAAATGCAACCGATGACAGGCTTCGCTCGTACAGCTCCAAGCTATGAGACCAACTATGATCTTGACGACCAAATGGGTAAGAATGGTTGGGGCAACGGGTACTCTTTCCCTTGTCTCTTCAAAAACGGTGACAATGGCTGGACTTTGATATCAGAAACAGGAATTGCCGGCAACTATTGTGCTTCTCATCTTGCCAACAGAAAGGATGGCGACTATGCCATAGCATATCCTATGCAAGCTGAAAACAATGGCTTTGGATCTACAAGTGCTCAGATTGCACTCCCCGGATTCACTCCTTGGCGTACGATCACTGTTGGCTCAGACCTCGCTCCAATCGTCGAGACTACTATCCCGTTCGACTTGGTGGAGCAGATTTATAAGCCTTCAAAAGATTATGATTATGGTAAGGGAAGCTGGAGCTGGATCATAAAGATGGATCCAAGTTGCAATTTCGAAGAGCAGAAGAAGTATATTGATTTTTCTGCGGCAATGGGCTGGGAATCTGTGCTTGTTGATGCCCTTTGGGATACTCAGATTGGATATGAAGGTATAGAGAAACTCGCTAAATATGGCAAAGAAAAAGGCGTTGACCTTTATCTATGGTATAACTCTAATGGCGCATGGAATGATGCTCCTCAGGGTCCACGTGGTGTGATGAACGATATTGTAAATCGTCGCAAAGACATGAAGTGGATGCAGGAAAACGGTATCAGGGGTATTAAGGTCGACTTCTTTGGAGGCGACAAACAGGAGACAATGCGTCTCTATCATGACATTCTCGCAGACGCCAATGACCATGGTATCCTTGTGATATTCCACGGATGTACTCTTCCAAGAGGCTGGGATCGTATGTATCCTAACTTCGCAGCTGCAGAAGCTGTGCTCGCAAGCGAGAATCTTCATTTCTCTCAAGGTATGTGCGATGCAGAAGCCAAGAATGCTTGTATTCACCCGTTTGTACGAAATACTGTCGGAAGCATGGACTTTGGTGGAAGCACTCTCAATAAGTATTATTCAGCCGACAACAAACGTGGCTCAAAGCGCATGACAAGTGATGTCTTTGCTCTTGCCGTTGCAGTGCTTTTCCAAAGTCCTGTGCAGCACTTTGCAATGGCACGCAACAATCTTGAAGACGCACCTGCCTGGGCAGTAGACTTTATGAAAAATGTGCCCACTACTTGGGATGAAGTGAAGTTCATCGACGGATATCCGGGCAAATATTTGGTAATGGCGCGCAAGAGTGGCGACAACTGGTATGTGGCAGCAATAAATGCAGAAGACGCTCCGCTGAATACCGAAATCGAACTCCCCGACTATCAGAAAGGTAAAGATGTGGCAATGTATAGCGACGACAAAAAACTCAATGGCTCCCTAAAGACCGTAAAGGCAGACAAAAAAGGCAAAGTCAAGCTATCAGTCCCCAAAAACGGCGCCACCCTCCTCGTCTACTAAAGCCAACGTAATAAAGCATGCTCCGCATGCGCCCGCGAGTCAGACAACGTAATAAAGCATGCTCCGCATGCGCCCCCAGAGTCAAAATGCTACTAAAAAAGTATCTATAAGTCATTAAATGACGCATGCGGAGCATGCTCTATTACGTTCCCCCACCAAGTCAAACAACCCTTAAAGCCCTTAAAGCCCCTATAGCCCCTTAAAAACTCATAATCAAAAAAAACTAACCCAATAACCCAAAAAATGGAACCCAACAATACCGGAAACAACCTCGAATCCAAAGGATTCTACAAGGTCTCAATGCTAAAGTGCATTGGCTTCGGTTCTGGCGACCTTGCCCAGAACCTTATCTACCAGACGATAAGCATGTACTTGCTCTTCTTCTACACGAATGTCTACGGTCTTGACCCGGCAGTAGCTGCCGTAATGTTTCTGATTGTCAGAATCATCGACGTCATTTGGGATCCATTGGTAGGCACCTTCGTCGATAAGCATGAGCCAAAACTTGGAAAATATCGCTCTTATCTTATATTAGGTGGTATACCATTGACAGGTTTCGCTATCCTTTGCTTCTGGAATGGATTTTCCGGCTCTCTTCTTTACGCTTACATCACGTATGTCGGACTTTCGATGTGCTATACACTTGTCAATGTCCCATACGGAGCGCTTAATGCTTCTCTGACCCGCGACACTGCGGAGATCACAAAACTCACTTCTGTACGCATGTTTATGGCAAACGTCGGTGGTCTGGCTGTCGGTATGGGTATTCCAATCGTTTTGAAGCTTTTCGATCCCTCTGAGACTGAAGATATGTCTACCCACGACTCCGCTTGGCTCGCAACTATGACTATCTACGGTCTTATCGGGCTTGCCCTTCTTTTCTTCTGTTTCTTCCAGTGTAAGGAGAAAGTTGTAATGGACAAAGCTGAGACTGAAAACGTAAAGGTATCAGATCTTTGGATGGAATTTGTGCACAACCGACCTCTCCGTGTTCTTGCTTTCTTCTTTATCACTGCATTCGGAATGATGGCAATAGCCAACTCAGCAGGTGCATACTATATAAACTATAATATGCATGGCAACGCCGGTGAACTTTCCATATTCATGGGCCTTGGTTCTATCCCTGCCTTTATTTTTATGCCTTTGATTCCCTCGATCAAGAAGAAGGTCGGTAAGAAAGGTATGTTCAATATCTTCCTTGTTACTGCCATCGTCGGTATGACACTGCTTTATATCGTGACTGTAGTGCCATTCCTCAAGCATATATGGCTTGTCTACATTGCTCAGTTTATCAAGTCTACCGGTGTCATAGTTGCCACAGGATATATGTGGGCTCTTGTGCCTGAAGTTATCTCGTATGGCGAATATACCCATGGACGACGCATTTCAGGCATTGTGAATGCCCTTACCGGTATTTTCTACAAAGCCGGAATGGCACTTGGCGGAGTGGTCCCGGGTCTTGTGTTATCATTTGTCGGTTTCAATAGCGAGGCAGCTCAGCAGACGGTATTGGCTCAGCAGGGTATTCTCTGGCTCGTGGCAATCATCCCCGCAATCCTCCTTATCCTTGCCATGTTCATCATCTCCCGATATGAACTGACCGACCAGCGCATCGACGAAATAAATCGCGAAATCGAATCCCGC
Organism: Muribaculaceae bacterium; assembly: GCA_029060725.1. Classification (GTDB taxonomy): domain Bacteria; phylum Bacteroidota; class Bacteroidia; order Bacteroidales; family Muribaculaceae; genus Lepagella. The sequence continues at coordinate 12,659 of JAIDTL010000079.1, read as the reverse complement.
CACCACAAATAAACAACGTAATAAAGCATGCTCCGCATGCGCCCCACCGAGTCAGACAACGTAATCAAGTATGCTCCGCATGCGCCCTGCGAAGTCAAACTCCGGTCAAACTAAGTCATATATGAAAAAATTCCCGATAATTTCCCTTCTTATCTTTGGTGCCGTAGCTATGGCTGTTTCCTGTTCCTCATCAAAAGCCGAACAGTCCATAGCGACCGTCAAAGATCACTTCAAGAATGATTTCCTCATAGGCGTAGCTATCCCGGTTAGCCACGTAAACGGAAAAGATCCCAAGGCAGACTCCATTGTTACACTCCACTTCAATTCGATAGTGGCAGAGAACTGTATGAAAAACGGTGAGATTCAGCCAAAGGAAGGTGAATTCTTCTGGGACGATGCTGATAAATTTGTCAAATATGGCGAAGACCGTAATATGGCAATTATCGGACATGCTTTGGTATGGCACTCCCAGCTTGCTCCATGGTTTCCTAAAGACAAAGATGGCAATGATGTAAGCCCGGAAGTATTGAAACAGCGGATGAAAGATCATATCTATGCCGTAGTAGGACGCTATAAGGGTAAGATCAAAGGCTGGGACGTAGTCAACGAGGCTATTGAAGATGACGGTAGCTATCGAAAATCTCCGTTCTATCGTATTCTCGGCGAAGAATATATCCCTTTGGCATTCCAATATGCTCATGAAGCTGACCCGGATGCAGAGCTTTATATCAATGATTTCTCTATGTTCAAGCCCGAAAAGCGGAATGCATACGTAAAGATTGTCAATGATCTCAAGAATCGTGGACTTCGCATTGATGGAATTGGTATGCAGAGCCACATCGGTATGGACTATCCCGAGATGGATGAATACGAGAAGAGTATTGTTGACTTTGCCGGGACAGGCTGCGACGTAATGATTACAGAACTTGATATGTCGGCACTTCCAACAGTGCAGATGAGTGCCGACGTCGGGTCAATGTTCAGGATGAAGCCGGAAGAGCGTAAGGAAGCTATGAAGAAATTCAATGTATATCCCAACGGGCTTCCTGAAGAAGTTAGCAATGAATGGAACGACCGCATGACTCAAGTGATCAACCTTTACAAAAAGCATGCTGATAAGATCTCACGCGTGACATGGTGGGGCACACATGACGGTATGTCGTGGAAAAACGGGTTCCCAATCCCGGGCCGTACTGACTATCCTCTTCTCTTCGACCGCCAATACAACATGAAGCCATTCATGCAAAGAGAACTCGAAAATTAATCTCCCAATTAGCCCTATAAGACCAATTAGCCTAATTAGCCCAATAAGACTAATCAGCCCAATAAGACTAATTAGACTAATAAGACTAATAAGCCCAATAAGACAAATAATCCACTTAAATCAAAATAAAATGCAAACTCCTGAAAAAAGATATCTTTTCCCTGCCGACTATATGGCAGACCCCAGTGTACACATCTTCAATGGCAAGATCTACATCTATCCCTCCCACGACTGGGAGTGCGAGAACGTGGAGAACGACAATGGCGACCAATATGTGATGAAAGACATGCACGTCCTTTCCATCGACGGTGACCCAATGACAGGCAAAGTGACTGATCACGGCAAAGCCTTCGACATTGCCGACATTCCATGGGCAGGCCGTCAGCTTTGGGACTGCGACTGCGCTGAGAAAGATGGAAAGTACTATCTATATTTCCCACTCAAGGATAAGAACGATATTTTCCGCATCGGTGTAGCCATTGCCGACCGTCCTGAAGGTCCCTTCATTGCTGAGCCTGATCCAATCCGTGGAAGTTATTCAATGGATATCTGCGTATTGAAAGATGGTGAAGAATACTACCTCTATTTTGGTGGTCTCTGGGGTGGACAGCTTCAGCGTTATAAAGACAACAAGGCCCTCGAGAGTGCATACCTTCCAGAGGGGGCAGAACCGTCGCTTCCAAGCCGCTGCGCGCGCCTGAGCAAAGACATGCTTCAGTTTGCTGAAGAGCCACGCCCCATCCAGGTTGTGGATGAAGAAGGCAATCCTCTGCGTGCTGATGACCCGCATCGCTTCTTTGAAGCGTCATGGGTGCACAAGATGAATGGAAAATACTACTTCTCATACTCTACCGGCGATAGCCATCTACTCTGCTACGCAGTAGGCGACAATCCCTACGGACCATTCGTATATCAGGGTGAGATCCTCACTCCGGTAGTAGGCTGGACCACTCACCACAGTATCATTGAGTATGACGGCAAATGGTATCTTTTCCATCATGATAGCGTTCCATCCGGAGGCAAATCCTGGCTCCGCAGCCTAAAAGTCTGCGAACTCACCTTCGACGAAAACGGCAAAATCCAGACTATCGATGGCGGCGGCAACGCTCAGTAACAAAGCATGCTCCGCATGCGCCCCTCATGGAAGGGAGGCTTTCCAGCCTCCCCACCAAAGCAAACCAACGTAACAAAGCATGCTCCGCATGCGCCCCACCGAGTCAAACAGCGTAATAAAGCATGCTCCGCATGCGCCCCTCCGGGTCAAAAGGTAATCTCTCGGTAGCCTCGGAGAGGCGCTTTATGGTAATCTCAATCCAAATATCCCAATAATGAAACCCCTCCTGACTTTTATCCTCTCCCTCTTCACACTGATGTCATACGCCCAAATGCCAAAAATAGATTTCATCACGCCCGACATAGTCCGAGTCCGTTGGACTCCCGACGGCACTGTCACAGACAATGCTACAGGAGTTTGCGTCTATCCGCAGACCAACGTAGATGTGGAGGAATCCAAATCCGGCTCAATGACCATCTATCGTACTGCATCTCTCGAAGTGTCGGTAGACAGTAAGGGAGGCGTGACATTTTATGATCCAATCGAAAAGCGGATACTCCTCAAAGAATCCGTAAACGTACCTCGCAAATTCGAGAAAGTGGCGCAGGAAAAAATCAGCTACGATGAGTCTTCTGCCCACATGGAAGAGACTGCAAATGGTAAGGTTACGGTGAAAGATGTCCTCAGAAGAGACACTTTAGGAATGAAACAGAGGTTTGCCATTACATTTGACATGTCGGCAAATGAAGCCATATATGGACTTGGACAGCAAATGGAAGACTATGTCAACCTTCTTGGCAAGACTCTTTATCTCACTCAACACAACCTTAAGGTGTTCATACCTATGATGGTCTCTACAGCCGGATACGGACTTCTTTTCGATGCGGGGTGCTCAATGATCTTCGACAGCAAGAACAAAGGTCAGGGTATGTGGATAGGGGAGAACTCATCCGGCTATGAAACAACTCTTACGATGGAGGCTGCAAATACTGTAGACTATTATTTCATCAAGGGTGCGATGCCGGAGAATGTAGTCGAAGGTTACCGATATCTTACCGGAAATGTAGCCATGATGCCTCGATATATATTCGGCTACGTTCAGTCAAAGGAACGCTATGTTTCTTCCGATGACATTATTAATACACTTAAAGAGTATCGTCGTCGTCATGTGCCGCTCGACGTCATAGTCCAAGATTGGAACTACTGGCCACAGGGCTGGGGCTATATGAAGATGAACCGTGAATATTATCCCGATCCAAAGGCTCTTGCTGATTCTGTACACGCACATAACGCCAAACTAATGATCAGTATCTGGGCAAATCCTCAGTATTGTCCGGAAGCGGAAGATTTCAGAAGCAAGGGTCTGATGCTTGAGCATTCTGTCTACGATGCTTTCAGTCCGGAAGGTCGCGACCTCTATTGGAAATATGCAAATGATGAATTCTTTTCAAATGGTTTCGACTGCTGGTGGTGTGATAGTAGTGAACCCCTTGACGGCGATTGGAACCAACTGCCTGAGCCTGAAAATGGTCGTCCTTATTCCTGGAATGACCATGAACGTCGCTGGCGACTCAACGATGCGATCCTGTCTGAGGCGTTGGGTGCTGAACGCGCATGCCTATATTCGCTGAATCATGCCAAGGGTATCTATGAGCATCAGCGTGCGGCTACCGATAGAAAACGTGTAGTCAATCTTACCAGATCTTCTTATGCCGGGCAGCAGAGATATGCCACAGCCTCATGGAATGGCGACACTTTCGCTTCATGGGATTCTTTCAAGAAGCAGATTCCGGGAAGCATCAACTATTTTGCTACCGGAAGTCCTTATTGGACTACTGATATCGGTGGCTTCTTTGTCAAGAGTAGCCCGAGATGGTTCCAGAAAGGTAAGTTTCCTAAAGGCGTAGAAGACGACGAATACAAGGAGTATTATACAAGAATGTTCCAGTGGGGCACTTTCCTTCCTATTCTGCGAAGCCATGGCACTGAGACTCCTCGTGAGATTTGGCATTTCGGAGAAGAAGGAACTCCATACTACGAAGCCATCCGCGATATGATCAATCTCAGATACACTATGCTTCCCTATATCTACAGCATGGCGGATGCCCAGACTCGGAGTGGATTCAGCATGGCTCGCCCCCTCGCTTTCGACTTCCCGAAAGACAGAATGGTATATGATATCAAGGACCAATATATGTTTGGCGATATTATGGTGTCGCCGGTGACCGATCCGGGTGTCAAATCTAAAGAGGTATATCTCCCCTTCGGTGCTGACTGGTATGATTTCTGGACTGGAAAGAGATATGCCGGAGGTGAAAAGATAGCTGCCGATACCCCTCTCAATCGTCTTCCTCTATTCGTAAAAGCAGGAAGCATCATTCCTACGACTGAAGTAGTGGAATATAGCGCGGCTTCCGCTGGTCAGCCTCTAACCATAGATATATATCCGGGTAAAGATGCCGCATTCACACTCTACGATGATGCAGGCGACAGCTACGACTTCGAAAAAGGTGAATTCACGCGCATAAAAATGACTTGGGACGACAGCAAAAATGAACTGACGATAGCAGATGCAGAAGGATCTTACCCTGAAGCTCCTAAGACAAGGAAAATGACAATCCGCAAAGGGGATAAATCCAAAACCATCACATACAAAGGAAAATCCACCAGAGTAAAAATATGAAAAAATCCCTATTCTCCCTATCTCTCTTACTGGCTGCGGCTTCAGCCATAGCAGAAAACCCCTGTGTCCAGACATGTTACACTACCGATCCTGCTCCGATGGTGCATGACGGACGCCTATATGTCTACACAGGTCATGACGAGGACAATGCCTCCTTCTTTGAGATGTTTGAGTGGCGAGTATATTCCACTGTAGATATGGTGAATTGGACCGATCATGGCTCTCCTCTTTCTCTTGAAGATTTTTCTTGGGCTGATGATCGAGCATGGGCTCCACAATGCATTGAACGTAATGGTAAGTTCTATCTTTATGTGCCCGTACACTCAAAGTTAACTGGTGCAATGGCAATAGGGGTGGCGGTCAGCGACAGTCCGACAGGTCCTTTCAAGGATGCAATAGGAAAACCACTCGTCGACGGAAATTGGGCATATATTGATCCTACCGTCTTTATTGATGATGATGGCCAAGCTTATCTTTATTGGGGAAATCCTGATATATACCTTGTAAAGCTTAATGAAGATATGATCTCATATTCCGGAAAGGTGGAGAAATTAAAGCAGACTCCGGAAAGTTTTGGTACTCCTCCTAATAATTCCGACTCCAAGTCTTCATATACTGAGGGACCATGGTATTACAAACGAAATGGTATCTATTATCTTGTCTACGCAGCCGGAGGAATCCCGGAACATATCGCTTATTCTACAAGTGATGCACCAACCGGACCATGGACCTACGGAGGCATCATAATGCCCTCGATAGGTTGGCTCAACTCATTTACCAACCATCCCGGCATAGTTGACTTTATGGGAAATTCCTATTTCTTCTATCACTCCGGTAATTTGCCCGGTGGCGGTGGTTTTGACCGAAGCATCTGTGTAGAGCAGTTTGAATATAATGCTGATGGTACGATTCCTTCTATAAATCCAACTAAAACAGGTCCACAACCTGTAGCTTTTCTCAATCCATACGGGCGTGTTGAGGCTGAGACTATGGCTTGGTCAGAAGGGGTAGGCACTTCACAGAATGATGCCGTAGGGGTATATGTCGATAAAGTTCATGATGGGGACTATATCAAAGTCTCAAATGTAGATTTCTCCGATGAGGGAGCTGTTTCTTTTGGAGCCTGCGTGGCTGGCAAATTAAAAGGAAATCAAATTAAGGTATTTCTTGATTCCAAGAAAGGGGAACTGGTGGCAAAGGCTGATGTGCCTCCCACTAAGGATACAGACACTTGGGAATACTTCGAGACTCCAACTTTGAAAGAGATAACCGGTGTGCATGATGTATATTTTGTTTTTTCCGGTGGTATAAAAAATAAAGCACTTTTCAATTTTGATTACTGGACCTTCAAGACCGCTGAATCAAGTGTGGAAATTAATAATGCTAATAGCAGTCATGTTGTGGTCTTCAATCTGATGGGTGTGAAGATACTCGAAACTGACGATAAAGCAAAGATTTCCTCACTGCCAAAAGGCATATATATAATCAATGGGCGCAAAGTCCTTATCTAAACATTATAAAACAATCTAAAGCAAGATATCATGAAAAAATTGATGTTCTCACTCTCTCTTTTACTGGCTGCGGCTTCAGCCATAGCAGATAATCCCTGCGTGCAGACTAACTATACTACCGACCCGGCCCCGATGGTGCATGGCGATCGCCTTTATGTATATACAGGCCATGATGAAAAAGGTGCCGATTTCTTCTGGATGCAGGAGTGGCGCGTATATTCCACTGATGATATGGTCAATTGGACCGACCACGGTTCTCCTCTTGCAATCGAAGACTTTTCTTGGGGCGATGACCGTGCATGGGCTCCACAATGTGTAGAACGTAATGGAAAATTCTATTTCTATGTCCCTCTCCATTCCAAACTTACCGGAGCTATGGCAATCGGTGTGGCTGTTGGAGATTCTCCGACAGGTCCGTTCAAAGATGCCATAGGAAAACCTCTTGCCGACGGAAGCTGGGATTTCATCGATCCTACTTGCTTTATTGATGATGATGGTCAGGCATATCTTTATTGGGGCAATCCGACGATCTACTACGTAAAGCTCAATGATGATATGATCTCATTTGACGGTGATGTACAGAAACTGGTGCCGGATGCTGACGGTTTTGGTCCCGGAAAGGAAGTCCCGATGGAGCCGGGAAAAAAATATAATAGCTCTTACACTGAAGGTCCATGGTTCTTTAAGAGAAATGGCAAATACTACATGCTATATGCCGCAGGAGGAATTCCTGAACACATCGCATATTCTATGAGCGACAGCCCGACAGGTCCATGGAAATATATGGGCACTATAATGCCACAGAAAGACGAGACAGGATCTTTCACCAATCATTGTGGTGTAACCGATTATAAAGGAAAATCTTATTTCTTCTATCATACCGGTAATCTACCGGGTGGTGGCGGTTTCGGTCGCAGTTTCTGTGTAGAGCCATTCGAATATAATGCCGACGGAACATTCCCGACTATACTTCCTACCAAAGAGGGAGCTCCTGCCATTGGCACACTTAATCCATACAATAGGGTAGAGGCTGAGACAATGGCATGGTCTGAAGGTCTTTCTTCTCGTCAGAACGTTAAAGAAGGGGTATATATTTCAGACATTCACAACGGAGACTATCTGAAAGTGGCAAATGTCAATTTTTATGACAATAATCCAAAGACATTCTGCGCCTCTGCAGCCAGTGGCTTGCGTGGCGGAAATATTGAAGTGCACTTGGATTCAATAGATGGTCCGCTGGTAGCTGATCTCAAAGTCCCCGGCACTGGAAGTTGGGAAAACTTTGCCTACATTGAAGTTCCCACACAGACGGAAGCTACCGGAGTACATGACCTTTATCTTGTATTCAAAGGTCGCAAAGGCCCCGAACTCTTCAATTTCGACTACTGGCAATTCAAATGATTATGGAAAGGAGGCTTTCCAGCCTCCCCCGAGTCAAACAACGTAATAAAGCATGCTCCGCATGCGCCCCACCGAGTCAAACAACGTAATAAAGCATGCTCCGCATGCGCCCCCCCGAGTCAAGCAACGTAATAAAGCATGCTCCGCATGCGCCCCACCAAGTCCAGAGGTAATTTTTTCAGGTCGGAGACCTGAAAATTATGCCCAAACCCCAGACTTCAGTCTGGGGTCCCCTGCAAAAAAACAGTAGCCTCGGAGAGGCGCTTTATGATAATCTCCAAATTACAAATGACCCAATGAAAAAATCCATATTATACCTCCTCTTCTTATCAGCACTTACTGCGACCGCTGACAAAGTAGATGTAAAATTCTACACCCCTGAAATCGTCCGCGTCACCAAACATCCCGACGACACCAACGCCAAAGACCGTGAATCTCTCGTCGTGACAGCAAAACCCGAAAATGTAAAGGTAACTGCTACCGTCGATGATAAAGTCACATGCTACAAATCTTCTTCCCTTATTGTCACCACAGACAACAAGACAGGTAATGTAAGTTTCTATACTCCCGATTGGCAACTCTTGGTGAAAGAAGGAAATCACGGCTTCACCCCCATCACTGAAGGCATAGACAAAGGCAAATACAAAGTGATGCAAAGTTTCGCTCTTGAAGTTGACGAACCGATTTATGGTGTCGGAATGCTTCAGAACGGCAAAATGTCGCAGCGTGGCGAGCATCGCCTGATGCAGCAATCCAATCTTGAAGATTTCGCTCATTTCTTTCAGAGTATCAAAGGCTATGGAATATATTGGGATAACTATTCTCCTACAACGCTGAATGATAACGAGACTCTCGAACTCGAAAGCCAAGTAGGTGATCTTGTAGATTACTACTTTATGTATGGTGGCGATGCCGACGGCGTGATCGCAGATATCCGTTGGCTCACCGGCAGCGTGCCAATGATGCCACTTTGGACGTATGGTTTCCATCAGAGCCGCGAACGCTACAAGACGCAAGATGAGCTTCTCGAAGTCGTGAATAAATATCGTGAACTTGGCGTTCCTTTCGATGGTATTATTCAAGACTGGCAGTATTGGGGCAGCAACTACACGTGGAATGCCATGGAGTTTATCAACCCCGACTTCAACCGTGCACAGGAAATGATCGACAAGGTTCATGACAACAATGCCCACATAAGCATAAGCATTTGGCAGAGCTTTGGTCCGCAGACAAAGCAATACAAGGAACTTAAGGAAAAGGGTCTCCTCTTCGACTTCGAGACATGGCCCGAATCCGGTCTCACCGAATGGCCTCCACGTCGCGACTATCTCTCCGGAGTGCGTGTATACGACGCTTATAGCCCTGAAGCACGTGATATCTATTGGAACCATTTGAAACGTCTACACTCTATGGGTATCGATGCATGGTGGATGGACTCTACTGATCCCGACCACATGCAGTATAAGGATTCAGACCTTGACCAACCCTCTGCTCTCGGTTCTTATCGCTCTGTACGCAATCTCTTCCCATTTATGTGTGTAAGTGGAGTTGACACTCATCAGCGTGCCGAAGACAATCAGAAACGCCCATTCATCCTTACTCGTTCTTACTTCACGGGTCAGCAGCGTTTCGGCTCTCAGTCTTGGAGTGGTGATGTCGGCAGTTCATGGGATTCTTTCCGTAAGCAAGTTCCATTGGTCCTCAATCATACATTGACCGGCAATCCAAATGTAAATACCGACATAGGCGGATTCTTCTCCGGCAGTTACAATAGAAACTGGGATCCAACTTCCGGCTCAAAGAATCCTCAGTTCCAGGAACTATATACCCGTTGGATGCAGTTCGGTGCTTTCACACCTATGATGCGTAGCCATGGTGCAGATACATATCGTGAACTTTATTATTTCGGAAAGCAAGGTGAACCCGTATATGATGCTCTCGTAGATGCAATCAAGCTCCGCTATCGCCTTATGCCATACATCTATAGCACGGCACGTCGCGTGAGCGCTAACGACGACAGCTTCATGCGTGCCCTCATGATGGATTTCAAGCACGACAAGAATACATGGGACAATGGCAAGGAATTCATGTTCGGACGCAGCCTTCTCGTTTGCCCGGTTCTCGACCCTCTCTACACACAGGAGAAAATCGTGAAGACCAATGAAATGACCGGTTGGGACAAGCAGGATGCAAATCTTAATTCCGAAGGTTGGCAAGTAGTTGACTGGACTGTAAATAAGACATATAATGTCTATCTGCCTGCAGGCACTGACTGGTATGATTTCTGGACCGGAAAGAAATATGTAGGAGGTGAAACTGTCAAAGCAGATGCTCCTCTCGCATATTCTCCGCTCTATGTAAAAGCCGGAAGCATTATCCCCCTCGCGGAAGACATGCAATATACTTCAGAAAAGCCATGGGACTACCTGACCCTCAATGTCTATCCCGGCGCCAATGCAGAGTTTGTACTTTATGAAGATGAAGGCGACGGTTTTAACTATCTCGATGGCAAATTCACCAAAATCCCGATGAACTGGAACGACAAAAAGCGTACCCTCACCATCGACGCCCGCAAAGGCTCCTACGACGGCATGCTCCAGACGCGCACCTTCAAAGTAGTGCTCCCCGACGGCACCTCCAAAGAAGTAAAATACTCCGGCAAGCGCGTCAACATCACCCTTTAGTAACAAAGCATGCTCCGCATGCGCCCCATCATGGAAGGGAGGCTTTCCAGCCTCCCCACCAAAGCAACCCAACGTAATAAAGCATGCTCCGCATGCGCCCCACCGAGTCAAAAAAATCATTAGGTATCTATATCCCCAAGTCTCCAATCAGGTCGGAGACCTGATTATTATGCCAAAACCCCAGGCTTTTAGCCTGGGGCACTCTCCACAAAAGCACAGTAGCCTCGGAGAGGCGCTTTATGGTAAAAAAATATCCACAATCATATTCAAATGAATAAAAAAAATCAAATACTCTCGATATTACTTATTCTTTTCTCTATCTTTTCTGCAGAATCAAGTATTATTCAGTTTTATGAAAGCTCTGAAGGAATGACATTCCTTTGCATGAAGGATAACAAAAGTAAGCCTCTCAAAGTATTGACGCTCCAATGTGGTGAAGCGAAATCTATAGGCGTACCTTCAAACGTTGAGGTCAACTATGAGATGCTTATCGGCAAGAAGAGTCATTGCTTTAACTTTTATGAAGAACATAAGTATCTCCTTTCCGATGGAGATACCCTTTGCGTAAGAACTTATAAAGACGGTTTCGCCTGGAAAAAGAATGGCTCATCCAAGATAGAGCTCATCAATCCCGAACATACTTGGCTTCAGAACTGGACCGACTGTTACGAAGGATTCTTTCCTAAAGATCAGGAATTGAAAGTAGGACAGCGTATAGGATACCCTGCCCTCGTAGAATACAAGAATGGCATCTTCGGTCTTCTGACAGAATCCGGTATCACTTCGGAAGAAGCCGGCGTCAGCATGTATGCCCTTGGCAATAATAGTTTCGATCTAAAACCTGACGGACCTGAAAACGGTGGTTGGCAAGTGTTCATCGTCGGCACTCTACCCGTTGTTGTAGAGTCAACACTTGTTTCAGATATTGCTGCTCCTAACAAACTTGATGATACATCTTGGATCGAACCGGGAGTCGCTTCATGGGTCTACTGGGCATACAATCACGGATCTGACGACTTCAACATCATAAAGAAGTACATTGACCTTGCATACGAGCTCAAACTTCCGTACGTACTGATAGATGCCGAATGGGATAGAATGAAAGACGGCAAGACTGTCGAGGATGCAGTGGAATACGCCATATTAAGGGATGTCAAGCCGATGATATGGTATAATTCTTCAATCGGATGGGTTGACGGTGCCCCCACTCCCAAATACAGACTCAATACTCCGGAAGATCTTGAGAAGGAATTCGCCTGGTGTGAGGAGATAGGTGTCAAAGGAGTCAAGATAGATTTCTTCTCCGGCGATACTAACCGCAACTGGAAGTTTATGGAAGAACTTCTCGAAGCCGGAGCGCGTCATCACCTGCTCGTCAACTTCCATGGCTCACCACTCCCAAGAGGCTGGCAACGCACATATCCCAATTTCATCACTACAGAATCAGTATATGGCGCTGAGTGGTATAATAACGTACCTACGTTTACCGACAAGGCAGCTTGCCACAATGCTACTCTTCCATTTACACGCAATGTAATCGGCTCGATGGACTATACTCCTTGTGCTTTCACTGACTCACAGCACCCACACATCACAACACATGCCCACGAGCTTGCCTTGACCGCTCTTTATGAATCAGGTATCCAGCACCTTGCCGACCGCCCTGAGAGCTTCCTCGACCAGCCACAAGAAGTAAAAGATTATCTGACAAATCTTCCTACTGCTTGGGATAACACTATCCTCCTTGGCGGTTACCCCGGTGAATACGTAGTCATGGCACGACAAAAAGGCGACAAGTGGTGGATATCAGCCATCAACGGCACTGACGCCCCGGTAGACCTCACCGATTTCGACTACTCTCGCCTCGGCATAAAAGATGGGAATCTAAATATCCAACTCTTCGAAGACGCCAAACCGGGCAATCCCTCCAAATGGCAAATCTCCACCGCTTCCACCCTCCCCACCACCATCCACCTCCAACCACGCGGCGGCATAGTAATGGTAGCCGCCCCCTCGCAGGTGGTGCGCGTGGTGGCGGGGTCTCGGCGGGGGGGGGCGGGGG